>CAHJWO010000070.1 GCA_903642295.1 PVC group bacterium | reverse complement strand
ACTGAGCCGGGACGCTCCACCGAGGCCGAGACCCTCGTCTCCGAAGCCCTCGACTTTGCGCGCAGTGTTTGGGGAGAGCGCGACCCAAAATATCTGAAGGTGTTCAAGATCTTAGCGTCGGTCAAAATTGGCGAGCGGGACTACGCCAAAGCGGCCGAAATCAATCGTCAAGTCCTGTTGATCCAAGACCAGACCATACCGGGCGATGTAGCCGCACTGTCCCCACAAGCCAACCTTTGCATTTGCTTGATCAACCTGGAAAGACTCGATGAGTTGGAAGTCGCGCTCAACCGTCTGGATGCCGACGTTCAACGGCTCGTCGGCGAAAACAGCATAATGTTTGCCGTCGCCAATTGTGCTCGCGGTCTGTTGAACTTCGCGCGCGGCGACAATCGGACGGCAATCCTCCATCTGCAAAAAGCTCTGGGGCCGTTCGAGGCAGCTTATACGCCAGAAACGATCAGTGTTGTGCAAACCCAAGCTGTCATAGGTTTATGTATGACCCGGGACGACCGTGCCGCCGAGGGAGAGCCGTGGTTGCGTACCGCCTATGAGCACGGCGGCAAGATGGACCGGGCGGAGTTTGCCCACACCATCGGCAACGTCGAGACTGCCTTGGGCGAGTGTCTCCTGGCACAGAAGCGTTACGAGGAAACGGAACCGCTGCTGTTGACCGGCTATGCCGATCTGGAAAACGCCTGGGCTCACAAAACCGACTGACCATCCAAGCAAGGCGGCTCTTGCACGACCTCTACACCGCCTGGAACAAACTCGAACAGGCCGCCCGATACACGCTCGGAGGTGCCATCGCGCCGCCCACCGTCTAACCGGCAGATGCTCCGTGACGGCTGCGTCACGCGGGAAGCGGCCCATTGTCTGATCGATCCGGCGTTCGTAGTCACCGCAGGGGTCCGGGGGGCTTGGTCGGGGTCGCTTCGGACGATTTCTGTCGATGAGCAGGAGAGCCCGGTGCCGTTCCCACCTCGTCGGTCCAAAGACCCAAGTCATATCGCACCGATCTCGAAGCGTGTTCCAGCCGTTGGAAAAACGGACGGCACCGGCCTCTTCCTTCAATGATGAGCGGACGATGTGTCTGTGATGGTGGGTGGTCTTCGGGTTGCGGCGTGCCGCCAACCGATGAGCAAAGCCCCACCGGGACATGTGATCACAGCATGGAAGGTTCACCCGAAGCCGAAACAATTCCGAAAATAAAACGCAAAAGTCTGCCGGGTGGCCGCGTTTTTCCCGCTTCCCTTTATAGGGGCGGAACGATTTCCGACCCGCCACGCCGTCATCCGAGCCTTCATGAAACATCCTGCCAATTGCTCCATCTTTTCTGCCGTCGCCTTGCCTGCCGCCCGCCGGACTGCTGTCGCCGTCCTGACAACCGCCCTGCCCCTGGTGCCGGGTGCGCCCGCCGCTCGGGCCGAACCGGCGACGTGGCTGGGCGGCGCGCTGCGGTTGCTCGGCGGGGCGACCGTGGGATGGAAGCGGCGGCGCACGGCAGGAATGACATCTCCTTTCGCCAAGCGGCGGGTGATCGTCGCAGGGTTGGTAGCTATCAGCGTGGTCGGTGCTGTAGCCACCCAGGCACAAACCTCCCAGATCGTCACGCTGGCAAATTTCACCAGCAGCACGGGGATCGAACCGGTCGGCGACGTGGCGCTGGTCAACAACACGCTCTACGGCTCAACCACACTCGGCGGCAGCGGCAACAGCGGCACGGTGTTCTCGGTGCCCACCACGGGCGGTGTCCCCGTGGTGTTGGCCAGCTTCAACGGTGTGAACGGAGGACCTGACGCGGAGGGTGGCGTGACGGTGGTCAACAACACCATCTATGGCACCACGCAGCAGGGCGGCACGAACGGCAGCGGGGTGGTGTATTCCGTGCCGTTGGGCGGCGGCGCGCCCACGACGATTGCCAACTTCAACGTGGCCAACGGGTCGGCCCCGGTGGCGGGGCTGACCCTGATCAGCGGCAGGCTCTACGGCACGACCACCGGCCAGGGCCAGGGAGAAAATCCCGGGACCAACGGCACCGTGTTCTCCGCCCCGTTGACGGCGAGTGGCGGGGGTGGGGTCACGACGCTCGCCACATTCGGGGGCAGCAACGGTTCGGTTCCCGCCGGACGTGTGATGTTCAGCGGCGGCAACCTGTACGGCACCACGCTGACCGGCGGTGCCAACGACCAAGGCACCGTGTTCTCACTGCCATTAGGCGGGGGTACCCCGACGCTCTTGGCCAGCTTCAACGGGACCAACGGGGCAAATCCGCACGGGAGTTTGCTCCAGGTCGGCAACACGCTTTACGGCACCACGACGGGTGGCGGAAGCAACACCGACGGCACAGTGTTCTCGGTGCCTGTCGGCGGAGGGGCGGTCACGCTGCTGGGCAGCTTCAACCGGAGCACCACCGGAGAAGCCCCGGAGGGCGGTCTGACGCTGGTCGGCAGCCGTCTCTACGGGACGACCAGCGAGGGTGGCACGAACAACGATGGCACGATCTTCTCCGTGTCATTGGGCGGAGGAGACCTTTCCACGGTGGCCACCTTCAACGGCACCAACGGTGCGTCTTCGTTCAGCACGCTGACGCTGAGCGCGGATGGGACGACCCTCTACGGCGCAACCGAGGAAGGCGGTTCGGCGAACTTTGGCACTGTGTTTGCGGTGACAGTGCCTTCCGATGTTCCCGAGCCCGGGACGTGGATCGGCGGGTTGGGCATCGCAGGGGTGGCAGCATTGACCCTGCGCCGCCGATTGCGCGGCTGTTAAAAGGTTCAGCCTTCTGTTTTGCACCATTGGCTATCTCCTTTAGATGGCGATAGGTGGGGGGCCTCTTTTGATGCACAGGCTGAACACCTCACTCTCTGGATTCCCGGCTGAAGTCTGGCTGAAAGGGCGAGCGAAGTGTTCTAAAAAATCTCCGATATTTGACCTCAGGAAGCGCCCTTTAGGTGAAAAATTCGGCGTGACCGGTGCAACTGTGCCAAAAACTCGTCTCACGAATCAACGTGCCAAAACGGCGAGTTGAGATGAGTTCGTGACATAGCCCGCGTCATGCGCATCGGCTAGTGAACATGCCTGCCGCCGTGGCTACGTCCGGTGGAAGAGGGCATCACCTTGGCGACAGCTCCTCGGCCAATCCTCTACCTGTTCTGAACTTCAGATGCCGGGTTGCCACGGTCGACCCCGGCTAGCTTTGAAAAGAAGTGACCCGGTCGTGGCGAATCCCCCGGTGTTCATCGCACCGATTCACCTCGATGGTCACATGCGCGAGTTCCTCGTGCTGGCGAAGCCGCGCTTTGTAGTCCTCCGGGGTGCGCGGCTCGTCGGTGACCACCGAAGCCACGACCGCAAATTCACGCAGGCCCACCCGCAGCAGATGCAGGTCGCTGACCACGCTGTCCCCGTCGCTTTCGATTGAGATCTTCCCCGTGCCCATGGGGGTGATGATCATCGCCGTGCCCGTGTCCGTGGCTGTGGTCGTGGCCGTGATGAGGGTGATCGTCGCGCAGCAGATAGGCGCTCAGCAGGTTGACGCTCAACCCGACGCAGGCCACGGCAATCGCCTCGCCAAACGCGATGGGCAGCGGGTGCAGCAAGCGGGTGACCGCCTCGAAAGCGATATAAAGCGCCACGCCAAAGAGGATGATCGCGCTGGTGTAGAGCCACCCAGGGGACCGATCTTGCTCGGTCCAAAGGCAAACTGCACGTCAGCGGCATGGCGGCGGGCGTACACGTAGGCGAACGCCGAGATGCCCAGCGCGACCACGTGCGTGCCCATGTGCCAGCCGTCGGCGAAGAGCGCCATCGAGTGCAGGAAATGGCCCGCCACGATTTCCAGGACCATCATCGCGGCGGTCAGGCCGGTGACGAGGAGCGTGCGCCGTTCACCGACCGGGCCAGTGGCCGCCAGCGCGGGAGAAGAAGTCAGGCCAGACATGCGCGGAGGCCTTTCTCCAGTTGCTTGCAACGATTGGCCCGTTTCGCACCCGTGAAACCCGACACCCATCTTCCTCCTTCAACCGCGTCTGCAAGTCCACCGAAATCAACCCGTGAGAAACCACGCGCCCGCGCCTGCCGCCAAGCCAACCACCAGCCAGGGCGGACGTTTCCAGAGGACCAGGAGGCCGAAGGCAGACAACGCCAGGATGAAATCGGCGGGCGTGTGCACCGCGCTCGTCCACACCGGTTGGTAAAGGGCTGCCACGAGCAGGCCGACGACCGCGGCGTTCGCGCCCCGCAGCGTTGCTTGCGCGGTCGGACGCCGCCGCAGGGTTTCCCAGAATGGCAGCACGCCTGCCACGAGCAAGCCCGAGGGCAGGAAGATTGCTCCCAGACAGAGGACGGCCCCCGCCCAGCCATGAGGACGCGGCGGGGTCATCACCGCGCCGAGATAAGCGGCAAAAGTAAACAGCGGGCCGGGCACCGCCTGCGCCAGACCGTACCCGGCGAGGAAGCGGTCGGGGCCGACCCAGCCCGGCGTGACCGCTTCGGCTTGCAGCAACGGCAGGACGACGTGACCACCGCCAAAGACCAGGGCACCCGAGCGGTAGAAACTATCGAAAACCGCCAGCGCGGAGTTTCCCGTGGCGGACCGCCACAGCGGCAGGCCAAAGAGCAGGATCAAAAACAGGCCCAAGGCCACCAACGCGCCCTTGCGTCCGAGTCCCGGTACCGACAGCGCCGCCTCGGGCACCGGGCTTTGCCCGGTCGGGTTCGCCCGCAGAAAAGCCCACCCAAAGAGCCCGCCGGCCGCGAGGACGATCACCTGCGTCCACGGGTTCGTCGAGAAAGCGAGGGCCAAGCCCGCCGCGACGAGTGCAACCGACGCGCGCACCCGGTCAGGACAAAGTTTGGTGGCCATCGCCCAAACGGCTTGTGCCACCACGGCGACGGCGGCGAGTTTCAGTCCCTTGAGCCACCCGGCATGACTCACGTCCCCGATCTCCGCGACCCCGTACCCGCAGAGCGTCATCGCCACCGCGGAAGGCAGCGTAAAGCCTGCCCAGGCCAACAAACCTCCGGGCAGACCGCCGCGCAGCAGCCCGATGCAGAACCCCAACTGGCTGCTGGCCGGGCCGGGCAGGAACTGGCAGAGCGCCACCAGATCCGCGTAGGCCGCTTCCGAGAGCCAACGGCGGCGTTGGACGTACTCGGCGTGAAAGTAGCCCAGGTGCGCCACCGGTCCGCCGAAGGAGGTGCAGCCCAGCTTGAGAGCCGCCGCGAAGATTTCCAGCCGGGAGGCCAGCGGATGGTCGTTCGCCGCCGGGAGTGGTGTTCTGGTCAATTCCTGTTTAGCATCGCTTGGAGAACGTCCCCAAAGCCAACGAAATCACATGTCGATGTTCGCAAAAGCACCTTTCCCGGCGACGCAGGCAGAGGATGGAGCCGCTGAAGTAGCCAGGGATTCGCGTCGGAAGCGAAGGCGGGGGCTCCTCGTAATCGTCTGGCTGGTCCTGTTCCCGGTGCCGACGTGGGCGGGTCCCCCCTTCCTGACCGACGACCCGCAGACCGTGGACTTCCAACACTGGGAGTTCTACCTCGCCTCGATGGACTTCCGGACGAGGGACGGCTGGTCGGGCGATGGACCGCACGTGGAGATCAACTACGGCGTCGTGCCCAACGTGCAGCTTCATGTCATCGCGCCGCTGGCCTACGACGCTCCCAAGGACGGCCCCTCCCACTACGGCTACGGCGACACCGAGCTGGGCGTGAAGTTCCGCTTCGTGCAGGAGGCCAGGAACCTCCCGATGGTCGGCATCTTCCCGTTGCTGGAGGTGCCGAGCGGCAGCGCCCGGGAGGGCCTGGGCACGGGGCGCGTGCACGCGCTGCTGCCGGTGTGGTTGCAAAAGACGTGGGGAACCTGGACGGCCTACGGCGGAGGTGGCTACGGCATCAACCCCGGTCCGGGTCTCCAGAACTACGGCTTCGTCGGTATGGTGCTCCAGAAGCAGGTGCTCAAGCCGCTGCTGGTTGGCGTCGAGGTGTACCACCAGACGGCCTCGGAGGCGGACGGGCGCGGCGACACCGCATTCAACGTGGGGACCGTCTATGATTTCAGCGAGGATCATCACCTGCTATTCTCGGCAGGCCGGTCCATCAATGGTCCGACGAACTTCCAATGCTACTTCGCCTATCAGTGGACCTTCGATAACAGTGTCTTCCATCTTGGAAGACATTCGCCGAAGTAGGGCGCTCACGCCGAGCCGATGAGGATGCCAACCAAGAAAACGAGCACCCCGCCGACGACCACCTGGAACGTGGCGCTGAGCAGCGGAGTGTCCATGTAGCGGTGTCTGATCCAGGCGATCACGGCCAGTTCGATGGCGACGACCACGACGGCCACGCACATGGCGTAGGAGAAGCTGGTGATCAAAAACGGCAGCGTGTGCCCGATGCCCCCGGCGGTTGTCATCAGCCCGCAGACGAGGCCACGGGTCCAAGGATGCCCGCGCCCGCTGAGCACCCCGTCATCCGAGAGCGCTTCGGCAAAGCCCATCGAGATGCCCGCGCCGATGGAAGCCGCCATGCCCACGAGAAACGCCGTCCAACTGTTGTGCGAGGCAAACGCCGCCGCGAACACCGGTGCGAGCGTCGAAACGCTGCCGTCCATCAACCCCGCCAGACCCGGCTGGACGACTTGCAGCACGAAACGCCGCCGCTCCGATTCGTCTTCCTTTCCCCTCGCGCCGGAAGTCTTCTGCTGTTCGTCCATCGACTCGGCCAAGCGGTAGTGCTTGCTTTCCTCCGCTGCCAGGTCCCCGAGCAATTGGCGCACGGCGGCGTCGCTGGTTTGGGCGACCGCCGCCTGGTAAAAGGCCCGGGACTCGCGCTCCATGTTTTCCACTTCCCGGCGCACCATCGCTACCGTCAGGATGGAATGGACCCACAGCGGCTTGCGGGTGATGAAGCCTTGCACGTCCTGGCGGCGGACAAGCGGGATGTGGTCTCCGAAGCGTGTCCGGTAAAGCTCGATGAGTCGGTGACGATGGTCGTCCTCTTCATCGTGCATGGCTTGCAGCGACTTGCCTGTTTCCGGGAAGTCGCCGCCGATGCGCCGCGCCAGGTCGGCGTAGATGCGCCCGTCTTCCTCCTCGGCCTGGATCGCCAGCGCGAGGACTTCCTGGGCGGTTAGGTCTTTGAGGGTTTTTTGCATAGAATGCGCTCGGCCGTCCGTGAATTGGACCGTGAAACCTCCATCAACACAGATGTCTCGACAACGATAGCTTTGGATCGATTGCTTCTGTCAACTGCGGGGCAAGAATCTCTCTATCACGAGACTACCCTCTTTTTCAGACGGCAGCGTGCGGCTTCGTTCCGGGCCGCGCTGATATCCGGGAAATCAGCGGGCGCGAATGCTGTGCCCGAGCGGACCTCGATCTGCTCACTTTTCATGCGGGTGTCCTACACGGCACCCAAGCGTTTTCTACCGCGTGCGATCTGTTTGCCAGAATCCACCCTTCCCAGAGCCGGGAAACTCGGTCCGCCTCCGAGAGATGGAAACGCCCTGGAAAGTGGGCCAACGTGATCTCATGCTAACGGATTGGCGGCTCTGGGCGTTGGGATCAGCTCTTTTCGCGGCGTTGACCGCCGTCTTGGCGAAGGTGGGCGTGACCGGGATCAGTTCCAACCTCGCCACCGTCATCCGCACGGGCGTCATTTTGGTCTTTGGCGTGGGCCTGCTGGCGTTCACCGGCGAAGGACGCGGCGTCTGGGCGCTGGGTCCGCGCGCGTGGACGTTTCTGGTGCTCTCGGGACTGGCCACCGGGTTGTCATGGCTGTGCTATTTCCGCGCGCTGCAACTGGGTGAGGCGTCGCGCGTCGCGCCCGTGGACAAGCTCAGCGTGGTTTTCGTGCTCATGCTGGCAGGCTTGTTCCTGGGCGAGCGGCTGACTTGGGCCCAGTGGCTGGGCGGCAGCTTGATCCTTGCGGGAGCAATTGTCATCGCCTGGAAGCCCGTCTGAACTGGAGTCGTGCAGGCGGATAACGAAACCGTCTTGCTCCGCCGCCTTGCGTCCCGAACGGGTGGGTTGAAGGTCACAGAGATGCAACTCCTCGATCATTCTGCCATCCGTGTGGCGTCCTGCCTCCGACCACTGCTGGGTTCCCTGGCCCTGCTGACCTCTGTCACCGGCGGTGCGTCAACCGTCACCGCACAGCAACCTGCCACCTCAAACGGCTCGGGCTACCACCTGGAGGCCACCTGGAAGCCCGGCGGCGAGGGTGGTTGGGATTACGCCACGGTCGATTCGTCCGCGCACCGCCTCTACGTGACGCGCACCGACCGCGTGCAGGTTATCGACACCGAAGACGGTCATACCGTCGGCGAGGTGCCGGGCCTGGAGGGCGGCCACGGCACCGCGCTCGCTCCGGACCAGAGCCGCGGCTTCGCCACGAGCGGGAAAAGCGGCACGGTGATCGTCTTCGACCTCAAAACGCTCAAACCCATCGGCGAGCCGGTCAAGGTTGGCCAGAAGCCTGACGCCATCGTGTACGAGCCTTTCAGCAAGCACGTCTTCGCCTTCAACGGCGAAAGCGACGACGCGAGCGTGATCGACCCGGCCACCGCCAAGGTGGTCGCCACCATCGCGCTGGGCGGCGGGCCGGAGTTCGCCGGTGCGGACGGCAAAGGCACGCTCTTTGTGAACCTGGAGGACAAGAACGAGATCCTCGCCATCGACGTGCAAACAAACACCGTCACCCATCGTTGGCCCATCGCCCCTGGCGACGGACCGAGCGGCCTCGCCGTGAACGGTGCGAAAGGCCGCGTTTTTGCCGGTTGCCACAACGCGCAAATGGTCGTGCTCGACGCCGCGAGCGGCAAGGTGCTCGCCACGCCGCCTATCGGCGAGGGTGTGGACGCCTGTGCGTTCGACCCCGGCACCGGCTTCGCCTTCGCTTCCTGCGGCGACGGCACGCTGACCGTCGTGAAGGAAGAAAACGGCCGCTTCCCGGTCATCGAGAAGATTGCCACGAAGAAAGGAGCCCGCACGATGGCACTCGATTTGGTGACGCACGCCCTTTACCTACCCACCGCCGAGTTCGAACCCGCGGCGGCCCTGTCACCCGGCCAGGGTCGTATGCGCCCCAAGATGGTTCCCGGCAGCTTCATGGTGCTGAAATACGTGCGTTGATTGAGCAGAGGGGCGGGACGTGGCGACAGAGCAATCCCAGGCATTGCCGGTGCGCTGCGCGCCGCACAACAACGTGGCCGAGCCGCCGCGTTTTTCGTGGAAGGCGGGGCCGCAAGGATGGTGGCATCGACGATGGTGCCTTCCCGCAGGAAGCGGCCCCGCTCGGCCAGGAGCGCGTTGATCCCGGCGAAAAGCTGCCGGGGCAGGTCAGGGCGTGCGAGCAAATGCCGAAACTTGAGCAGGGTCGTGGCGTCGGGCACCACGTCGCCGCCCACAAAAGCGCGCATCGCCCGGCTGTCGTAAAGCGTGTCCTCCAGGGCGGCGTCACCCAGCGCGTACCACTGCTGCAAGAAGTAAACCCGCCGCATTCGCTCAAGGCCCAGCGGTGGACGACCGCGTGCGCCCGTGGGATAGAATGGCTCGATCAAAGCCACCAGACGCCCCCACGGCACCGCCTGCTCCATCTCGCAAAGAAAACGCTCGCGGCAGAAGTCTGCCGGACGCACAACATCTCCGAGGTGAGCTTCCACCGTTGGAAGCGCCAGTTCGGCCAGATGGACTCAACGAGGCGCGCAAGCTCAAAGAGTTGGAACGCGAGAACCGCGAACTCAAAAAGATGCTCGCCGAGGCGTTGCTCAAAACCGGGTGCTTGAAGCCGTCGCCGAAAAAAATGGTGAGCCCGGCGCATCGCAGAGAAGCGGCCCGCGCGGTGGTCAGGCGTGGGCTGTGCTCCGGGCGGGCCGCATGTCGCATCCTGCGGCTTTCACGCGCCACCTTCTGGTACCAGGGTCAACCAGATCAAGACGATCTACATCGACCCGGGCAGCCCCTGGCAGAACGGCTGCGTGGAAAGCTTCCACGGCCGCTTGCGTGACGAGTGCCTCAACCGGGAGCAGCTCTGGACGCTCACCGAGGCCCGCGTGGTCGTCGCCGACTTCCGCCAGCATCGCCATTCAGCTTGATGTGCTCCTAACCCAACGGGAATTTGCGCTTCGGAGGTCACGCACGACGACCCCCTCCGAGAAAATACCTAGACAAAACTTCGTTCCGGCGACGCCTTGGTGGAAAAGTTGATGGACGTGCCCGCTGATGGACCCCCTTTGCTCCGACCCCTGGCAACCCTGGATTCACGAGCATCTCGCGGGTTGGCTGCTCTTTGCCCGGCAGCAAACCCGCTCCGAAGCCGACGCGCAGGACGTGGTGCAGGAAGCCCTCGCCGAAACCTGGCAGCGGCTGATTGGGAAACCCTTGCCCGGAGCGGGTCTCATGTTTGCGACCATCCGGCGGCGCGCCATCGACTTCGCCCGCCAGCACGACCGGCGCACGGCGCGCGAGCAGACCGTGCACGCCGCTGCGCCCACGCTGCACTTCGACACCACGGCGGAGCACGCCGAACTGGGTTGGATGGTGCAGCAAGCCCTGCAAAAGCTGCCCGCAATCCACCGGGAAGTCGTCACCCTCAAAGTCTGGGGCGAACTCACCTTCGCAGAGATCGGCGAAACGCTCGACCTGCCCCCGAACACCGTGGCGTCGCGCTACCGCTACGGCCTGGAAGCCCTGCGCAAACTCACCAAACCCATCACCCGGCAATGAACGACGACGAATCTTTCGAAGCGGAACTGCGCGAGTCCCTGCGCCCGGCGGCCCCGCCCGCAGACTTTGCCCGACGGCTGGCACGAGAGGTCTTCGCCGCGCCGTCGGCAAAAACGCGTCCCGCGCCCGCCGCCCGGCGTCGCCGTTGGAGTGAGCGTTGGAACCGGGATGCTTCCTCGTTCCTGCGTTGGCTCGCGTGGACCACCGTGCCGCTGACGGCAGCCGTGGCGCTGACCCTGTTCCTCCGACCGCGACCGCCGCAGAGCGCACCCTCCGCCCCGCCGTCGTTTACGGCGGATGCCGTCAGCCTGGAACGCGAGGTGTTGCGGCAGTCCGACGGCGGCATCGTCGAGTTGCCCGGTGCCCGGGTGGTGCGCCTGGTCCGCTCGGACGAGGTCGAGCGCGTCACGCTGCGCGACACCCGCACCGGCGCGATGTTCGAGTGCACCATGCCCACCGCGCGGATCACGCCGGTGCGGGTGCCAATCTACTGAAATCCTCCTGCTCCAACCCGCTCATAGCCAATCCTCCGATGAACAAGACAAAACTCCTGCTGCCGGTGGCCCTCCTGACCCTGCCTTGCCTGACGCTTTATCCCGGTGGGTCGGCGCGCGCCGCCGGGGCGGACAAGCCACCGGCGTCTCCGGCTGATCCCGCGCCGGGTCCTTCCACGACCGACAAGGCGGACACCGTCAAAGTGACCTTCCTGGGCGTCGCCGTCGAGAACGTCCCCGCCGCCGAGGCCGCTCGCTTGGCGCTGGAGAAAGGGGTCGGCCTGCGCGTGACGCACGTCGTCGAGAAAAGCCCGGCGGCGACGGCGGGTCTCCAGGCTGACGACGTGCTCGTCAAGCTCGGCGAACACCTGCTCGTGCTGCCCGTGCAGTTACAGACGGTGGTGGAGAACAAGCAAGCGGGCGAGGTCATCCCGGCGAAGTTCTTGCGCGGCGGGCAGGAACAGACGGTCAGCGTGACGTTGGGCGTGCAGGATAGGCCTTTGGCCTGGAGTCTCGTGCGGATGGGGCCTCTGGGAGGCGGCGTACCGTCGAGCGGTGCGCTGCCCGGTGAGGCTTCGACTCCCGGGACGGTGGTGGAGAACAAGCAAGCGGGCGAGGTCATCCCGGCGAAGTCCTTGCGCGGCGGGCAGGAACACACGGTCAGCTTGACGTTGGGCGTGCAGGATAGGCCGTTGGCTAGGAGTGTCGTGCGGTTGGAGCCTCTGGAAGGCAGCGCACCGTCGAGCGGTGCGCTGCCCGGTGAGGCTTTGATTCCCGTGACGGTCGCTACTCTGCTCGGGCCGGGAGAGTTCGAGCAGATCTCCCATCTGATCGACGAGCAAATCAAGTCGAACGGCACGGAAGGCGCCAACGCCAACAACAGCATCCGGGACAAAATCAGGGACATCCTGGCAGCTCACCCTCTGCTGCCGAACCAGACATTTATCGCCGCTCCGTCTGCATTGCTGCTGACGAGCAAGTCCGTCAACTTAGCCACGGCTGACGCGAGGTTCGCGGATGCGACCGGGGTTTATGTGGTGTCCAGGGTGAACGGGCGTCAGCACTTACAGTTCATCGGCGCGAAACAAGGCACGTTCGAGGGAGATATCGAGACCCCCAAAGAACGGGCGAAGGTGCCAGCCGAAGTCATGGCCAAAGCCAAGGTGTTGCTCAAGGAACTCGCCCGTGGCGACCGTCCTTCGGACGAGTAAATCCCTCCCGCGTACACCAATCAACCAACTCAACCAACTCAACCAACCAACCAACAAAACCATCCTTCCATGAAGACCCGACCCCAAAACCGCTCCCTGCTCTCCCTGCGCCCGTGGCGCCTCGCCGCCGCTTGTGCGCTCGCGCTTGCGCCGGCCGTCGCCCACGCCGTCGAACCGACGCCCAAGGCGGGCGATCCCGCCCCCAATACGCTACCCGCCGGTGTCGTTGCGCTCGGCCAGATGCCAAAGGCGACGCTCAAGGTGGGTGACCCCGCGCCCGCGCTGGCGCTCAAGAAATTCGTCAAAGGCGAGCCGGTGCAAGGGTTTGAAAAGGGCAAGGTGTACGTCGTGGATTTCTGGGCGACCTGGTGCGGCCCTTGCACTGCATCCATCCCGCAGCTCTCCGAGCTGCAAAAGAAATACCGCGACATCACCTTTATCGGCGTGGATGACGGCGAAGACGAAAAGAAGGTGCTGCCGTTCCTCGCAAAGATGGGCGACAAAATGAACTACCGCGTCGCGCTGGATGACCTTGCGAGCGTGCCCACCGGCGCCACCTACGAAGCCTTCACGGACGCCGCCGATCTACCCTCCACTCCCACCGCGTTCATCGTCGACAAGAATTCCAAAATCGCGTGGATCGGTTACCCCCCAAACCTGCCGCCCGTGCTGGAGCGAATCGCCGCTGGCACTCCCGCCGTGGAAAAAGTCGCTGCCGAAGACGCCGATCCCGACCAGGCGCTGGGGACGGCAGTCCATCCCGACCTGGCGTGGGAGACGGAAGTCAGTCCCGACCTGGCGTGGGCGATGGAAGTCCATCCCGACCTGGAGGAGGCGATGGAAGCCGATCCCATCTTTGCGCAGGCGATGGAATCCATCTTCGCAAATAATCCCGAAATTGCAGACCTGATAATGACGGGTCAGCTAGGCCCAGAGAATATACAGATAAAGACCGTCGCCCTCCCGGCCATGGAAAAGGACCAGCTACCAAACGAAACCATCCATCCATGAAGAGCCGACTCCCAAACCGCGCTCTGCTCTCCCTGCGCCCGTGGCATCTCGCTACCGCTTGCGCGCTCGCGCCCGCGCCGGCCGTCGCCCGCGCCGCCGAACCGCCAGGCTCCCCGCCCGTCGTGCTCGACCCCAATGATTCCACGACCGGCAAACCGTCGGTTTCTCCAGCCGCCAGCGCGTCCTCGGGGGTGAGCGTTACCGCCGACGTGGAGGCCCATGCCAAGAGCGCCGATGCGCTCTGGAAATCTATTCAGCAAACAGCCGATTTGGGCGAAACGAATCAGCCCTTACGTGCGCTAGGCGAGGAACCCAAAGACGCAAAGAGTATTGCCTTGCGCGATTACAAAAACGCGCGCTTGCGCCTGGCGACGGCCGAGTTCTTCCGGCGTTATCCGCAGGACAGCCGCCGCTACGCCGCCAAAGTGCTGATTATTCGTCAAGGCCACCTGTCTGACGAGGAACGAGCGAGGATCTGGCAGGAGATTGCCTTCGCGCCCGATGCCCCGTTGGAACTGCGGTCGAGGGCACGTTATGTCGTCTTGCTTCACAACGAGGGCGCTTTTAGCGGCCACCCTGACGACAACCCTGGCTTGACGCCCGAACTCGAAAAGCAGATTGCTGCCTTCGAGCAAGACTTTCCCGACGACAAGGATGGGGCGCAATGCGTCTCCATGCGGCTGGGGCTGCTGCGGAATACCCCCGACAAGACCATCTCGGTGTTGACTCCCCTCACCAAGAGTCCCAACCACTTTACGGCGGCCGCTGCCACCAAGGCGCTGGACCTGCGCACCAAGCCGCTGGAACTGAAGTTCACGGGGCTCGACGGCCAGGAGGTCGATTTCGCCAAGCTGCGCGGCAAGGTGGCGCGGCTGAACTTCTGGGCCACACCGGGCATGCAGGGCATGCAGAAATTGCCCGAGATCCTGGAGGTTCGGCAGAAGTACAAGGACCAGGGCCTGGTCATCCTCGGCGTCGCCATGGACCCTGCCGAGAACAAAGGCGAGGTGGAGCAAACGGTCCGGAGCCAGCACCTGGACTGGCCGAATGGCTTCGACGGCGCGGTGCCCCGGCACTTCGGTCTCCAACGTTACCCCTCCGTCTTCCTGGTGAACAAGGCCGGCCTGCTCCATGAAGTGTCACCCGAAGCAAACCCTGCTGAGGAGGTCGGCAAACTGCTCGCCGCGCAGGATTAAAGATCAAAGCGGTCGGGCAAGCCATCAAGCCACCAACGAGGAGAAGGCACGGCCGTCCAGGGAAGCACCCCAGGGACAAGCCATGCTCCACGGTTGACAGCGCCCCCCGCCTTCGACCATACCCGGGAACAATGCAGGAATGAGGATGTACATCCTTCCGCCTAAAGACGCCAGGAAGACCTCCGGCAAGAGTCGCTCGCCTAACAACAATGGCTCCCTTTGGACGCCGCTTCCATGCACGGAAGCGGCGTTTGCCCAAGCCCGGGCCCGCGTCAACTCAACCCATGAAGACACCACGCAAAATTCTCTTTCTTCTCTCTGCTCTTTTATCCTTGAGCCAATCGTCTCAAGCGCAAGTCGCCACCACGGATGACCACAGAGACGGTGCAGCGGCCATCAGCGCGAGCAGCGTGGCCGTCGGCACCCCTTCGGCAGAAGCGGCGCGGGAGGGTTCCACCACTCAGGACGTGGACGGCGTCGCCACCCTGGCGCCCGGCCAGACCTCCGCGACGCTCTCCTTCAACCACGAGGCCTCCGGCATCATCCGGCTCCCGTTGTCCATCAACGGCCAGGGGCCTTTTTTCTTCGCGCTGGATTCCGGCGCGGCGGCGATTGTGCTGGACGAGGGGCTGGCGCACAAGCTGGGACTCCAACCCATCGGCAAGCACGGCACCGCCAGGGGGGTCGGTCCGGCGGGAGTTGACAGTTGGAGGACCAACGCGACGCTCCAGATCGGTGACGCCACCCTGACCAACCAACCACTCATGGTGATGGATTTCAGCTCCGTCAAAGCCGTCATGGGGCAAGACGTGTGCGGTTCCCTGGGAAGGAATTCTTCGACCATTTTGTCGTCCAGGTTGATCCGGCAAAACGGACGTTGATCTTGCGTCTGCCGACTGCGGACCTGCCCGAGAGCAACGGGGTGGTGCTGCCGATCAGCCGCAACAAAAATGGATGGTCCTGCGTCCAGGGCAAAATCGGTGGGGTCGAGGGGACCTTTGTTCTGGACACCGCCTGCAGGGCCGCCATCGCGCTCAACGCTCCTTTTGCGGAGAAACACCAATTGCGGGAGAAGTTCGGCTCGGGGGTGCTGCCCGCCGGACTCGGTGTCGCCGCGGCCGGCGTGGGGGGCAACGTACCCCTCCAGCTATGCCCACCCACGCTGCTGGAAATAGGCTCCATGTCCGCCAAATATCCGGTGGTGTTGCTGCCGAAAACACAGGAGGGCATCCCTGCCGATGGCATCATCGGCACCCCCGTTTTTTCCATGCGCCCGTGACCTTTGACTACCCTCACAGGCAGATCGTCTTTGAGGCAAAATAGCAGGCGGCTCACGCGACCATCTCTGACGGTAAGAGCGTATTCTGATGATCTCCGTGAGTTAGAGGAGATCCTCTGAGTTCGACTTTACTGCCGATCCGAAAAACCCGGTTCCCAGCCCCGGCAGGGGCGGCAGAGTTTAGCCCGGGGCGTAAGCCCCGGGGAAAAGTGCCATTCGCCCGAAGCCCCGGCAGGGGCGTAAGAAAAAACGCGTGGGCTTTCCGGATAGGCAGTTAGCCAATTTGAAGGGAGGAGCGGTCGGGTAAACATTGAGGGGTTCACACTAAAGTGACTCCTCGCTTATGTTTATCCTACCCGCCAAAGTAGAAGCTGTTTGCGCAGCCTTCGCTTCGCTTTTTACTCGTCCAAGCTGGCAGCGTACGCAAGCCCTCCTCGGCGGCGT
>CAHJWO010000069.1 GCA_903642295.1 PVC group bacterium | reverse complement strand
GCTCCGCCTGCCGAGACTGGCCTGCTGGCCCCGGCAGGCGGAGCGCCCACTTCGATCCGAAACCGATCCAATGGCAAGGCCTTGCCGTTTGCGGAGGACCCCGGGGAGCGCACGCGTCTCGCGTGCTCTGCGCCTCGCGTGCTCTGCGCCTCGCGTGCTCTCTTGGGCGCCTCGCCGAAGAGCGGGGCCGCCCACCGGAGCGAACGGCGGGGCGCCGTCCGCCGCACGCGAGGCGCGTGCGCTCCCCAAAGCTGACCTGTTTGCGCCAAATTGAATGGCCTTGCCAGGCCGGTTCTGCCCTTGCATCTCCGCCTTCCTCCTTCATCGTTCCTCCTACATCTCTCATCCTTTCTTTTCATGTTCACCGGCATCATCGAAGAACTCGGCCAGGTTTCGTGGCTGCGGCGCAGCACCAAGGGCACCCAACTCCAGGTTGCCGCTCCCGGCATCGTCAAGGGTCTGCACCGGGGCGACAGCATCGCGGTCAACGGCTGTTGCCTGACGGTGGCGGCCCACCGGGCCGAATTTGTCGCTTTCGACCTGCTGCAGGAAACGCTGGACCGCACGAACCTCCATCGTCTGCGGCCCGGCGCGCCGGTCAACCTGGAACGCGCTCTGGCGGCAAACGGACGGCTGGGCGGACACTTCGTGCAGGGGCACGTTGACAGCACCAGCGCCGTGGTGGCGATGGAAAAAAAGGGCGACGACTACCGGCTGGAGGTGATGGTGCCGGCGGAATTCGCCCACTTACTCATTTTCAAAGGTTCCATCGCCATCAACGGCATCAGTCTGACGGTCGCCGAACTGGCGGCGGATCGGTTCGTGGTGTGGGTCATCCCCCACACCCGTGAGCAGACCAATCTCCAGGCCGTGCAAGCGGGTGATCTGGTGAATCTGGAGTTTGACATGCTGGCGAAATATGTGGAACGCATCCTGGCACAGGGGGAAACCCCTTCGGCGCGGTTCACCGACCAAAGCCTGTCGTAGAGTCGGCAGACGCTGAGAACGGGGAATCAAACCTGATTTCTCAACGATATTTGAACAGGAATTCGCCTTCTTCCTTGTCACGTTGCGGGAGCGCTTATAAGCTCCGGTGGTTCACCGTTCACGCCGAGACTGCCACCACTCCACATGGCCAAAGCCAAGCGTAAAATTTCTCATTCGCAGGCACTTATGCAACGGTGCCTGCCGTTTAACCACGAGGGCGAATACTTCGACCTCCAGGCGATTTTTGACAAGATCAATTCCCAGTACTTTTGGCTCAAACCCCTGCGCGGATACAAGATTACGTGGGGCCGCCGCCGCAAGCTGGCTCCGAAGGAATATTTCGTTTTCGGGACGATCCAGGAGGAGGATCGGCTCATCCGCATCCATCCCCGGCTGGATGCGCCGTTCGTACCCACCTGGTTTCTGGAATACGTCGTTTACCACGAAATGCTGCACGCGCGCGTGCCCGACGAATACAGCGAAGATGGGCGCCGCCGGGTGCATACGGAAGAATTCGGTCGCCGCGAGAAGCAGTTTTTGCACTACACCCGCGCCCGGCGTTGGGAAGACGAAAATCTGGCCCGCTTTTTGCGGTAATTTGCCGTTTTTGCGACGGCATCCGAGATCGTCGATGGCGGACCGTTCTAGAAATGTCTGATCCCCTGCCCCCCATGCTCGACTGGGCGCGCCGCCTGCAAGCCATCGCGCAAACCGGGCTGACGTTTGCGAAGGATCCTTACGACCTGGAACGATACCACGCGGTCCAGCAGTTGGCGGCGGAGATGACCGCCGGGCAGGCGGACGGCTTGGCGGTGCAGGAAGCCGTCGATCTCTTTGCCCGGGATTCGGGTTACGCCACGCCGAAAGTGGATGTCCGGGCGGTGGTTTTCGGGGAGGATGGCCGTTTGTTGTTGGTCCGGGAACGCTCTGATGGTGGCTGGACGCTGCCGGGCGGTTGGGCGGATGTCGGCGTGTCACCGGCGGAAAACGTGACGCGCGAGGTGCACGAAGAGTCCGGGTTCGAGGTGCGGGCGGTCAAGGTGCTGGCGGTTTATGACCGTGACCGCCACCCCCACCCGCCCATGCAACAGCACGTCTATAAACTGTTCGTGCGGTGTGAAATCGTGGGCGGCGTGGCCTTGCAGGAAACCTCGGAAACGATCGGGGCAGAATTTTTCGCGGAGGCGGACCTCCCGGCGGAACTTTCCACGGGGCGGGTGACGGCGTCGCAACTGCACCGTTTTTTCGAGCATTACCGGCAGCCGGATTTACCGACGGATTTTGATTGAAAGCGTCATGATCCGGAAAGCGTTCGTCCTCGCGGCGGGTCTGGGTACGCGCCTGCGGCCCCTGACCGATCAGTTGCCCAAGCCGCTGGTGCCCATCGGTCACAAACCGCTGATTACTTTCGCGTTTGACCACCTGATTGCCGAGGCGGGAGTGGAGGAATTCATCGTCAACACTCACCACCTGGCGGAGGGATATGCCGTCGCGTTTCCGGACGGGCAGTATCGGGGTCGGCCACTGCATTTCCGGCACGAGCCGACCTTGCTGGACACCGGGGGCGGAATCAAAAACATCGCCGACCTGCTGGGGCCGCAGCCGGAGACGTTCATCGTCTACAACGGCGATATTTTGACCGATTTGCCGATCCAGCCGGCCATTGACTACCACCGGTGCGCGGGCAATGAGGTGACGCTTGTCCTTCGCTCGCAACACGGCCCCAAGCACCTCGCATGGGACCCGGCGAGCGGGCGCATCCTGGACATCCGCGACCGGCTCGGCACCGGCGCGCCGCAGGCATACGCGTTCAGTTGCGTGTACCTCGTGGAACCGGCGTTTCTGGAGCGCATCCCGCCGGGAGAGGTGGTTTCGGTCATCCCAATTTTTCTAGAGATGATCCGGCGCGGGTCGGCCCTGGGCGGGGTGTTGATTGATGAGGGAGACTGGCGCGACCTCGGCACGCGCGGCGAGTACCTGCGCGTCCACCGCGACCTGTTTGCCCGGCGGGGCGCGCTGGTTTTCCCCCGTTACGGCGCGCCGGATGCGGGGTGGCTGGACCGGGTGCATCCCGACGCTTCCATCGCGGAGGAGGCGCGGGTCCTCGGGGCGAGCGTCGTGGGGCGCGGGACGCGGGTAGCGGCGGGAGCCGTGGTCGAAGACAGTATTTTGTGGCCGGACGCAAATATCGCTTCCAACGCGCGGCTCAAAAACTGTATCGTCCGCTCTTCGCAGACCGCCAGCGGCGAGGCCGTTGACCGGGACTTTTGAGTTGCCCAAAGTTTGCGTCTGTCCTGCCCCTGATTTTCACTTTTCGCCGCCTTGTTTTCCCAGGATTCGATCATCAATGAGACCCGCGCGCGCTTCGCGCTGCCGGGCGACGACATCCGTATCACGCCCATTGAAAAAGGCGGTTCGGAACGCCGTTTCTACCGGGTGCGGACCGGACAGCGTTCGTTGATCCTGGTCAAGTACAACGACCAGCGGGAGGAGAACCGGCATTACGTCCGCATCGCCGAGGTATTGGACGCGCTCGGGGTGCGTTCCCCGAAAGTTTACTTTCATGACGAGAACGAGGGTCTGATCTGGATGGAGGACCTCGGCGAGCGCGATCTGTGGAGCGACCGCGAGGAGCCGTGGCCGGTGCGCCGGGCGGGTTATCAATCCGCGCTGGAGGAGGTTTACCGCCTGCACACGCGGGGCTGGGAAGGATTGGCGAAATTTCCGTTTACCTTGCAGATCGAGTTCAACGCGGCGCTGTACCGCTGGGAGCAACGGTATTTTTTCGAGAATTGCCTGGGCCGTTATTTCGACAATCTGCAAGACCCGGGCAAGGCGGAACGCATCGCCAACCTGCCGGTGTGGGATGCCATCGCCGAAAAACTTGCCGCCTGGCCGCGGGTACTGGTCCACCGCGATTTTCAGTCGCAGAACGTCCTGATGCACGGCGGACACGCCCATCTGATCGATTTTCAGGGGATGCGCCCGGGTCTGGCCCACTACGACCTCGCCTCATTGCTTTACGATCCTTACGTGTGTCTGAGCAAGAGCGAGCGGGGAGAGTTGATTGATTTTTACCTCGGGCTCGGGCGGCGGCACGACCTCGGCGCGAACCGGGCGGAGTTTGACGAGATCTATCGGCTCTGCGCCACGCAGCGTCTGATGCAGGCGCTCGGGGCGTATGGGTTCCTCGGGCTGGTCAAGGGCAAGAGCGATTTCCTGAGCCATATCCCCGTGGCGCTGGCCTCGTTGCGTGAGGTGGCGGCGGGTGTGGAGGGGCTGGACGAGTTCAACGCATTGCTCCGTGCGCTGCCGGCGTAAGGTCCGGCGCGCCGCGGCCCGGATCGCTGGAGACGCTCAACGCAGCGGCAACCCCGCCACCTGCCGGATCACGCTTTCGAGCTTGTTGACATCGACCGGCTTGCTCAGATGCTCTTTGTACCCGGCCGCGCGACTCCGCGCCATGTCCTCTTCCATGCTGTAGCCGCTGACAACGATCCCCCCGTAGCGCGGCTGGTTGTCACCAAGCTTTGCCAGGAGATCCAGTCCGCTGCCATCGGGCAGGCCCATGTCGCTGACCAACACATCAAACGGTTCCTGAGCGAAAAGTTCGATGGCCTGCGCAATGTCAGAGGCGGTCTTCACCAGGTAACCCCGGCGGCGGAGCAGCAGCATCATGGAGCGGTTCGTGTCCTCGTGATCGTCCACGAGCAGCACGCGCAGGGCCGGACTGGCTTCCACGTTGGCCGGGTTCGGTAGCGAAGAATTTGGGCCGGCGTTGGCTTCCATTGCGATGAACTCGAATAAAATCTTCAGACGGGTGCATACCCATCCCCCCGGGAACGGATGGGGGGACACCTCACTTGGGATGCGCAGATAATCGCCTCTGCCGGATCGAACGGACGCCCCGGCCCCGGTGTTAGTCCCGCCCTAATGGCTGACGTGAGGCAAGAAGATCAACGCCGCGACCGAGAAGTAGATGATCAAGCCCGTCACATCGACCAACGTGGCCACGAACGGGGCCGAACTCGTGGCTGGATCGAACCGGAAGAATTTCAGGACGAACGGCAGCATCGAGCCCGCCAGACTGCCCCAGGCCACAATGCCCACCAGCGCCACGCCGACCGCCGCCGCCAGGATGTAGGGGTGCGCGCTGTAGAGGCCGTGGTCCCAGCCAATGGCCGTCCAGAGGGAGATGCGCAGGAAGCCGACCACTCCGAGCAACGCGCCGAGGGACAACCCGCTCTGGATTTCCCGGCCCGCCACCCGCCACCAATCCCGCAAAGTCACCTCACCCAGTGCCATCGCGCGGATGACCAGAGTCGATGCCTGCGAGCCACTATTGCCGCCGCTGCTCATGACGAGCGGCACGAAGAGGGACAGCGCGAGGGCCTTGGCCAGTTCGTCCGCGTAGGACTGCATCGCCGTGGCGGTCAGCATCTCACTGACAAACAAGATGACCAGACACGAGCCACGTTTGCGGAACATTTCCCACAGGCCGGTGTTCATGTAGGGCAGGTCCAGGGGTGCTTCGAGGCCGCCGAACTTGTGCGCATCGGCGGTGGCTTCCTCCGCGGCCACGTCGAGCACGTCGTCCACGGTCACCACGCCGACCAGTCGACCGCCGCCGTCCACGACGGGAAGGACCGTGCGGTCGTACTTGCGGAACTGCGCGACGGCGCTTTCCTGCTGGTCGGAGACGGCCAAGGCCACGAACTGATCGTTCATCAGGTCGGCGACGTTGGCGGAGAGTGGGCGGGTGAGGAACTCGCGGATGCGCAGGTCGTCGATGAGCCTGCCGTCATCATCCACGACGTAGAGGACATTGAGCGTCTCGCTGTCGCGGCCCCGGGTGCGCACGTCGTCGAGCACCTGCTGAACGGTCCAATCCGACTTGATGGCGATGAAGTCCGGCGTCATCAACCGACCGACGCTTTTCTCGGGGTATCCGAGCAGGCTTTGCGCGACGGCGCGTTCGGAAGGCGAGAGCGACGCCACGAGACCCTTGACCGCCTCGGGCGGCAATTCTTCCAGGAGCGCGGTCCGGTCGTCGGGAGACATCTCGTTGAGGATGTTCACCGCCTGTTCGCGGCCCATGCTGTGGATCAGGTCCTGCTGTTCCTCTGTGTCGAGGTACTCGAAGACGGCGGCGGCCTGTTTCTGCGGCATCACGCGAAAGACGACAACCTTGTCCGCGTCGGGCAGGTCGGCGACCACGTCGGCCAGATCGGCGGGGACCCACTCGGCGAAGGATTCGCGCAGGCGGGCGAAGTCCCGCGCGGCGATCAAGCTTTCGACTTCGGGCTGGAGGAGCTTGCCGAGCATAAAAAGGAATGACGGAGGTGAGAGATTGAGCGCGCCAGCGGCGCGTGGGCGAGAGAACGACGCGGCAGACAGGCTTTCCATCCTGTCGTCGGAACCGCTTCCGGCGACAACACCGCCCAAGGTAGACATTTTGTGACGCTCGGCAAGCGGGCGGGCAAGTAAAATCCGCGTGCGGCCAACTTCCCCCGGCGGCGCGTAGAAGACAAGACTGGTCGCGTTTCGCACCCATTCATTTCAGCAGCCCCCTTCCCTGCACCAAACCTCCTTTGTTTCCATGAGCCTCGACCCAAGTGACCCCCACGATCTACGCCCCACCGAAGAAGCCGCCATCGAAACCGCCCACCTCGCGGTGGACGGTCTGACCGAAAAAGATTCGGTGCAGAAGGCGGTCGATGTCCTCAAGCAGGTGGACGGCGTGCAGGATGTCCACGGCGAGAAGGGCGGCGGCGTGATCAGCGTGACCTTCGATGCCCGTAAGACACATGTGCCCGCCTTGCACGATGCGTTGCTGCGGAGTGGTTACACGCCCGCCAGCACGGCGGCTGATTAGCAGCGTTGCCGAGGGACAGAAGTACGAATGGTGACCTTCGGGCACGACAGCAGGCGCTGACGGCGGCACTGCATTCTGGCGCTCCTTTTATACACGGTTGCGCCTTTCATGTTAGACAAAGCCGCTTTGCGGCTGACCTTTGGCCATTGCGGCTGAAGGTCGCGGAGATTTATGTTAATGACGCCTTCACGCCGGTGGTTTTCGTTGGTCGCCTTTCCACTTTTGTCGTGGACGCCCCTCGCCCAGGCGGCGGATGAGAAGGCGCTTCCGACCGGCGATCCGTTCCTGCGTGATTACGCCGAGACGCGCGGTTTCATGTTGGGACGGCCCGTGAACGCGACGCCCACGCCGGACGGCAAGGCCGTGCTGTTCCTGCGCGCCAAATCCGCCCGGGAGCCGAGCCAAGAGCTGTATTCCTTCGATGTGGCCAACGGTCAGACACGGTTGCTCCTCTCGCCGGAAGACGCGCTCAAAGGTGCCACTGAAAAACTTTCCCCCGAGGAGAAAGCCCGCCGCGAGCGCCAGCGCATCAGCGTGGGCGGGTTCACCGCGTTCAGCATTTCCAAAGACAGCGGGCTCGTGCTGCTGAGTCTGTCGGGGAAGCTCTACGTGCTCGACCGCACGGGGGGCGGCGTGCGCGAACTCGCCACGGGGGCGGGCACTATCATCGATCCGAAGTTCTCGCCCGACGGCAAGAGCGTCGCCTACGTGAGGAACTACGACGTGTGCGTGTTTGACCTCGCGTCGGGTCAGGAACACGCTGTCACCACCGGCGGGACCGAGGAAGTCCCGCACGGATTGGCCGAGTTTGTCGCACAGGAGGAAATGAACCGATTTTCCGGTTATTGGTGGTCGCCGGATTCGCGCCGGATCGTGTTTCAAACAAGCGATGCCTCAAAGGTAGAGAGGTGGTACGCCGCCGATCCCGCGCAGCCGGGCAACGCGCCCGAAAAGACGTTTTATCCGCGACCGGGAAAGGAAAACGTCGCCGTGCGATTGGGAGCAGCGGCGGCGGACGGAACGGGAACGCCAACGTGGCTGGACTGGGATCACGACAAGTTTCCTTACCTTGGCAAGGTGACCTGGGGCGAACACGGCCCGCTGACATTGACGGTGATGTCGCGCGACCAGACCGACCTTGCGTTGCTCAGCGCGGATGCGGAGACAGGCAAGACGATTGCATTGTTGTCCGAACACGACGACGCATGGGTCAACCTGCCGCAGGACGTGCCGATATGGCTGTCGGAGCAGGACGGCGGTGGATTCCTCTGGGCCAGTGAGCGCAGTGGCTCGCGGGAATTGGCGAGGCGCCGCCCCGACGGCAGCCCGGATAAAACGATCACCATCAAGCCACCCGGGTTTCTTGCGCCCAACTGGAAAGACAACCTTCGTTCCGTCGTCGGTGTGGCGAACGGAAAAATCTTTGCGCTGTACAGCGGTCCAACGCCTTATTGCACCGTTCTCTATTCGTTGGAACTCTCCGGCGAACATCTTTCCATCCGGGGCGGTTTAGGTGACGGGGGTCCAGCCGTCAGCGACGGGGTGACACAGGCCACGCTGGGCGACTGTCAAACGGTGCTCGTCACCCAGAAGCAGACGTTGGATCAAATGCCGCGCGTCAGCGTCGAGCGGATCGCCGGTGGCCCTATTCTCGGTGACTTGCCGTCCGTCGCGGTAGAGCCTCCCTTCAAGCCGAAAACGAGTCTCGAAGCACTGGACCTGACGCATCCGAAGTCAAGCGAGCGGGAAGAGGGGTTTGCCGGGATCCTGGTGAGGCCGCGCAATTTTGACCCCGCCGCCACGCGCAAATACCCCGTTATCGTGGATGTGTACGGTGGCCCGAGCCACCAGCAGGTGACGGCGTCCATGCGTACTTACCTGCTGGACCAATGGCTGGCAGACCAAGGTTTCATCGTCGTGGCCATCGACGGGCGGGGGACGCCGGGACGGGGGCGGGATTGGGAACGGGCGATTGCGGGGCATTTGGGCAGCGTGCCGCTGGACGATCAGGTCGAAGCGTTGAGAATGCTTGGCGCGAAGCATCCCGAAATGGATCTCGACCGGGTGGGCATCACAGGCTGGAGTTTCGGCGGGTACCTGTCGGCGTTGGCAGTGCTGCGGCGACCGGACGTGTTCAAGGCGGCGGTGGCGGGCGCGCCCGTGACGGACTGGCTGGATTATGACACCTGTTACACGGAGCGGTATCTGGGGGTTCCCGGTGCGGGTCGGTGGCCGGATGCGTATGCGGAGGGTTCGCTGCTTACCTACGCAAAAGACCTGAGCCGTCCGCTGCTGCTCATCCACGGCACGGCGGACGATAACGTCTATTTCCGGCATAGCCTCAAGCTGATAGAGGCGTTGTTCCGGGCAGGCAAGCAGGCGGAGTTTCTGCCGCTCAGTTCGTTCACGCACATGGTGCCCGACCCGGTGGTGCGGACTCGTTTGGAAGAACGCATCGCGCAATATTTTCACACGCATCTGGCACAGCCTCAATAAAGGGGATCCATCCAACAGTGGACTGCGTTCGAATAATAGAATTCTTTCACAACAGAGGACTGGCAGTCGCCCTGCCAAGAGCGATTCCACTAAACGAGCACAGTGGAAGGTCCTTCGGCTCGTTCCACTCGCTCAGGATGACAGAGTTTTGGAAGCAGGCGCTTGGCAAACGCCATTAGGAAAGAAGTCTAATAAAGTTTTCTCGTCCTCCAAGGTAGAAGGTCCTGCGGCTCGTTACACTCGCTCAGGATGATAGCGAGAAGAGCGCCATCATGGCGGCGGTTTTGGCCAAGTTTTCGGCCTTTATTTCGCACTGACTCGTTGTGCCCGGCGCAGGTAGAAAAGCATCACCACGGCGAGGATGGCGTGTCCGCCCAGAGAGAGTAACCAGGGTGCGCGCAACTCTCGCAGAGTGTCGCTCAGATCAGCCAAACCACTCATGGATTGGCTGA
The DNA here is from genome assembly GCA_903642295.1 of PVC group bacterium. Lineage (GTDB taxonomy): Bacteria > Verrucomicrobiota > Verrucomicrobiia > Chthoniobacterales > SZAS-18 > CAHJWO01. The sequence goes on along the minus strand of CAHJWO010000069.1, from coordinate 6,653 downwards.
TCGAATAGAACGGCAATGCGAATCCGGACAGGCCGATCCACCACTTCGGCCAGTGCGTCGGATTCATGCCCGATAAAATGCCCACGATGCCGATCATCACGGGGATGATCCAGCCCACGAATACCCCCAAGCCAGCGGTCTTGGGCCCACGCCATTCCAGCAAAATTGCCCACGTCAGCAGCGGGATCAGCAGCCCTGCACCCAGGAAAAGAGGCAGGCAGGCACTCGGTGTAATCACGAGGTGCAACAGCGGCGTGTCGAGCAACTGCTCCACCAAGACCGCCCATCCCGCCAGCGCCATCAGCCCCAGCACGACTGTCCAGAGGAGCGCGCTGCGCGCATCGCCGGTCCACGGCAGGCGTAAAGTCGGATCGTCGAGGTGCGCGCGCCTGGCCCCGCGGTGTTGCTCAAGCGTGGGCGTGATGATCGCTGAAAGGATCATGGCGCTCAACAACGCCATGCAGCCGAACATGCCCGCCCAACCAAGGGGGATCAAACCCTGGGTCAACACGGTCGCAGCCTGTCCGGCCAACTCCGCCTGGCCTGGCCCGTGGCTGTGTTTGGCGATGACCCGGTTTCCCCAGTCGAAGAGGGTCCCGTCCCGGAGCAGAGGGAAGGTCTCGCCGAGACTCATGAAGATGATCCACGCCGAGAACGCCAGCGCGAGCGGTTTGCTGAACAGGTGCGCGTCCGCGCGCCGCCACCGCCGCCAGAGGATTTGCAGGAGGAACCCGATCAGGATGGTCATCACCAACCAGGCGTAACCGTTCAAAGACAGTTCAAAGTCGAAAAATCTCACCTTTGCCGACGGCGTGCCGATCCCCTGTAAAGGCAGCAATTCGGCGGCGATGGCTCGCTCCACCCCGAGATGCCCCAGCGGCCCGAGACCGAAGCGCGAAAGCAGCGGCACGATGAAATGCAGCGTGATCACCAGAAGCTGGGAGACCGTCCCCGCGACGATCTTTTGCCGGATGACGGTTCCAGCCACCAGACCGATGGAATGATGCAGCACCGCCGAGGTGATCAGGAGCAAATGCACTCGAAAAACCACCGCGAGCGGCACCTGACCGACGAGGATGCTGACCGCGCTCCACGGCAACAGGGATGCCACCAGCGTTGTTTCCAAGATAGGCAGCCCGATCAGGTAGCCGACGACCTTCTGCCACGCGCTGAGCGGGGTGAGCCGCTGGCTTTCGCTCAGCCCCTCGGCTCCTTCCTTGGCGATGCCGACCGCCACGCTGAAGGTGCCCTTCAGCAGCCAGATCAACCCCTGGAGGATGAGGATGGGCGTCCAGGCGGCCAGGGCGGCGCGCGGTCGGTCAACCCCCTTCCCGGCGGCGAAGTACACCACGAGCCAGAGAAACGCCGCGAGGGCTTGGACCACCAGGCTCCAGCCCGCCACGGACAGCAAGCGCAGGCGTGCCGTCGCATAACGGCGCACGATGGGATTGAGCCAGATTTGCCACGCGGGCGGAGAGAAAAACGGGGTCATCGGCTGCCTCCGGCTTCGTGGAGTCCGAGCACCATTTCTTCGATGCTCGACTCGATCTCGCGCATGGCCACGACACCCAGCCCCGCCGCTCCGACCCGTTGGAAAAACGCCGCTTGCTCGCCGTCGTTCGCCGCGAACTGACAATCGACCTCGTCTTGGCCGACGCGCACACCCGGCGCGCCACCCTCCGGGCTGGCCAGCCAGCCGAGCAGCGCCTCCGCCGGGCCGCTGGTGCGCAGGCGCAAGCGGCGGCGTCCGACACCCTGCCGATGGATCACCTCGCGCAAGGGGCCCGCGTCCACCAGCCGCCCACCTTGGAGCAGACCCACGCTGGTGCAAAGGTCCTGCAATTCGGACAACACATGACTACTGAGAATCACCGTCGTGCCCTGGGCCGCCTGTGCCCGCAGAGCGTCGCGCAAGGCGGCGCGGGCAAACGGGTCCATGCCACTGGCGGGTTCGTCCAGGATCAGCACGAGCGGACGGTGCAAAAGGCAGGACGCCAGCACCAGCCGTTGACGCATCCCGAGCGAAAGCTGCCGACAGAAATCGCGCCGCCGTTCGCGGAGATCGACCTGTTCGAGACCGGCCTCGACCCGCTGGTCGCGCTCCTTGCCCCAGAGGCCGAAACACTCCGCGACGAAACGCAGGTATTCCTCCGCGCGCAGGTCCTGCGGCAACGGCGCCAGATCAGGCATATACGCCAGGATGGCGCGGGCGGCGTCCGGGTCCTTGCGGGCGTTGCGTCCCGCCAGGTGGATTTCGCCGTGGGTGGGTTCCTGCAAGGTGGACATGGCGCGGAAGGCGGTGGTCTTGCCCGCGCCATTCGGCCCGAGCAACCCGAAAATTTCGCCCCCAGGCACCTCGAAACTAATCCCATGCAGGGCAATCCGGCGTCCGTAATCGACGCGCAGATTGCGGACACTGACGCCCGTATCGAAGGACCGGTGTTCTTCGCTCATAGCTCCAAAGCGGACACCGTCCACGCCACGTTGCTGCTCACCCGGCTTCCGCCAGCCGCGACCGCTGACCGGAGCACGTCCTGCTCGTGCTTCGTTTTGCCTTCCATCTGCAACAGGCCTTGCGTCAACATCGGCGCGGATGGGGAGGCCGGGCGTGGCCTGACCGGCGACGCGGCGGGATTCAGAAGCCAATAGGAAAACCCCGCCAGCACTAGACAGGCGGCGATCCGGCCAAGGACGGTTGCCCAGGGTGTGCGCCGGACGGCAGGCACCGGGAAGTCAACAATGTTCGGATGCGCTGCCGCATCGAGAATGCGTTCCCGCAGCGCCGGGTCCGGCACTCCGGGCAGCCGCCGGGCCAGCGCGGCGGGTGGCCCCGGGAGCCACTGTTCGGCAAAATCCGCGCACGCGGCGCAGGAATCGACGTGCATTTGGAGTTCGGGCGTCAACGCCGCACCGGTGTCGGCCTTCTCCGAAAGGAGTTGTTGAATCGCCTCGCAATCTGCTGCGGCCCGGTTCGAGGAGTCGGGGTTAGTCATGGTGCGTTGGTTTGTTTTTTGAAAAAAGGGGTGAGAGTCTGGCGCGCCCGGAAAAGAAGAACCTTGGCGTTCGAGAGACTGATTTCCATCGTGCGCGCAATTTCCTCGACGCTCAAGTCGCCTTGCACGCGCAGCCACAGGGCGCTGGCCTGGGCTTCCGGCAACCGCGCAAACACGTCTTTCCACACGTGGATGGCGCTGTCCAATTCCTGATGGATGTCGGCCGGCGAGCGGTGCTCAACCATCTCATCGCCAGGGGCTGACCGGGCTACCGGGTGATTTTGACGCCAGAATCCCGCCAGCTTGTTCCGCGCAATCCCGTACAGCCAGCCTGTGAAAGGATGCTGGGGGTCGTAGCGGCGCAGGTCGCGGCAAACGGCGAGGAAAACGTCCTGTGCGAGGTCATCGGCCTCGGCCGGGCTTCCACAACGCGCTGCGAAAAAGGCCCGCAGCCGGGGCAGGTGCCGGTCGATCAGCGCGGACCCCGCCGCACGGTCACCGGCCTGCCAGCGCCGGGCCAGATCGGGATCGTCCGAAGCCTCGTGGATCGAAGATTCGATTGCGTGTGCCAGCGTCATTGGTCGCGGTTCGCCGCCTTGATTTTGATTTCGATCTCGCGCGCGAAACTGTCGAACATTTTCCTGGCCTCCCGGGCATCCAGATGGAGTTGTGCCGCCAGACGTGGTCCGTCCTGTTTCAGCGTGAGTCGCTCGTCCCAGGGGACACCGCCGGAGTCGTGCATGGAAAGGGCGGCTACCATGCCGTCCACCATCCGGCTGGCCCGGCGGGCCGACCGCTCGCTATCCAATTCCGCCGAGGCGTCGAGGTCGAGTTGTGCGCCATCGGAAAAGAGATGGAATTCGATTTGCGGCAGAAGTTTGAGCAGTTCCGAGTCGCGGAGGCCTGAATTCCCGGCCAGCAGGGACTTGATCTCGACTTTGCCGCCCAGCATTTCGTCAGGTCTTTGTGGAATCACGGCAGCGAAGAGGGTTCCGCCCGATTTGAGGGCGGATTCCAGCAAATCGCGTGAGGTACCGAGGAAAAGCCGATTGTCGCCAAACTTTGCGATCCAGACCTCTTTTCCCTCGTGAGAGAAGTGGATGGTCGGAGATCCCGCCAGGTCTACGATGGCGAGGCCGCGCTTCCGGCTGATCGCTTCAAAGCGGCGCGAAATGCCGCCGCCATCCGGCGAGACGTTGAGGTCCGCCAAGGAAGGCGTGGTATCCGCATCCCCCTGCTGCGGTTGAAGCCCGAGGATGGTCAAGGATTCCAATTTGCCGCCGGGGGCCGAAGAATGATCGCCGGACAGCGCGGTTAAAAGAGGGTCGATACTGGCGAAAAGCTCCCGGCCCGCGCCCGAGCGAAGACGCTCGGCGTCGAAGTGAATCGACCAGAGAACCGGGCGGCCAGCCGCAGTGATCTGTGGGGCGGCCTGGGCAAACATAGGACCGGCCCACAGGGCGAGAACCGCGATGGTAATGGAGCAAAGTTTCATCATAAGTCTGCTCAGGGATTCGCGGTTCGGGCCACGAAGGTTACAAAAAATCGTTTCATCGGGTTACCACGGTCACGAGTCGAGACCGCGTATTACCAGGGTCAGCGCATCTCCGAGCCCGGCCCTGACTGTCTCGACAGAGCAGAAGTGAGCGGGAGAGAGGGCCGAACGACCCGGGAGATCCTCCGACGGCATGACACTCCGCGTGGGATGACGGAATTTTAGGAAGCGGTCGCCACGCTAATTCCGGAGGATTTACTTCCCTCCGAGTCCGGTTTTTGTATGCTGGTTCTCCCTTTGTCACGACTCCATGACCGATTCTGAATCCACCCTTCCTGCCCGCACCTTTTCCGGCCCCATGCTCGACGGGCCGGATCGCGCCGCCAGCCGCGCCATGCTCTACGCGGTCGGATTTACCAAGGAAGATTTCGCCAAGACGCAGATCGGCATTGCCTCTACCTGGAGTCAGGTGACGCCGTGCAACATCCATATCGACGGCCTGGCCCGTGAGGCTGCCGCCGGGGTGGACGCCGCCGGGGGCAAGGCCCTGATCTTTAATACCATCACGATTTCGGACGGGATTTCGATGGGCACGGAGGGCATGAAATACTCGCTCGTCTCGCGCGAGGTCATCGCGGATTCGGTGGAAACCGTCGTGGGCTGCGAGGGGTTCGATGGGTTGGTAGCCATCGGCGGCTGCGACAAGAACATGCCCGGCTGCCTGATCGCGCTGGCACGGCTCAATCGACCGGCGGTTTTTGTTTACGGCGGGACGATTCTGCCGGGATGTTTACGCGGGAAGAATCTGGACGTGGTCAGCGTGTTCGAGGCCGTGGGCCAGCACGCCGCCGGTAAGATCGATGATCACCAGCTCGGCGAGATCGAAGCCTGCGCGATTCCCGGGCCCGGTTCGTGCGGCGGGATGTACACCGCCAACACGATGGCGTCGGCCATCGAGGCGATGGGCATGAGCCTGCCAAATTCGTCCGCGCAAAACGCCATTTCCGAGGATAAGAAGCACGATTGCCGCCACGCCGGGGCCGCCGTGCTCCACCTCATCGCCAAGGGGATCAAACCGCGCGACATCATGACGCGGGAGGCGTTTGAAAATGCGATCACCGTGGTGACGGCACTGGGCGGATCGACCAATGCCGTGCTGCACCTTTTGGCGATGGCCCACGCGGCGGAAGTGCCGCTGGTGATCGACGATTTTACCCGGGTCGGCGCGCGGGTGCCCGTGCTGGCGGACCTGAAGCCCAGCGGCAAGCACGTGATGGCGGAACTGGTCGCCATCGGCGGATTGCTGCCACTAATGAAAATGCTCCTGGACAAGGGTTTGCTGCACGGGAATTGCCTGACTGTGACGGGCAAAACCGTGGCGGAAAATCTGGCGGACGTGCAGCCGTACCTACCCGGTCAGACGGTCATCCGTTCGTTTGACGATCCGATCAAGCCGGAAGGGCATCTCATCGTGCTGTACGGGAATCTCGCGCCGACCGGCGCGGTCGCCAAGATCACCGGCAAGGAGGGGCTGAAGTTTTCCGGCACGGCGCGGGTGTTTGAGGGCGAGGAACCGGCACTGCAACGCATCCTCGACGGGACGATCAAGGCGGGCGACGTGATCGTGATTCGCCGCGAGGGACCGCGCGGCGGGCCGGGGATGCGCGAAATGCTTTCACCGACCTCGGCCATCATGGGGCGCGGCCTGGGCAAGGAAGTGGCGTTGATCACCGATGGGCGTTTCTCGGGTGGGAGCCACGGTTTCGTGGTGGGCCACATCACACCGGAAGCCTACGAGGGCGGGCCGCTGGCGGTGGTGCGGGACGGCGACACCATCACCATCGACGCCCAGGCGCGACGCATCGACCTGGAATTGCCCACCGGGGAAGTGGAGGCGCGGCTGGCACAATGGACGCAGCCCCCGCCCCGCTATACCCGGGGCGTGCTGGCGAAGTACGCGCGGGTTGTGCAATCGGCCTCAGTGGGCGCGGTAACCGACTGAGGAAAAGTGGGAAGTGGGAAGTCGGAACGCGGAAGTTCAGAAGAACCTCTTTATTCACCGAACCTCCCTGGCAGGCACCATTGCGACTGCTGACTTCCGCGTTCCGACTTCGCAATTTCCACTTCCCACTTTGTCAACATGGAGATGTACTACGACGACGACC
>CAHJWO010000068.1 GCA_903642295.1 PVC group bacterium | reverse complement strand
TACAATCCCAAGGAGCGGTTTATCGACTACGTGCTACCGGGGATTATCGGGCTGATTTTGCAGTTGCTGACGGTGACCTTGACCGCTTGTACCATCGCCCGGGAGCGGGAATCGGGGACACTTTATCAATTGATGGTGACCTCGTTGCAGCGGGGGGAGATCGTGGTCGGCAAGATGCTGCCTTACCTGGGCATTTCGATTTTTTTGATCCTGATGATCATCGCTTTGGCAGGGTGGAATTTTCAGGTGGCCTTCCATTCGCCGCTGGCGTTGGCGGCGATCTGCCTGCTGTTTTTGTTGTGCTCGCTGGGGCTGGGATTGCTGATTTCAGCGTTTTCCCGGACGCAGACCCAGGCAATCCAGCTATCCGTGTTTTTTTTGCTGCCGGTGTTCGTGTTATCGGGGGCGTTCGCGCCGCTGGAGCAGTTGCCGGACGGGGTGCGAATGTTATCGGAATGTTTTCCGCTGACCCACTTTTGCCGGGCATTCCGATTGATCAACTTGTACCAGGCGCCGTTTTCCTACGTGTACCCGGATCTGCTGATGCTTCTGCTGGGCGCGGCAGTGACGTTCGCCGGGGCGGCGCTGTTGTTGAGGCGCGTGCAGGAGTGATTTTGGAGCCGTCTTCGATTGGGTCGCCCTGAGGACCTTCCACCGTCGAAAGTCCAAAGGCGAATCCGTTCGCAGACGGCTCCAAGCAGCCGGGAAGAAGTTCTTTTTCTTCGATGCTCAACGCCTCACCCACAGGTCGCCCAGGATGCTCAGGACGAACACCAGACCCACGAAGGCATTGGCGTTGAAGAAAGCGTTGTTGACCGCGCCCATGTCCAAGGGCGCGGGTCCCGCGACACTGCGGTGTTCGTAAACGAACGCGCCCAGCACCAGCAGCAGGCCGAACCCATAGATCGGCCCGAGCCCGGCCACGACACCGAACCCCACCAGACCCAGCATCGCCGTAATGTGGAGTCCGCGCGCCACGCGCAGGCTGACCGGGATGCCGTAGCGCACCACCAGCGAACGCAATCCGACGCTCCGGTCGAAGTCGTGGTCCATCGTGGCGTAAATCAGATCAAATCCGGCCACCCATAGCAGCACCGCGCCTGCCAGCACCAGCGGCGCGAGGCCGAAGTGCCCGCGCACCGCCAGCCAGGCCCCCACCGGCGATACGGCCAGCGCCAGCCCGAGAAAAAACTGCGTGTAATCCGTGAATCGTTTGGTCAACGAGTAGAAGAACACGATGATCAATGCCACCGGCGACAGGGCGAAACACAACGGGTTGATGCAGGCCGTTGTCGCCACGAATGCGGCACTGCTCATCACGAGCAACGCCGCCGCCACCGGCCAGGAAACCAGCCGGTGCCGGCCGGCAGTGCGCGGGTTGCGCTTGTCCATTTCCCAGTCCGCCAACCGGTTGAAGACCATCGCGGCGGTCCGGGCGGAGACCATGCAAAGCAGGATCAGGCCGAACGTCCGCCAGCCGGGCACCCCCCGCGCCGCCACCAGCATGGAGCCCAGCGCGAACGGCAGCGCAAAAAGCGTGTGCGAGAAGCGGATAAACGTCAGCACACGTTTGACCGGTCCGGGCGGCGCGGCCGCAGGGGCGATCGCGGCGCTCATCGAGTCACTTCCTCCCCGGCAAGCAGTGCTGCCAGCCGTTCGTGCGCCCGGGACATCAACGGCTCGCCGTGGGCGAAAAGCATCCTGGAAAACGGGCGCTCCAGCAGCCGCGTCACGCTCCGGCGGAGGTGGTTATGGCTTGAGCAGTATTTCGCCGGGAGCAGGCCGAGTGGAAAGGACGGCAGATTGATCACGGCATCACCGACGATGAGCAAACCACCGTCGTCGGGGCGGTAGAGCGCCACCTCCCCCACCGCCCCCCCGGGCACAGGAATCGCCTCGAACACCCCGCCGAACACCGGTCCGCCCTCGCCGGGAATAGTCACATCCGGCTCCAGCCCGGACTCCGTGCGGGCAGCCTCGGTCAGGCAGAGCGGCACGTTGAATCGACGCCGAAACGCCTCCGCCGCGCGGGCATGGTTGCCGTTGGTCACGACGATCCCCACCGGAAGGTTCTCCGCGGTCAACTCATCCAGGGCGTTCCTGGCCAGCGGGATGGGATCGACGAAGAACAACCTCCCTTCCACCGCGAGCGCACTGGCGGAGAGGTCCACCCGGCTGGCGGGATCGTAGGTCTCCCACTGGTAGGCGGTCCACGCGCCGGGGCCGGTCAGGTCGGCGTATTCGGAGGCGGCGTGCATCCCCGACTCATGGTATCAGGAGGCTTGAAATGCAAGCGGCGGTCGGGCAAAATACCTGGCATATGGACGACGCTGGTTCCGCACCGCTTTCGCCGTCATTGAGCGCCCGCGCGCGGCAGGCGGCGGCAATCGTTGGCAAGCCAGGCAGTTACAAAATCTGCGAGGGTTGCGACTCAATCGTGACCCGCCGGGTGGTGATCTGCCCAAATTGCTCGGGCTATCGCTTCAACACGAGGCGAAAAGCGGTCATCGACCAGGCACGCATCCTGGGCAGCCGCGAACCGACCGGCGTGACGGCCGAGGATATGCTCTGACCCGCCGGCGGTGGGAAGATCCAGGATTCAAGAACCAAGATCCAAGGCTCAAGATCCAAGAAAACGATCCGGGTAAATGGCCAGCGGGAAATGCAAAGAAATGCGGATTTAATCGCCAATTATGTCGCAGGCGTCGCAAGCATCGTGTGTGTTGCAATGAATCTGTTTGAACCTTGAGCCTTACTGCCTATCCGAAAACCCGGTTCCCAGCCCCGGCAGGGGCGGCAGAGTTTAGCCCGGGGCGTAAGCCCCGGGGAAAAGCGCCATTCGCCCGAAGCCCCGGCAGGGGCGTAAGAAAAAACGCGTGGGTTTTCCGGATAGGCAGTTAGATCTTCCTTGGATCTTGGTTCTTGAATCTTGGATCTTCCCGCCTCCGGCGGGCCGGTGGCAAGAGAGTTGCTTAGGTTTACACAGCCATCAGGCCTTTTTCTTTCCCGCACGCCCCGCCATGTACACCTACGCTTACCAAGCCCGCGACCATCACGGCAAGATCATCGCCGGCGTCCAGGACGCTCTCAACGAAGAGAATGCCCTCAACAGCCTGATGAGCCGCGGGTTGATGGTGCTGACCATCACCCAGAAGAGTGCGGCTTCCAAGCGCAAGAAGAACACCTCGGTCAAGGAAACCGACCTTGTGCTCTTCACCCGGCAGTTGGCCACCATGATCGACGCGGGCATCCCGCTCGTCGGCGCGCTGACCGCCCTCTATGAAACCGCCGATCCCAAGCGGCAGGGGGGCCTGCGCAACGTGGTGGGCGACATCACCTCGCGCGTCCAGGGCGGCGACAGTTTCAACCAGGCGCTGGCGAAGCATCCCCATGTTTTCGGCCGCTTGTACACCTCGATGGTCAAGGCGGGCGAGACCGGCGGTTTGCTCTCGGAAATTCTCGACCGTCTGGCGGGCTTCCTGGAAGCCAGCGCGCGGCTGCGCAAAAAGGTCAAGAGCGCCCTGACCTACCCGGTGGCCGTCATTTCCATCGCCATGCTCATCACCACTTTCCTGATCGTGAAGGTCGTGCCCGTGTTCGCGGAAATCTTCAAGGACTTCGGCAAGCCGCTGCCCGCGCCGACCCAGTTCCTCGTGGACCTGAGCGACTTCATGCGCAACGACTGGTATTACATCATCGGCGGGGTGATCGCGGCCTTTTTCGGTCTGCGGGCCTTTGTGCGCAGCAAGACCGGGAACGAACTCTGGAACATCTGGCAGCTCAAGCTGCCGGTGTTCGGGTCGTTGATTCACAAGATCAGCATGAGCCGCTTTGCGCGAACGTTTTCGCAACTCATCCGCTCGGGCGTGCCGATCCTCGAAACGCTCGAAATTGTCGGCGGCAGCGCGGGCAACACCGTGGTCGAGAAATCCATCCAGGGCATCAGCGCGGACGTGGAGAAGGGCGACAACCTGAGCGTGGCGATGTCCAAGAAGCCGATCTTCCCGCCCATGATGCTGCGCATGGTGTCGGCGGGTGAATCGACGGGCAAAATCGACGAGATGCTCGAAAAGATGGCCGACTTCTGGGACGAGGAGATCGAGGCGACGCTGTCCGCGCTGACGAGTCTGCTCGAACCCATCCTCATCGTGGTGCTGGGCATCATCGTGGGCGGCATCGTCATCGCCTTGTTCCTGCCGATCTTCCAGCTCAGCGAGGTGGTTTCGGGATAGTTTGTTGTGTTTCCAGGAAATGGGAGGACGCGACCGGGAGAGTGGCGGACACCGTTCTCGAAGTTTGCCGGTCGCCCGGATTGAGGAAACATTGATTCATCACGAAATGCCTGTCCGGTCCATCCACGCGGTTTTTATGGCACCCCTGCCGGGGCTTTCCACAGGGGGTGTCCGTGCCCACGGCTCACGCCGTGGGCCGGGGTCCGGCGCCTCCGCCGGGGCTGGCAGCTTCCCGCCCTGTGCCCCCGGCGGGGCTGGAGATCCCCCATGACGCGCCCACCTTCTCCCGGCAGCCTGCCTGGCGTTCCCGCTGCGCCGACGCCGCCGGCGCTGGAGGCTGGCGAGGAACGCTGGCAGGCCATCTTCGATCATTCGAGCGACGCCATCCTGATCCTTGACGATCAACGGCAGTTCACGGATGCGAACGCCGCCGCCTGCGAAATGATCGGTGCGCCCCTGGCCGACATCGTGGGCAAGGACATCAACGTCTTTGTGCGGCCGTTGCCGCACCCCCATCTGCCGACGACCGCCGAACGCTGGGCCAAATTTTTGCACGATGGACGTGACGCCAAGGAATGCAGCATCCACCGCCCGGATGGGACGGTCCGCTACGCGTCGTTCCGTGCCCGGGCGAACTTCCAGCCGGGGTTGCACCTGTGCAACGCGCGCGACGTGACCGAACAGCGGCTCGCCGAGGAATCCCTGCACCGCACGGAACGGCTGCACCGCTCGCTCATCGAAATGACCGGCACGGGCTACCTCGTGACCGACGCCGACGGGTGCGTACTCGACGCCAACGCCGAGTACCTGCACCTGACCGGCCGGAACACGTTGGAAGACCTGCGGGGCCAGCATCCCACCGAATGGATCGCCCCCCACGACCGCGCACGGTTCAACGCCGAAACCGCGCGCTGCCTGGAAAACGGCACCTTGCGCGAACTGGAAACCGATTTCATCAATCCGCACGGACAGACGACCCCGGTGGAGATCAACACGACCGCCGTGCCGACCGAAGAGGGGGTGCGCCTGCTCACGCTCTGTCACGATATCAGCCGCCGGCTGCAAACCCGGCGCGAACTCCAAAATTGGAGCCGGGAATTGGAGAGCCGGGTCGAAAGGCGCACGGCGGAACTGGCGCGCGCGACCGAGGAGATCCGGTCGCGCGCGCAGCAGCAGGAAGCCGTGGCGGAACTGGGCCGCCGGGCGCTGGCGAGCACCCCCATCGACACGTTGATGCAGCAGGCGGTGGACAGCGTCGTGGCCGTGCTCGACCTGGACGCCAGCGCGGTGGTTGAACACGCCGACCCGGAATCCACGCAGTTCCTGTTGCGGGCGATTTCCGGCTGGAACAGGGATCAGATCGGCCAGCCGGTAGCCAGCACCGATCCCGCAGGACTGGCCGGCTACGCCTTCCGGCAGGCGGAGCCGGTGACCTACGAGAACCTGGCGGTGGAGCAGCGGTTCCGCCCCCCCGCGCCGCTGTTGGAGGCGGGGGTGCAAAGCGGCATTACCGTGCAAATCCCGGGCGACTCGCAGCCGTTCGGACTGCTGAGCGGTCAATCGAAGCAGCCCCGGCGGTTCACGCTCGACGACCAATACTTCCTGCAAGCGGTGGCCAACGTGCTGGCCGCGGCCATCGAGCGGCACCGCGCCGAGGACACGATCCGGCTGGCGCAGCAAAGCGCCGTGCAGGCCAACGACGCGAAGATCGAGTTCCTCTCCCGCATGAGCCACGAATTGCGGACCCCGCTCAACGCGATTCTCGGATTCAGTCAATTGCTCGAAATCGAACCCCTCGGCGACAACCAGCGCGAGAGCGTCGAGCAGATCACCCGCGCAGGGCGGCACTTGCTGGAACTGGTCAACGAAGTGCTGGACATCTCGCGCATCGATTCGGGCAACATCGCGCTGGTGCCCGAGCCGCTGGCCGTCAACTTCCTGTTGCCCGAAGCCCTGGACCTGATCCGCCCGCTGGCCAACCGGCAGGGCATCCGCCTGATCGCCGGGCCGGGCTGCCAGCAGGAAGGCGCCTTCGTCCTGGCCGACCGCCAGCGGTTGCGGCAGGTGTTGCTCAACCTGTTGGCCAACGCCGTGAAATACAACCGCGCGGGCGGCAGCGTCACGCTGGACGGCGCACCCGCCCCGGACGGCAAGCGATTCCGCCTGAGCGTGGGCGACACGGGCGTGGGGATCAAACCGGAAAACCTCGCACGGCTGTACACGCCCTTCGAGCGGCTGGGGGCGGAGAACACGGACGTGGAGGGCAGCGGCATGGGGCTGGCGCTCTCCAAGCGCCTGACCGAATCCCAGGGAGGTGCACTCGGGGTGAAAAGCGAGTTGGGTGTCGGCACCACGTTCTGGGTGGACCTGCCCATCGCCGCCGCGCCCGCGCCCGAGGAAGTGCGGCTGTTCGACCCACTGCTGCACCGGAATCTTTTCGGCGCGGAGGACGGGTCGCGGCCAGCGGAGAGGAGGGCGGGCGCGGAGTCCCCGGCCGGAGCCTCGGCGAATGCCCCCCGCACCTTGCTGCACATCGAGGACAACGAGGCGAACCGGTTATTGATCGAAATGCTCGTCGCCCAACGGCCCGCCCTGCGACTGCTGACGGCCTCGCGCGGCCACGAGGGATTGGCGCTGGCGCGCGAGCATCACCCGGACTTGATCCTGCTCGATTTGCATCTGCCCGACACCGCCGGCGAACACGTCCTGCAGGGACTGCGCGCCGACCTGGCGACCAGAGACACGCCGGTGGTGATGATCACGGCGGACGCGACGGCGGTCCGTCGTCGTCAGGCCTACGACCAGGGAGCGAACGAGTTTCTGACCAAGCCGTTCAACATCGGGCAGTTTTTCAAGGTGCTGGATAGTTATCTGAGCGTGGCGGCGTAAGGGGGATCAAGGCCAGCACGCCGGGTGCATCACCCAGATGGCGTCTCCCTTCAGCCGTGGCAGGGGCTGAGTTCTGCCGCCCCTGCCGGGGGCTGAAGAGGGTTGACTGCCGATTCTGCGAATCATTTCACCTCAAGCGCGGAACGGTCGGGATGGACTGGTCCGGTACGCAAGCAAAACGAAAAGAGGGAAATTATTCGGGTTTGAGTGCCCGCTGACGCAAAGCGTGGTCAACGAAGACCAACGCGGTCATCGCTTCAACCATCGGGACGGCACGCGGGAGGACGCAGGGATCGTGACGACCACGCGCGGCGAGTTCGGTTGCCTCGCCGGTCGAGGTGACCGTCTTTTGCGATTGGGCGATGGTGGCGGTGGGCTTGAAAGCGACCCGGAAAAAAACGTTCTCGCCGTTGGAGATGCCACCCTGCACGCCGCCGGAACGGTTCGTGGCCGTGCGGACCTGTCCGCCCCGCATCTCGAAGGCGTCGTTGTGCTCGGAGCCGGTCATGCGAGTGGCCGAGAAACCGGAACCGATCTCGAAACCCCTGGTCGCGGGCAGGCTCAACATCGCCTTGGCCAGGTCGGCTTCCAGGCGGTCGAAGACCGGTTCGCCCAGGCCGGGCGGGACACGGCGTACCACGCATTCGACCGTGCCGCCGACGGACTCGCCGCGCGAGCGCATCGCGCGGATGAGCGTGGCCATTTCGTTGGCGGTTTCGGGGTCGGGGCAGCGCACGGGATTGCTCTCCACCTCCGCGAACGTGACCGTGGTGGGGTCGATGACGGCGTCCAGTTGGTAGATGCTTTTGACGTAGGCGACGATCTCCAGGCCGGGGCAGAGCGTGGCGAGCGCGACTTTTGCCACGGCAGCGGCGGCCACGCGCCCGATGGTTTCGCGCGCACTGGAACGTCCCCCACCCTGCCAGTTGCGGATGCCGTATTTCGCCTGGTAGGTGAAATCCGCGTGGCTGGGCCGGTAGGCGGTTTCCATTTCCGTGTAGGCCTCGGGGCGGGCGTCCTCGTTGGGGACGAGAATGGCGATAGGCGTACCGAGCGTGCGGCCCTCGAAGACGCCGGAAAGGATGCGGCATTTGTCGGCTTCCTTGCGCGGGGTGACGAGGTCGGACTGGCCGGGGCGGCGGCGGTCGAGGTCGCGTTGGATGTCGGATTCGGAGAGGGCGAGTTGCGGCGGACAACCGTCGATGACCACGCCGACCCCGCCGCCGTGGCTTTCCCCGAAGGTGCTGATGCGGAAAAGGTGGCCGAAGAGGCTAGACATGAGGGGGAAGCTTCAAGATGCAAGAAGCAGGATGCAAGAACCAAGATGCAAGAATCAGGAGGCAGGAACCAGGATGCAGGAACCAAGAATCCCGGGAAGATTAGATCTCTGACGAAAGTGCTCCCAAGAGGGAAAAGTGTCCGCAGATTCCGCAGATTTTCGCAGATTGAGGAGGAGTGGAGGGACCGCCTGTCCCCTTTCTCTCCCATCTGCGAAAATCTGCGGAATCTGCGGACACTTTCCGACTTTCGTCGGAAGTCCATTCAAGGAACAAGGCAAGGAACAAGGGTCAGGCAGCCGGGCAAACCTCTCTCCTCAATTTCTGTTATCCGGCGCGGATCTCGTCACGCCCACGCTGGAAGTTTCATTCCAAATATTTGAACCTTGGACCTTTCCTGGTTCCTGGAGTGATCAGTTCCTTCTGCCCTCAGTCTGCTATCGCTCTCACGGACCAGTCCCTTTGCCCACCTGCAGGTCGCGCGGGACCGGGATCAATTCGAGGCCGTTCGGTTCCGACTGGCGCACGGGCGGCAGCGACATCGACATGCCGGGCGGGTCCATTGCGTGGACGCTCAGCGTGACCTCTTTTTCGTCCCGCAGGACCGTGATCGGCACCGTGGCGTCCGCGGTCAGAAAGAAGGCCGCATCCACCATGTCGGCCAGGCGGCGGACGGGTTTGCGATTTAGACCTACGATGGTATCTCCCGCCCTGACGCCGCTCCTGGCGGCGGGGCCGTCCTCGGTCACGCCGTCCACACGCACGGCGGCTTCCTCCTCGCCGCTGACGGGCTTGACGTTCACACCGATCCAGGCCGGCCGCAAGTAGCCGAAACGCAGATAATCCATGCGCACCTTCTCCGCTGCCTGGATGGGCAGGCTCAGGCACACCCGGCCGAAGTCGAACTGGTACATGAGGATGCCAACAACCTCGCCCTTGTCATTGAGCAGGGGAGCGCCGGCTTCACCCATCTGCACCGGAACATTGGCCCGGATATGGGTCGTGGCCAGGTCGTGGCCCGCGAACCCCTGGTCGAACCCCGCGACAAGCCCGAAGGTGGGGGTGGCCGGATAATCCATCGGGTAGCCGATGGCCACCACAGCGGAGGCCATCTTCAGATCGAAGGATTT
Organism: PVC group bacterium; assembly: GCA_903642295.1. Classification (GTDB taxonomy): domain Bacteria; phylum Verrucomicrobiota; class Verrucomicrobiia; order Chthoniobacterales; family SZAS-18; genus CAHJWO01. The sequence goes on along the minus strand of CAHJWO010000068.1, from coordinate 7,270 downwards.
GCAGAGCGGCAAAAACGGCGTTTCGCCCGCCTTGATGTTCAGAATGGCGACGCCGGTGTGCACGTCCGCCAGCAGGCAGGTGGCCGGGTATTTCTTGCCCGCAAAATCGACGAGGAGGTTCCACGAACCACCCGCCACGGAGTAGTGCGTGTAGATCGTGCCGGCGGGGTCGATGAAGAAACCGGTGCCGGCGGTGGTGCCGAACGCATCGGTGGCCTCGATGCGCACGACCGCGCCCTTGCACTTTTCAAAGATGGTCTGAACCTCGCCGCTGATGGCCTCAAAGGCGGTTTTTTCCCGGCGGTCGACCGGGGCGTCGAGATTGCCGCCGACGGTCAATGACGGCGTGGGCGTCGGCGCGGGCCGCAACACGACGGCGGGAAACGGGCCGGGCGTGGTGGACTGGGCTCCGCCCGCGACGGGGAAGAGCAGCAAACCACAGGAGAAAGCGAGCGTCCGCGCCGAGCCGCGCACCGTGTCAGAAACTCGACCGCTGCACATAGCTGACAGGCTGCGTGTCGAGCACGTAGCGGGGGCGCGCGCTGCGGGCCGAGGCGGTGTATTGACGCGGTTGGTCGAAGTTCACTTCCGGCAGGCGGACGGTGGACCGGGAATTATGCAGGTCCAATGGGCGGAAGGTGGGGGTCTGGGCGAGGCCGACGGGGTGGCCGGGGGCGGTTAAGGCAACCGGGGCGCGCGCACCGGCGGGCCTGGTGGTCAGGATCTGGCCGGAGACCGCCACCGCAACGACCGTGGCGACGGCAAAGCTGCCCGCATAGGCGGTGCGCGCCGGGGAGAAGTTCGGGAGCGCGCCTTCCAGACGGTCCAACGCGAGCCGCCAGAGCGGACGCCGCAACATCTCCGCTCGTTGGCGCCGATGGAACTCGAAGAGAAAATCCTCGAAATATTCCGTGGGCGGGGCCTCGTATTTTTTGAGGCGGAGCAGGGCTTGCAGGTCGTTGAACTCGTTTTCCATCGGCAATGGGGTGGGTATAAAGAAGCGGCTACTTGCGAAATTCCTCCAGGTAATTCTGGAGCTGGCGGTGAGCGTAAAAGAGACGGGAACGAACGGTGCCCTCGGAGACGCCGAGCACCTTGCTGATTTCGGCATGGGGCAGCCCCTGGATGTCGAACATCGTCACAACCATTCTATGCTCTACGGACAGCTTCTGCATGGCCTCGTTCAATCTCTTTTGCAATTCGGAAAGATTTGCCTCGCGGACGGGGTCGCTGCTGGCCGTGAGCTCCAGAAACTCGCGATCGTTCTGGATGTTGGAATCCACGTCGTCCAGGCTCATCTGCCACCGTTTTCCCCGTTTCTTGAGGAAGTTGATGGTCATGTTTTTGCCGATGGTGTGCAGCCAGGTGTAAAAGCTGGAGTTGCCCTGGAAACCGGCGATGGATCGGTAAGCCTTGAGGAAGATTTCCTGCGTCAGGTCGCGCGCATCCTCGTTGTTGCTGGTCATGTGGTAAACCAGGCCATAGAGGCGCGGATGGTAGCGGGTGACCAGCGCGCTGAAGGCGTCGGCGTCGCCGCCACGGGCGCGCGCCACCAGCTTTTCGTCGCTGTCTTCGGCTGCTGCCTGGTCGGCAGGCACAGGCACCTTGTCCATCGCTTTGGACGCGGTTATAGCACCCGCCATCGACAAAGGGAACGATTGAGTTGCCGCCATTTCGTGAGGGGGGATCGCCGGGGTGCGGGGAGAGCGTTGCCGACGGACATCATAGCACGGATTCGACGGCGGCGCACCGGGCGTATTCGAACGGGGGTGAGGAAGAGGGAAGAATTGTCCGCAGATTTCCGCAGATTTTCGCAGATTGGGAGGGAAACAAGGGGCGCTGTCGGAGATGGACGGGGCCTGGTTAGATTTCGAGGCGCTGCTCGCAGTGTGAGAGAAGGTCGTGGCCCGTGGGCGTGACGGCGACCACGTCTTCCAGGCGCACGCCGCCCAGGCCCGGGTAGTAGAGGCCCGGCTCGACCGTGAAAACGGTGCCGGTCTCGAACGAGCGCGTGTGATTGTAGCGGGGCTGCTCGTGGAGATCGAGGCCAAGGCCGTGACCCATGCCGTGGAAAAAGCCGACGTGGCAGCCCTCGCGGGTTTCGGTGGGAAAGCCCTGGTCCTTGAAGAATTTTTTGACGCCTTCATGGAGGGCATGGCCGTCCGCGCCGGAGCGGACGCCCGCGATGGCGCGGCGCTGGCCTTCCTGGACCGTGAGCCAGAGTTTGCGCTGGGCGTCGGTGGCGCGGCCTTTGACGACGGTGCGCGTGAGGTCGCCGTAGAAGCCGGTGTCGGTCATGCGCGGAAAGATGTCGATGATGATGAGTTCGCCCGCCCGGAGGGGGCCGCTGCCACGTTCGTGGGGGTCGCACGCCTGCTCGCCCCCGGCAACGATGGTGTTCGAGGCCGCGCCTCCGAGGTAGAGGATGGCGCTGTCGATCTCGGCGCGGAGGCGCTCGGAAGTCAGCGGTGCGTTGCCCCAGTGGAGGGGGGCGTTGGGGATAGCACGCTTACCGCCGACCGGCTTCGCGGCGGCGAGGACTTCCAGGCCGCGCGTCATGCCGGCGGTGGTGACCTCCAGCGCGCGGCGCAGACCGGCGATTTCGGCGGGGGTTTTGTAGAGGCGCTGCGGCCAGAAGAGGCCCTTCTTAGGGGGGGTGACCGTCACACCGTGGCGAGCGAGCCCGAGGCTGAGGGCCAAAGGGAAGTTCTCGGGCACGACGGCGCGGCGGACCCGGCGGGTGTGGAGAAACAGCGCGGCGACTTTGGCGAGCGGCGGATTCCTGCCGAGGAGTTTTTTGTGCCGTTCGGTAAATTCGCTCAGGCCGATGACCTCGTCCACGGCGGCGGCGCGGCGGCCCCGGCCCACTTCGAGGTCGCTGAGCAGGATTGTGGAGCGGCCCTCGTGGAGCAGGAAGATAAAGGGATCCGGCACGAAGAACTTCGTGGCGTAGAGCATGTCGGCGTTGTCATAGCTCCCGGCCATGATGAGCCTGGCCGGTTCGCGGCGGGCGGGGGCTGGCGTGGCGGCGACGACTTTTTTCATTGCGCGGGAGGTTCTTCGGATGGGCGGTGGCGGGTGAGGCGCACGGCAACATAATCCGTATCCGGCAGGATATACTTGCGCAACTCCACGTCCACGGAGGCCACCGGAAAGCGGGCGAGGATGGTTTCCGCAATTTCGGAGGCGAGGGTTTCGATCAGGCGGCGCGGGTGCGTCGCGGCAAGTGCGCGGACGACGGCGCAGACCGACGAATAGTTGACGGTGTTTTCGATGCCGTCGTTCAGATCGGCGAAACCCCGGATAGGGCTGATCGTGAGGGAGACGGCGAGAAGCTGGGAACGGGATTGTTCCGCGTCCGTGACGCCGACGTGGACGTTGAGCGCGAGGTTGGCGACGTGGATTTCGTCAGGAGTGGGCATGGGGAAGGCGGAGCCTCACGCACAGACTGTCGGGCCGCAAAGGGGAAACGAATTTCAGTTTAGATCGCTGCAACAAATTCATCGACTGTGAGATTAGCTTCACGAATCAGCCTCCGTAGAGTCCCCCTCGCCACTTCCTTGTGATCCGGCACGGAGAGCGTCGCCATTTCGCCGGGCTTTGTCATGATGATATGACTGCCGCGCTGCCGTACGACGCTCCAGCCAAAGGTCGCAAGCACTCGCACAACCTTCTGCCCGCTGAGTAACGGCATGGCTGCCTTCAGGCGAGAACTTCAATCTGCCTCGTTTCGACCGTAAGCGGCAAGCCTTGCTCGGCGCGGACCTCCAGACAGAGAGCAATTGCTTCCTGCACGTTGATCAACGCTTCGTCCCTGGTCTTTCCCTGACTGACACAGCCGGGGATGGACGGACACTCCACAATCCACATTCCATCTTCGTCCCGATCAAGGGTGACATTGAATTTCATATGATTTCTTGAACGGAATAATACATTCGACTCACCCCAACTGAAACCGCACCTCGCGCACCACCCGCGCGCCGAAACGCTCTTTGAGCTTGGCGAGCATTTGCGGGCGCAGCCGCTCCAACTCGAAACGGATCGTCGGTTGCAGGACGCGGACGTAGAGCACGCCTTCGCGCAGGCGGTCCGGCATGGAGTTCGCCGCGATGAAATCGCCGACGATGGTCTTCCACGCCCCCAGCACTTCACTCTCGCGCACCCGCTCACCCAGGCCGAGCGCCGCCATCGTCTTGGCAATGAGATTGCCGACCGGCTGCACGCGGTCCATGACCGGGCGCGGTTCGCGGTAGCCGCGCCATTCGGCCAGCACGCTGCTCGCCAAAGTGCGCTTGGGACTTCGGCCAGCCATGATCGAAAACGATGCTAGGCCAGGTCAAGAAAACGGCGGGAAATTACTGGCCGTCGGGGCCGATGGCTTCCACGGGGCAGCCTTCCATCGCCTCTTTGCAGAGGGTACGTTCCTCGTCGGTCGTGGGCTGCTTGTAAACGTAGCTGTGCCCGCCGTCGTCGTTGCGGGTAAAGTTCGCCGGGGCCGTTTCGCGGCACAAATCACAGTCGATGCACTGGTCATCGACGTAAAACTCTCCCGCGACGTTTTCGGAGTACTTGTTCGCTAGATCAGCCATAACTTTATCGAGCCGTACGGTAAGGAATCCCCCGCCGCTTGCAACTTTTTTCACGCACCCCCTCTTTCTTTTGAAGGGAGGTTGGGGCAGGATGCGCGGAGAAAAGTCAGAAGTAAGAACGCAGAATGCAGAAGTAGGCGCAGAGAAATATCCTCCTGCTCGCAGTGAATCGGCCTGGTTCGGTCCTTGCTGCATTCTGCATTCCTACTTCTGACTTCTCTTCTCAATGGACGCCCTGAACACCCCGCCGACCTCCACGCCCCCGGATCGCCCGGAGATGCGTCCTCGCCAAGCCGCACCGGTCGGTGGCGGTTCGTTCCTGGCGCGCGTCCCCCGGCCCCGGTGGTGGCACGTCCTGCTATTGCTCGTGGTGGCACCGGTCGTGGGCGTGCTGACGTTTTTCATCGTCTGGGCGGGCACGTTCGACATCGCCAAGCTCGGCGAAATGCCCCAGCGCGCCACCGTGTATGACCTCGACGGCAATGCGTACAGCACCCTGCGCGCGAGCGAGAACCGCGTCGTCGTGCCCATTGACAAGGTGTCGCCGCTGTTCCTGAACGCGCTCGTGGCCCGGGAGGATACGCGCTTTTACACGCACCACGGCGTCGATCCGCGCGGCATCGCCCGGGCGATGGTGCGCAACATTACCCGGCATCGCGCCGCCGAGGGGGCCAGCACGCTGACCCAGCAGCTCGCGCGCAACTCCCTGCCGCTGGGCGGCAAGACGCTGACGCGCAAAATTTTGGAGGCGTTCGTTGCCCTGCGCATCGAACGGCACTACACGAAGCGGCAAATTCTGGAGTTTTACGTCAACCGCATTTACTACGGCGCGGGGGTCAACGGCATCGAGACGGCCAGCCAGACCTATTTCGACAAGCCGAGCGAGAAGCTGGACCTGTCGGAAGCCGCCATGATGGCCGGGCTCATCCGCAGCCCCAAGTATTTCTCGCCCATCAACAATCCCGAGGCCGCCGCGCGCGAGCGCAACACCGTGCTGGGCCGCATGGTGCTGCTCAAGATGATCACGCCCGCGCAGGAGAAAGCGGCGGAAGCGGAAAACATCCAGGTCAACCACAACCGGCTCAGCAGCGTCCAGGAAAACTACGCGATGGAGGGCGTGCAGGCGGAACTGGCCACGCTGCTGACCGACGAGCAGATGGACGAGGGCGGACTCAAAATTTACACAACGATTGATCCGCAGCTCCAGACGGCGGCGACCCAGGCCGTGGAAACCCAGTTGGCCAAGATCGAGAACCGGCCCGGCTACGAGCATCCCAAGCGCGGCCAGACCCCCGACGCCGACGAGCGCACGGGCACGGATTACTTGCAGGGCGCGCTGGTGGTGCTCGACAACCGCGACGGGTCGGTCCGGGCGGTCGTGGGCGGACGCGAGTACAAACCCGGCGGCTACAACCGCGCCACCAAGGCCCCGGGCCGCCCGGTGGGATCGACCTTCAAGCCATTCGTGTACACGGCGGCGTGGCAGCGGGGGCTCCTGCCCGGCGCGAACATCGACGACGCGGCCATCGAGCCCGGCGAGTTGAAAGAAGCGCCCAACTGGCATCCGGCCAACTCCGACGGGACGTTCGGCGGCATCCTTCCGGCGGAGGTGGGGCTCATTCGCTCGCGCAACACCATGAGCGTGCGCATTGGCGCGCTGGTCGGGCTGGACGAGGTGCGCAAGGTGGCGGGCGCGGTGGGGTTGGGCGAGAACATCCCGCCGGACCCGACGATTTTCCTGGGCACGTTCGACATCACCCTGGCGAAGCTGACGGAGGCTTATTCCTTGTTCGCCAACGGCGGCAAACGCCGCCGGGCGCACTTCATCGAACGCATCGACGGTGCGGACGGCAGCGTGATCTACCGGGCCGGGCACGCCGAGGACCAGCCCATCCAGGCGGGCGCGGCGTGGATGACGCACACCATTCTGGAGAAGGTCATGGGCAAGGGCGGCACGGCGGCGGACGCGCGGTCGCTGGGGTTCACGGGCCACGGCGCGGGCAAGACGGGCACGACGAACGATTTCCGGGATGCGTGGTTCGTGGGTTATACGACGAGTCTGACGTGCGGCGTGTGGGTGGGCCTGGACAAACCGCAGACGATCACGGCGAAAGGCTACGGCGCGGCCTTGGCGCTGCCGATCTGGTGCCAGGTGATCGGCAAGGCCTCGCCGCAGCGGTATCCGTCGAAGGAGTTCCAGCCGCCCGAGCCGTTGAAGCGGGTGCGCGTGTGCGCTTTCTCGAACCAACTGGCGACGGACGGCTGCGAGGCGCAGGGCACGGCGTACACGATGGAGTTGCCTGTCAGCAAGGTGCCGCGCGCGGTTTGCACGGCACACCAGGGGCAATTGGTGGTGCCCGGACAGGAAGGGCTGCTTGCGCCCGGCGAGTCGCCCGCGCCGGAACAGGACCAGCAAAGTCAGCCGAAGCAGGACGCTTTTCCGAAGCGGTTCATCCGGTCATTCCGCAAGTTGTTTGGAGGTTGAGGGCGTGATTGAGCGTGGAAACCGAGGTTGATGAAACGGTCCAATTGTGACAGTTTCCACGCCTTGTTTTTTGAACCTCGATCCTCTACGACAGGCGGCATTGGTATCTTTGCATCCGTTAGGGAACCGCTGATTAAAGTGGCGGTTGTCAGCGAGTCGTAGAGGGCGGCAGGTTTTTGAAGGTGGAGCGCGAAGA
>CAHJWO010000067.1 GCA_903642295.1 PVC group bacterium | reverse complement strand
TTGGCTGTTTTTTGTGACTTTTGTTTCTGTGTCGCTTTTGGTGATTTGTCGCCCATGCGCGCATCATAGGGCGTCTCTCGCCAAACCTCCAAGTCTGAAATCGTGGCCGCGCCACAATTTTTGGCGTTTTCTCATCGTTTCCTCCCGCCGTCGTGACCGCCAAGGTCCTGACGGCTGTCCCAGCCGTCCCTGACTGTCAGGCCACCGTGGCCCTCGCGGGAAGCTTATCCAATTACCATCCGCTCTAGACCTGGACGATTTCAAGGTCGTCAACGATTCGCTTGGCCACGCCGCCGGGCTCTTGCCGTCCCGCCGAATCCGTCAGAACGTCCAGCACCATGCCCAAAACCTACCCGTTCATGCAGGTGGACGCCTTTACGGCCCAGCCGCTCACCGGCAACGCGTGCGCCATTGTGTTCGATGCCGACGATCTCGACACCGCCACCATGCAGGCCATTGCCCGCGAGCAAAATCTTTCCGAGACGAGTTTTGTCCTGCGTCCGAGCCCCGGTAGCCGGGCGGACTTTCGCGCGCGTTACTTCACCCCCGGAGAGGAAATTCCGCTGGCCGGTCACCCGACCATCGCCACCGGCTTTGCGCTCGTGGACAGCGGACGTTTGAAACTCACGCCGGATCGAGACCGCACGACCATCGCGCTGGAGCTGAATGTCGGCCCGATCCGGGTGGACATTACCCATTCCGCGACCGGCCGCAGCGGGGTCGCGGAGGTCGCCATGTACCAGATGCCGCCCGAGTTCCGCGCGATTTATCCCGCCGAAACCGCCGCCGTGTTCGGCCTGGCTCCCGCTGACCTCCTGCCCGACGTGCCCTTGCAGACCGTGAGCACCGGCACCCCGCAGTTGATGATCGCGGTGCGGGACCACGACACGCTGCGCCGCGCCGCGCTCGACGTGGCCGCCTACGAACGCCTGCGCGCGGGGTCGGGCAACGAGTTCTTCAGCGCGCACGTCTTCTGCCTCGGCGGCGCGACTCCGCAGGGGGACGTGTTCGCCCGGCACTTTACCGGACCGCCCGCCTCGTTTGAAGATCCGTTCACGGGATCGGCCACGGGCGGCATGGGTGCTTATCTCTGGCGTTACGGGTTGATCCGTAGTCCGCGTTTCATCGCCGAACAGGGGCACTGGTTGGGCCGCCCCGGGATGGCGTCGGTGGAAGTCATCGGCCCACGGGAAACCATCGAAACAGTTCGCGTTGCCGGAGCAGCGGCGGCGGTGATCCGCGGGGAACTCACGATCTGATCATCGCAACGCTTGAAAGCGCCGCAGGCGGCGTCCACCGAGGTCCTGACGGCGGTCCTAGCCGTCCGTGTTGGGCCGCCGGCCCTTCCGGTTTCTGGCAACGAGAGCTTCTCCCGGGGAAGACCGCCCCGCCGCAGACACTCACGGACGGCTGGGGACAGACGTCAGGACCTTGCCTTGCCCTTCTTGCACGCCTCCTGAGAACCGCCACCGAGGTCCTGACGGCTGTCCCAGCCGTCCGTGTGGTCCGGCGCGCATTAAGAAAATTTTCTTCCGAGGGAAACGTCAAAAAAGATAACGCAGATAACGCAGGTAACGCAGGCGTTTGGAGTGCATGTGACAAGCCAGAAGAATCGCGTCAGACTGCGGAGATGAAACAAACCACGGTGACGCCCGATTTTGCAGCCGCTCGCCGATCCAACGCTCCCGCGTTTGCCACTTCGCTCGCGCTGACTAGGTTATCCGTATCCCTCCTTCTCCCATGACTTCCCCCGTCTATCTGCTTGGCGGTGCGCGCACCGACTTCAAGCGCAACCTCAAAAAGGAAAACAAAACCCTGCGCGACGTGATCGTCGAGGTCGCTCGCGCCGCGCTGGAAACCACCGGCCTGGAAGCCGCCGACATCGAGGCCGGGACCGTCGGCAACTTCGCGGGCGGCATGTACACGCGGCAGTTGCACATCGGCGCGCTTCTTCTGGAGGCCAACGAGGCGTTGCGCGGGATTCCCACCATCCACACGGAGGCGGCGTGCGCTTCCGGCAGTCTGGCCGTGCTGACCGCCGCGCAATGGATCGGTGCGGGCATCTACGACTGCGTGCTGGTCGTCGGCGCGGAGCAGCAGAAAACGATGTCGCCCGCTGACGGCTCGGACGTGCTCGCCGCCGCCGCCGATTACCACCGTGAAAAACCCGAATACGGCGATTTCATGTTTCCGAAGCTGTTCGGGCGGATCGCGGAACTTTACATGCAACGGTATCCGGCGCTGACCGAGCACGATCTGGCGCGGGTCGCGGTGAAGAATTACCTGCACGCCCATCTCAATCCGCTGGCCCAGATGCGGGACACGGACCTGGATTTCACCACGGCCAGCACGGAATCGCAGAAGAATTGGCGCATCGCGGCCAGTCCGCTCAAGCTCTACGACTGTTCGCAAATCACCGACGGCGCCGCGGCAGTCATCCTGTGTTCGGAACGGTTCCTCGACAAGCTGGGCCACCGTTGCAGCCGGACGACGCTGCCGTCCAATCCGGTCCGCTTGCTCGGCTGGGGACACTCCACGGATTGCCTCGCGCTGGAGAAGAAGGACGTGCCGCACTTTCCGCAGGCGAAGCGTGCGTTGACACGCGCGCTGGAGAAAGCAGGCGTCCACGATCCACGCCAGGAACTGCACGGCATCGAGGTCCACGATTGTTTTTCGATCAGCGAGGTGATTGCGTACGAGATCGTCGGACTCGCGGCACCGGGCGAGGGCGCGAGCCTGCTGCACAACGGCGCGACGATGCTGCCGGGCGTCCGGGCGCAAATCCTCGGAGCCGACGCGCCCCCTCCCCCATTTTCGATCCCCGTCAACGCGGGCGGCGGGCTGATGGCGGACGGCCATCCCGTCGGCGCGACGGGCGTGCGGCAGGTGCTGGATGCGTACCAGCAACTCACCGGCCAGGCCGGACCGCGCCAAATCGAAAAAGCCAGCCGCTTTCTCACCTACAACGTCGGTGGCAGCATGACGACCACCGTAGCGATGGTGTGGGGAACCTAGATTACCTCCCGATGACTTTCCCCACCCCCCTCCGCCTGCTGACCGCCGTGCCCATCTGCGATGGACACGACAGCGCGATCAACACGATCAATCTCGAACTGATCCGGCACGGGATCGAGGTCGTTTATCTCGGCTACCATCGCCCGGCGTCGGAGATCGTGCGCGCGGCGATCCAGGAAGACGTGCGCGCCGTGGGACTTTCCAGTTACAACGGCGGACACATCGAGTTTTTTGCCGAAGTCCGACAGGCGATGGATGCGCAGGGCGGGACGCACATCGGGCTGTTCGGCGGGGGCGGCGGGACCATCACCCTCGCCGACGCCGAGACGATGGGTCAGCAAGGCACCGACCGCATCTTCTTCGCCGGGACGCCATTGACCGAAATGTTGCACTGGATCAACGACCGGTACGGAATACCGAAGACCTCCGCCGCGCCGTCGCGCGATCTCGCGCTGTCCGAGCGTTTGACCGAAGCGGAATCGTCCTTCGCGCAACCGGTCGCCGACCCCCTCTCCTCCGTCGCCCCTTGTGCGTCTCCTTCATCCTTCATTCTTCATCCTTCATCCTTTCCGAAAGTCATCGGCATTACCGGTCCGGGCGGTGCGGGCAAGACCACGCTCATCGACGAGCTGGTGCTGCGATTTCTGCGAACGCACCCCGCTCCGGCGCGGGTGGCCATCCTTTCGCATGATCCCAGCATCGGCGGGGTCGGCGCCGGGGCGCTGCTGGGTGACCGGGCGACAATGATTTATTCCCAGGACGACCGCGTGTTCATGCGCTCGATGGCGACCCGGGGACAATCCGGCGGGTTGAGCCCATCCACTGGGCGGTGCCTGGAAATCCTGGCCGGTTGCGGAGAGTTTGAGTTGGTCATCATCGAAACGGTCGGGACGGGCCAGGAAGCGCTGCCGTTTTCCAGCCAACTCGTGAGCCCGCGCATTCTGGTGATGAACCCCGACTACGGCAGCCGCCTGCAACTCCAGAAGATCGCCATGCTCGACGTGGCGGACCTCGTGGTGGTCAACAAGAGCGACCTCCAGGGGGCACGAACCGCCAGCGCGGAAGTCGAGCGTCGGCTGGCCTCGAACAAGCGCGGCCAGCGTATTTTATCCACCTGCGCCACCCGCCATAACGACCCGGGCGTGGACGAGCTTTTCCGCCTGCTCCTGCCGTGAGCACTTTACGGCGGTTTCCAACCCGATGGAGCGGCCGGGCGCGGGAGGTGGATCGTGACCTCCGGTTGCGATAGCGCAGCGATGCGGCGCAGGCCGCCCGGATCGTCGGACATTCGAAGCATCAACCGTGGAAAAGAATATCGGTTGGTTCGGGTCCACCAAGCAGCCAACGGTATAAACGGTCGATCTGATCGATCACTTTATCGGACGAGTAGCGGTCTTCAATCAGCTGCCTGCCCCGCCGGCCCATTGATTGCCGCTGTGCAGGGTCAGTTCTCAACGCTTCCGTTAATGTGGTCGTCAAAGAATCGTCAGTGGTCTGCGACAGCCAACCGCAGCCTTCGCGTGGGAGATGCGTCCAGACGGTATTCGGGGTGATGATGACCGGCGTGCCTGCCGCCAGCGCTTCGGCAACCGTGTTGCCGAAATTCTCCGAATAGCTCGGCAACACATAACATTCCGCGTGGCGATAAAGCCATTTTTTCCCTTCTTCGCTGACTTGGCCGAGCCACAGGCAGGAATCGGCAAGACCTCCCCGTTCTATCATCCGTTGACACGCTTGGACATATTCCTCGGTCCCGCTACCGGCGATGACCAACCGGTAATCCGGAAATTCTTTTTCGACGTTGGCCCAAGCGTTGATCAGTAGTTCAATGCCCTTGTTGCGGTGGATTCGCGCCAGATAAAGCACGAATCGCTTTTCGGTAATCGCCGGGTGCGGCGGCGTGTCCGTGGACGGTCTCGGTCCCCCGTCGTCGTTGGCATCACCGAGGTCCGTGCCCACCGGGATCACCGCGATGGGAACCCGGAAACCCAACTCGCGCAGTTCGCGGGCTTCCTTCTCGGAGTTGACGTGCAAGCAACTGGCCTGATGCAGCAGCGCGTCCTGAAACCACCAGCGGGCGACGCGTTTTTGCAGCCCTTTTTGCAGCCGTGCATACCGTTCGTAAGCACCCATCAATTCAACGACATACGGTCTTCCTCGACGGCGCGCTTCCTCCGCCCCGTAGTGCATGGCGCGCAACCAAACGCCGTGCAGATGATAAATTTCCGGCGTTGGGTCTGCGCGGAGCCTCGCGCGCATGGCAGCCGAGCCACCGAGCCGAGCAGGCCGATCCACGCGATCCACGCCCATGTCCACCGGCGGCTCCAGCCGCAGCGCGGGCGAACTGTGTGGATAACCTTCCAGCACGCGCAAGGACACCTGGTGCCCACGCGCCACCTGGCCACGGCAATAGTTCGCTAGCGAGAAAGTCGGGCCGCCGTGCTCTGGGGAAAAGATGCCCTGCACATGGGCGATGTGGAGTTGGGACAAAGCGTTCAGATGTTGGTCAATGTTGCTCGACTGTTCTGCTTGGTGAAGCGGCGTGGTCTGGATTTCTGCTGTAAGTTGCGCCTCGTCAATTTCCTAAATACCCAAAACAGTAAACAACCAAAAATAAAAGGATAAACAACGAGAAGGGTGATGTCGCGACCCATGTTGAAAGTCAGAACCATACCAGCTCCGTATAAAAGGAATCGCGCCGGATCGTCGCCAAACAAATCCTGCCGAGCTAGAATGGCAACCCATACGGCCATTAAAACAGCGGCGGCTATGGGTCCTAGAATCCCACCAAAGTTTACAACGCCCTGACCGACCATTCCGGTCGAAATGCTTGCTGCTACGCCTGCCTGATCATCGGCGTCTTCAACGCTTTGACCGCGCACTATCGAATAGTCGATGCCGATCATCGGTTTTCCCTGCCAAAGAGCCCGGGGAATTGGATTTACAAGTTCAGCGAGATAACGCTCACCCCAATTTGGTTTATAGATTCCGGTCACCATGAATGCATTTATCCACGACAGTTCCTCAAACATATTCAACCCATTTCCAGCTTTCGAGTTTTCCGTTTCGTTCTCGCTACGGATCGCACTAGCGATGGTTCTCTCCCCTCGATTCGACATGACGAAGCTAAACCACTGGCTGATTCCGAGAAATGCAACTCCAAGAACAGCGGCTTTTACCAAAATATTCCCCCTCAACCGGAAAAACACCCATGAAATTATTCCAGGCAGCATCGTCGCAAGCATGGTGTTGCGTGTCCGATCGAAGATAAAATATGGCAAAGTTAAAAAACAGATGATGAATGCTGTAATACGCGTGCGGGGTTTGCGCGCAATCGCCGCAAAAACACCAAAGCAAGCCGCGAGGAAAATCTGAAAGTTCGAAGCGATGGAAATGAATGAATCAAAGCCAGTGCCGATCCGGCTGCGTGACCATGGATCTGCTTTCTCGCCAAGGTACGGCGCGAATAAGCCAAGAACATCTCCTTCCACCCGAAGGAGAGCGACTGTGTAGAGGAGCATCCAAGCTATCAGCAGAACGATACAAGTCTTGTCCAACGCGGACTGAACAGGCGACGATTCAAGACGGCGCGTCGTCATATAGTCCATGACAGAGCTTCGGCGGCGAAGGATCCGACGGTTAATCCTACGGTGCAGGGGGCAAACCATCACACCAAATGCCATCACGAAAAGCATGACCTGCCACCACGCCCTTGAAAGAATGTAACTGCCGAACATCACCTGATAATCCGCGTAATCATTATAAAGGGCATCACCAAGATACCAGACCGAGATTGTGCCGAGGACCGCTAATCCAGGGAGCCCCCACGCTTCACGACGGGCACCCCAAAACCGCCAGCCGAAGATCAACAACGTGACGGAAACTAACCAGAAAGGAAACGGAAATTGAAGGACAAATTGCATCGTAAATTAGAGAAGTTATCGTACCATGTCTACAACGACTAACCGGAGATCATAACGGGGTAGTTCATCATATCCGGAGTGCAGTTGCTCGATTTGCTCTCTGCCATCCGTCTTGCGTAGTAGCAACAGCCGTTGTGAAACGTTTTACTCCATCGGAAAGTTGGTGATTCTCTACAGTGGTCAAGGCAGCGCAGGACATTGCTTCCAGAGCATCGGGCGAAAGACTCGCCGCCTTTCGCAGTCCCTCGATCAGCGCCGGAACGTTTCCCCCTTCGACGAGCCATCCGTTCACTCCATCATGGATTAGCTCCAAGGCGGCCCCCGTCTGTTTGGTTCCTATCACCGGCATCCCTGCGGCCAGCCCCTCAGGAACCACTAAACCCCAGCCGTCATGCCGGGAGGGTACACACAGAATATCCGCTGATGCGTAAAATTTGGGCAAATCAGTCCAAGACTGAAACCCTTTGAATTCCACGCGGTCCGAATAAGGGGAAAGCTGTGTCTGAAGATGGTTTCTTTCTTCGCCGTCGCCTACAAAAACCAATCGTAAATTCGAAAATTCTCTGGCGATTTGTGCGAACGCATCTGCAAGTACGTCCACCCCTTTGCGCGGAATGAGTGAGCCGGAGAATAAGATCGTTCTCTGCTGCGTTCGAGTTCGAATACCTGATGCGGCGAATCGACGTAAATCCGAAAAATAAGGAACGTTGCAGTGGACACGGTGGCTGCCGAACTCTCGGCGATAGCGTGATGAGGCAAACTCGCCGATACCCCAAATGGCAGCGGGGTCACGATGGAGCGCACGCAATTTCCAACGCCGGACGAGCGGCCCGGCCCAAGCCATCCCGCTGGCTCCCATGCGCTCACCCCAGAAACACCACGGTTTTCGTAATGAGGTGCGCAAGGTTAGCAATTGCGCCGCGAAGGGATCGCGATAATAGCTAAATACCACCAAACCCGCCGATTCCACCCAGCGCCGGGCTTGCGGCAGGCGAGTCTTGTCACCCGCGAGAATGAGGTGATTGTGTTCCAGTTGGAGTTGGACCCACTGCCGGCCCGGACGTTGCGAGTGAAGATAGATCACCGTCAGGTCCAACGACGAGTCACGCGCGAGGGCGTTCATAAACTCGACTTGATACGGCGAGGTCTGGTTGGTAAGGACCACCACGGACGTGCGGTTGTCGGTCGTCGCAGTCACGGGAGGGCGGCTTGCATTTCTGACCGAAGTTTGGCCCGGAACACAGCCCAGGTGAACCGCGAAGCGCAAGCGCGAGCGCAGGCGCGAAGTTCCGGCTGGGCGGGGAGATCGCGCGCAAGCGTTTCCAATCTCAAAATCAATTCGTCCACGTTCCCCGGTGTCACGAGGAAGATGCCGTCTGCCTCGCGTCCGAGGTCCGGCAAACCTGTATTAGCGGTTCCCAGCACGGGGCAGCCCTGGGCCAGAGCTTCCAGATAAACCTGCCCGAACCCTTCGACCAGAGAAGGAAGGGCAAGGATCGAACTTGAGCGGTACAACGTGACGAGAGCGTCGGGTGACACACCGGATAGCAGTTCGACGCGCGGCGTAGAAGCGACGAGTGCCGCGATTCCACGGTCAACGACTCGGCAGACCAAAGTCAGGCGGCTGTTCGCCGGAAGCGTGGCGTGAGCCCAAGCGTGCAGCAGGTGATGAAGTCCTTTGCGCTGACCACCTGATCCAACGAAAAGAACCTTGAAGGAACCGCCCATGGGTGGCAGCGCTGGGGCAACCGGGGGCAACTCGACCCCATAAGGGACTACTCTGCATTTCCGCTCGTCGGCACCGACTTCGAGTAACGAGCGGCGAGTAAAGCTACTAGCGCAAAAAATCAGGTCGGCATATTTCCACGCTTCGTGTTCCAACGACTCGGCAGCCTGTCCGAAGACAGAGCCGGAAAACGATTCTCCAATGTCGGGATGGCAAACGCGGTCGTGGCCGAGGATGTGCCGTTCCAACGCGGGATGCGGGTGATATTGGAACAACACTTTTTTCGGACGGTGGCCGTAAGAACGGGTGAAAGCATCCCATGCGTAGGGGCTGTATAAAAACAGGTGCGAGCGCGTTTGGGCAGCCCTTCTGCCGGCGGCACGCGCATAACATCGGTCCAGCTTCCCATAAGTATCCATCGGTGCGTAGCCCAGCCGGTGCCGGAAATGTTCCAATGCCGTTGTCGCCCATAAACATTTTACTCGCTCGGAAAGAATTCCCGGCTCGCTCCGAAACTCCATTTTCTCCCGCAACCGGTCCGGCGCAAGTTGCGCAAGGCCACGCATCCAGGGCTGCGTGTAAGCATCGGTAATCAACGTCTCAAGCATATCCGCCTCCGCCAAGGCGAGAGGTACTTGGTAGCCATCGCGCCGTCCTCTAAACGCACAGATATAGCGGTCCATCATGCCAATTCCGAAACCAGCCACCAGTTGTTAATATCTCGCGCCTCACGCCCGAGCACTGGCAGCGGGCGTTGATTGATCTGGACCAGCCGATGGCCGTGCTCAGCAAAGACAGCGGTCAACTCGCCCAGAAATTTCTCTTCATGCACTTCGATCACGAAGAGATTTGATGGATCAAACCATGATTGTGCTCCGGCGATGACATCCAATTCCGCCCCTTCCACGTCGATCTTGACCAAGGTATTTTTTCGATCTGCGGTTTCGAGTGCGTCGAGCGTGATCATGCCCTCGGCTACTACACGCCCGACGAGCGCGGGCACGATTTCGATCTGCACGCCCGGGGTCGGCCGGGTGGCGATACTTTCGCGGAGTTTGCGCACGTGCTGATCCTGACACTCGTACCCGATGATACTGCCGGCCTTGCCCATGCGCTGAAAGGCGGCGGCGCACCCAAAGGTGAAATATCCATCGTTGGCACCGACATCGAGCACGCGCGTCGTTTTGGACAAGGCACTTTCAAGCCATGGATTCAACTCGTGCTCGTAAAGGCCGAAGACTTTGCGCAACGAGTCTGTCGGGTTCATGACGATCCGTGCTCCCCGGAAGGGCCCCCGGAGAATGGGAGTGGGAACCGGCTTGTTCGGCAAAAAGGTTTTTAGGGTTTTGGGGATCATTGGTGGTCGGGCTCGTTCGACTTACCGTACTGGAGCAAGCGGCAAGGGCGGCAGCTTCATTTCAATTTCCTCTAGTGTGCGCATGCCGTTTTTTTTCAAGCTACGGTGGAGTCGATAAATTTCTCTGGAAAGCGGCCGGCGCCCACCTGTCAAGGATTGGTGCAGCCCCTGCAAGATCCCAGTTGCCAGTCCCATTCCTTGACGCAGCGGGTGTCGTGAACCGACGGCAGTGACCACTCCATTGTACAGGGTGCCAGCAAGATGAATGGGGACATTGGCCGCAGGAACATTGTGGAAAACGAATAATACATCATTGCGCCGACCGCAGAAATCCGCCCGGGCGGTCACACGATTCGTCGATTCATGATGTTCGATGCGATCCGCGCTGCCCAATCGCGTAATCCAGCCCTTGGCGAGCATGCGCAAAGTCAAATCGCCCTCCTCTCCCATGTAGAAAAGATGCTCTCGATATCCGTTCACAGCAAGGAAGACATCCTTGCGGATGGCATGAGAAGCGCCAACAAAAGCGTGTTCAACCCAGATATGCTCCGAATCCGGTGCCTGTTGATGCACTTTTTGATCGTGAGAACGTACGTTGATAAAAGGGATTCCTACCGCACCGATCCTTGGATGATTAAATTCCGCCAGTGTCTGTTCGACGGTCCGCGACGATGTCATAACCGAATCATCGTCCAAGGGAAAAATGATCGACGCTTTCGCCAATTCGATGCCCCGGTTTCGCTGAAAAGCGGGTCCGCGACCGGCAGCAAGTGAATGGTAGGTGACGCGATCACCGAACCTCTCCGCGACCGCCTGCGCACTGCCATCGGTGGAACCGTCGTCCAGCACCAGGACTTCAACCGGTACCGTTTGGGCGAGGGCGGCGGCAACAGCTTCCAGCAGGATGTCGCGTCGGTTGCGGGTGGGGAAAACGATACTGGCCGCTGGAGTGGACATCGGTGGTAAAGTTGTGATGTCGGTCACTGGCGTTTCCGAATGGACCGGGCCGGGCTTCCCACCGCAATCTGGTAATCGGCCACGTCCCGTGTGACGACGCTACCTGCACCGACCACCGCACCGCGACCGATGGTGACACCTTTCAAAACGATGACCCCCGCCCCGAGCCACGCCCCGGGACCGATCCGCACCGGCGCACACTCCATCGACTGATCTCGGATCAACTGTCCGGGAGCGAAGCCGTGGTCACCGTCCGTAATGTAGCAATGTGGGCCGATCATCACATCCTCAGCGACCTCAATGGATTCGTGCGCGTCAAAGATCGTGTAACGGTTCACGTAGGTCCTCGCTCGCAGGCGCAGTTTGTCCGCCCGTCGCGGCCCGCTGCACAGCAAGACAACACCTTCGTCCAAACTCACTCCAGCTTCCAGAGTGATGTCCTCCCATTGTCGCGGCACGCTGACCCGCCGCAACCAACAGTATCCCTCAAGCCTCAGGCCGAGTGCACTCAGGCGCAAATTGCGTGCGCGTGATGTCAGTCCACGCGCGATGCGATCTATCCATTGCAGGGCGAGGCGCATCAGCGACCGGGAGTTGAGTGTTTCCCCAGACCGGCGTGGACACGGCCGATGCCCAGGCTGGCAACCGCCGCCGTAGCCACGAAGGCCGCTAGAAACCGCACCCGCCCCAACCGGACGTGCCACCAAAACGTCTGGCGATACATCCGCCAAGCATCGCGGTCCCGCCCGGCTTGGAGACAAAGCAAGATAATCGGGCGCACATGTCGGCTGAGAATCTCCCGGCGTTGTGGCTGCCTTTCCCCCCTTCCGGGGTAATTTCCGGCCGACTCTTTGTCAATCAGGAGGCTGGCGGTGTTGATCGACTTGTCGGGGTTTTTCCGAATGTTGGCTTGGTGCTCGCGGTAGGCGAACGTCGGCGGTGCGAGAACTTGAACAAAACCAGGCGCGACGCCCAGCTTCATCGTGAGATCGCAGTCCTCCCCGTTGATCCGTCGACTGAGCTCTCCGGAAACAAATCCGCCTGTTTCCAGAAAAACATTCCGGCGAATGACGAACGACGAAGCTCCCCACCAGCGCCATTCGTCGCTCGAGCGGAAATAGTCGGCGAAGTTTATAAATTCTGGTTCCGCGCGCTCCGTCGTAGGCGGAGTTGCGCCGGAAAAAATTACAGGCTTACCCGCGATGAAGGCCGGTCGGGCGTTTTCTTGGATGACCCTGGCGTATATCGCCAGTGTCCAAGGAAACCAGAGATCATCACTATCGAGAAAAGCGAGATATTCTCCGGAACATTCATTTGTGCCACGGTTTCTCGCGGCCCCAGCGCCTTGATTCTCCTGACAGATGAGGCGCACGTTCGTGTGACGCCGCACAATCTCCGCCGTGGCGTCCGCGGAACCATCATCGACCACGATGATTTCATAATCGGTATATTGCTGGGCCAAGACCGATTCCAAGGTCGCGGCGATCAGATTTTCGCGGTTATAGGCCGCGATGATGACAGAAAAAAACGGCATGACCCAGTTAGTTATCTGCCCGGATAAGGCGACGCTGCGATCCTGGCCTTGGCGCTTGGTGGAAACGCAAATCGATTGGTAATTGTAAGTTCCCTGGGCTACTTCTTGTTGAAACCGACCAGCAGAAGTTGCTCCGCTGTCAGAATATGACCCAATCGGCTGCCCTGTCGGGCGTTGGTTGCAGTCACGCGAACATGCTTCCAGGCAGAGCGGATCTGCGCCATGTTTTTGAACACCGTGTAGGAGTAGGCCAGACCGTCCTCTTTGCTCATTGTGTAGCCTTTCCCCTTCGTTTTGATCAGATTCGCCAACGGCCAGAGGCGCAGCGTGAACAGGCCGTATTTCAATAGCCGCAACCCGAGACTGCCCTGCGCCATGAAATTGCAGTCCGAAACCGCAATCATCCGGCGCGCCACGCGGGTCATTTCCGCCACCATCCGGTGCGGCTGCTTGACGTGATGGAGTACGGCGAATTCGCAGACCAGATCAAAGCTATTGGTTTCGAAAGGCAGTTCATAGCCGCTTCCGTCGATTAGGTCTTCCTTGGAAACACCTTTCTCGTAAGCCTGCTCGCGCAGCTCTGGGACTGGCTCAATGCCGCGCACCACCATCTCCGGGTGGTGCTTCTGCAAATAGAGGATCGTTCGGCCGGTGCCTCCTCCCACGTCGAGGACGGAACGGATTCGGTGAAACTTGATGTAAGCGGACAGGAGATGCAGCGCAAACATGTGCTCATCATCTTCCGCGATGTGCATCTCATCGTAGGCCGCCGCCGTCGTGGCATAATATTGCTTTTGGATCTCCGGATCAGAATTCATAAATCCAGTATGTATTGACTGCGATTGCGAAACAGATAGGCCTAGACAGGGTCAACCGATGAGGATCTGGCGGTTTACGCGTTCTTTTTCAATGCCACCACGCTTCGACATAAATGCTTGATGACGTTGGACGCGTACCAGGCACCGAGCCGGGGTGCGTGGCGAACGGCGCGCGCCGCGCGTTTCCAAGCGGCATCAGCTGGCAGAGAGATCAAGGAGTAACCGCATTCTTTAATCAAATACCGCACGGCGACCGAGGTGGAAAACAACATCCCGTCGTGAAAGGCAACCACCCCACCGGGTCGCAGCAATTTGCTGATGTAGAAGGCGTCGGTGACCTTCTGCCCGATGTCGTGACCGCCATCGACGAAGATGAAATCGAGCTTGTCACCACGAGCTAGCGCCGCGTTCAGATAATTTTCAGAGAACTCCGGTCGCCAGTTCACCTGATCTCGCAGTCCAACCCTCTCCAGTTCGGATAACCCGATGCCATTGACATTTGTCTCTTGGAAGGGGTCGAGCGCGGTGTGCGGACTGGCGAGATGGCGAACGGCACGGGCTGCCGCGATTGCGATGGTGGAAGCGCCCGACGCCAAACCGATTTCCAAAGATTCGGCCGGTTGCAAATCATACACGAGAGTTGCTAACGCATCGGCTTCGCACCGGCGTAGCGCACTCGTGTCGATGTCGTGTTTCTCACCGTTTTTCGCAATTTTCACTGGCGAAGCGTAATAGCTATCAAGGGCCTGCATAACTTCTGCGGGGAGTCGAAAGGTGTCCATTATTTTTGTGTCTGCCGGTTTGCTGAAACGACCACGCTACAACCCACGCCAGCCTAGATCATTTTCCAGTCGGATGGAATCAGATCGTCGGTGACCATCCCGCTGCCGGGATGTCCCCATTGACTAGGGGCGACCACACGACGCCCCGGCCGGTCGTTGAGCCATGCCCCCCACCAACTGAACGTGCTGGCGATGATATGATGGTCGCACGCGCTCATGAGCATCATGTCTTGCACGTCGGTGCGACCTTCGGAAAAACTGAGCCGGTCCGCTTGGATATTCTTCTTGCACCACTCAATGTCCGCCACCGAGTCCGAAAACACGAGGAACCGGCACCCCGGCTCGAACTGCGCGATAGCCCGTTGGATATATTCCAAGCCGGTTGGCGGTCCAAAAGTACCGCGCGTGTTTTTCAGTATGTTTTGAGCGTGGGCCAGTTCGCCGCGCCGCACGTGGACCGAGACGACTGGTCCAGAGGCCGAACGCAGCCCCTCGACAAACCGACGCGAATTTTCTTGAATGGCCGGATCACGGGGAGTGAACTCCCGGCGAATGAGGTCAGTGACGTCGAGGAAATATTTTTCGCTTTGCCAGAACCCGGCAAGATAACACGGTGCAGTCAGGCCTAGCACGGCGGGGTCGAAGCGGTAACGGCGCTCGCGAAAATGGGTGGCAGGCCAGTCTAAGGTGGACCAGAAACGGCGTAGTTGCCGTACAACCCGACTGGAGGTCTTGCTGCCGAAATGGCGGTCGCGGAGCGCGTCAATTTCCTCCGAGGTGGCAACGTCGGCGGAAATATTAAACTCTTGGAGTCGCACGTGGCGTCGAAATGCCTCCAATCCCGGGGCTTGGGTGTCGCCCTCTGGCCCGTAACAGGAAAGATCGAGCTTGAGCGGGATACCTTGAACGTGTGCCAATCGACGACCCACTGCATACTGGAAAAGCTGGTTGCCCAAGCCCCCGGCAAGTTGGGTGATGATGACATTTTGCGAGTTATTCATTATGATCTAGCATCAGAGAAACGAAATGATTCATGTCAATGGTATCGAATCTGATCAAGCTCGCGTGGGAAAACGGTGACCAAAGTTAACTTACGCAGTTTGCGTTTTTTGTTCCGAACGCATTCCTCGCCTCGCAAGTAAAACTGTAACAAGCAGAGGTGAAAGGTTGGACAACAACCCAAAGTAAAGCACTCCCCTAACCGAGGAAAGATCAAACACGAAGTATAACCCGATCTGGAGCGCGAGACGCAGGGGAATCTCCACCCACAGGTAGTCGGTCCAGCCTCTGGCTGCGTTAAGCAGCCACATCGCGGCAACTGTGGCATTCAGCGCCGACGCACCCACTGCGAGAACCAGTTCGTTGTTTAGGTTCTCGTAGCGCGCGCCGAGCAGCGAGAGTAACGCCCCGGGTATTAGCCACGCAATTCCTACCAACCCCAATCCCATCAGCACAAAGCTGGCGATGATCTGGACGTAACGCCTCCACAATACACGTGCGTCCCGGCAGCGACTGAACGCTGGGATCAGAATGCCGTGCATGACATTTATCACTATGTTGAAAAGCAACGACAGCCGCCCGAGCGCGCCAACTTCAGCCAGATGGTCGCTCCTGCCGAAGACCGACAGGATGTATATCCACATCTGTCCTTGCACGCAATAGAAGATCGTGTCCGGCAAAACGTTGCGGATTTTCGAATAGATGAACGCCTCGTCTTCCGTGCTAGCCGGCGCGTCAGCATCGATCTCTTCCCATGCCCATTTCCGTACCTGCCGCCACTGTAGCGGTAGTACGACTGTCATCACGGCGATAGCCACTAGCGCGTCGAGAAATATTAACATGAACGCCGCAATCAGCAGCGTGCGCAGGATCGGCAAGAGAAGATCGAGCACCTGAAGTCGTCCAACGCGCGAATGCAGTTGCAGCACGCATCGATACACGCTGGCGTTAATCATAAAATAGACGCCAATCAGTGTCGCCGCCGTAAGACCGAGCGTATAGGGCAGGCCAGCACCGTTGCGCAATAACACCCACACCATCAGTGGTGTACTCACAGCCATAGCGGCGGCAGTCATCCTGCGCCGCACTCCAAGCGTCGAATTTATGACCTGCCCGAGCCGGTAGCGATCCTGCCAGACCTTGCCGCCGATGGCTGTCAGGCTCATGATCGCACCGGCATCGGAGAGGTTGACGATTGTACCCTGCATCGTATTTGCGACAATAAACAGCGCGTACTCGTGCTTGGATAGGTGACGGACTATCAGCAAGCCACACGCCGCCATGAGTAACTGCGCCACCACCTGCACCAAGCTGAAACGCCCGACAGTGGTGATCCAATATCGCAGCCGTCCGGCTGGCAACATTCCCACGTACCAGGGCAGCGGGACCGGTTCTTCCGTCGTCGGGACGTTCAACTGCCCGCCGGAGTGGTGCTGCCGGAGGGAGAGGTCGGCGTCGGGGTGGTGGTTGGCGTCGGATGCGGCACCTGCGCCCCGCCGGAGGGTTCGGAACGGTCGCGGGGCGGGAACACGTCCAGCAGAAAACGCGCACGGGCGGCTTCCGTGCCGGGCTTGTTCGCCGGATACTCCAACCGCGCGGCGTTCTGGATGCGCAACGCATCCGCATACACGGCGTTCGCCGCCGCGACCTTCTGCCCGGTCAGGCCGATGCGGTCGTCGATGGCGGCGTCCTGCGCCAGCGTACTGCTGGAAAATTGCCCGATCACCGCTTCGAGCGCGGCGGTATCGGCATCCGTCCACCCCTGGATCTTCAATGCCGG
>CAHJWO010000066.1 GCA_903642295.1 PVC group bacterium | reverse complement strand
GCGATGGGCGCGAAGATCGAGGGCGCGGGCACCCGGCGCATCATCATCGAAGGCGTCAGCGAACTGCACGGCGCGGAGCATCGCGTCATCCCGGATCGCATCGAGGCCGGGACATTCCTGGTGGCGGGAGCCATCTGCGGGCAAGGCGTGACCCTGCGCAACGTGATCCCCGAACATCTGGCCTGCGTCGCCGAGCACTTGCAAACGGCGGGCTATCACGTCACGAACGACCAGACGACCATGACGATCCGCCCCAACGGCGGGGCCAAATCGCTCGAACTGACCACCCAGCCGTATCCCGGCTTCCCCACGGACATGCAGGCGCAAATGTGCGCGCTGCTGGCGACCAGCCCGGGGATTTCCACGGTGACGGAGAACATCTTCCCGCAACGCTTCATGCACCTTTCGGAGATGAAGCGCATGGGCGCGGACATCAAGATCGAAGGTTCCACGGCGATTATCCACGGCGTGGAACGGCTGAGCGCCGCGCCGGTCATGGCGTCGGATTTGCGGGCGTCGGCGGCGTTGGTGCTCGCCGGGTTGAAGGCGGACGGCGTGACGGAGATCAACCGCGTGTACCACATTGACCGCGGCTACGAGCATCTGGACGACAAGCTGGCCGGACTGGGCGCGCGGATCGAGCGGGTCAAAGTATAAGCGCGTAGCCAGGAGAGTTGGGCGGGCGTCCCCCAAAAGGCATATCTCCTGCTAAAACCGAGAAGCATGGGTGTGTTTCTGATCTTGGCATTGGTTGCCGGTGCGGTGTACCTCGGGGCTTTCCTGTTCCTCGCGGTGGCGGTATTTCGAGTCAACGTGTGGTGGGGCCTGGGGACACTTTTCACGTTTTTATTCGGTCCGCTCGGCACCTGCCTGAACGGAATGGTCTTTGCCATCCGGCATTGGCAGGAGGGGGGTGCCCGCTTTCTGACCATGCTCCTGAGCGCCATCGCGGCATTCGTTTTCCTCGTGGCAATGATTTTCAGCAACCCGAAGGTGACGGAGGCGTTCTGGAAGGGATATGCGCAGGGGCGGGCGCGCCATGGTTACCCGGTGGCCCAGACAACTCGAGGTCCGCAAGATGTCCACGAAGCGCATGACCTGGCCGAGAACGAGCCCCCGGCGGCCACCCCGATGGTCGATCCTTATGCCGCCCAGCGGGCCGCCCTGGTCAAGCACGGCGCGGACCTGACGGCGGAATACCAGCGGCTCAACGTCGAACGCGCCGCGCTCAAGCCGGGGAGCGGCGGGACGGTGAAAGCGTTCAACGCCAAGGCAGCGCATTACCAAAGCGGCTTGCAAGCGTTGCAGGCGGAACAACGGCAACTCGATGCCCTGGACCATCCGGGGAGCGTGGCGGCGATCCCCCCCGCCGCCAGTCCTGCCGTGGACGGCAGCAAGGCCGCCGCCGTTGCCGGGGGCATCGAAGGCGAGGCCAATGCCGCGCTCCTGCGCCTGCGCACCAGCGTGGGTGAGGGGAACTACGCGGGGTTCGCCGCCACCCTGCGAAAGTGTCTGGCCGATTACCGCCAGACCAAGGTGTTTCCCCAGATCACCGCCTACGCAAAGCAGGTGATGCGGGAAGCGCCGCCCGCCAAGCTGGGCGCGGCCCTGCAACAGCAGGCGCAGGCCGCGCAGCGGGAATACGACGCCACGACCAGGCAGTTGCAAGCCATCGTCAACCAGACGCCGCCTACGGTGGTGCCGCCGCAGGGCAGCACCGAGGTTTACAGGTATCTTTACGATCCCGGCGCCATCAAGCCGGATTTCAACGTGGCCGACGTGGTGACCGGACGCGAGAATTGGAAGGGAGACTATGTTTATATGCAGACCCGACCCGGGATATTTTACCGTTCGGCGGACTGCGAGTTCAATCCGCAGACGAAGTATTTCTACACCGACCGTAACGTGCCCAAGAAGAAGCTGACCGCAGCGGAGAACGCGGAAATCGTGCGGCTTTACCGGGTTTTGGGCAAGGATGAGACGATCCTCGGCACGCTGCCGCAACGGCTCGCCAAGGCGGACCAGACTTCCGCCGAACTGCTCGCGTTAAACACGCAGATCCCCGGCGCGAAGTAGGTGGAGGCAGGCGTTGACGGTCCGCCGCGCATCGGGCATCTTGTGAGGATGAGCACGGCAACGATCACCGGGGCGGTTCCGGCATTAGACGAAGCGGTCCGCTGGATGACGACCGAGGAACTGCTCGCCTTGCCGGAGAGCGACGAGGTAGAACGCTGGCTCCTTCGAGGTAAACTCATCGAGCGGCCCATGAGCCGCCGCAGCTTTTCCCACAGCCGGACCGAAGCTAATGTTGTCCACATTTTACAAAACTGGCTCGATAAACAACCCGCCCCGCGAGGGGTGGTCGTCAGCGGCGAGGCAGGCGTCCGACTGAGCCGCAACCCGGACTCTTCGGTCGGGATCGACGTGGCCTACATCTCCGCCGAGCAGGTGGCCGCCACTCCGAAGAACGCTTTCCTCATTGAGGGCGCGCCGGTGTTGGCGGTGGAAATCATGTCGGCTTCGGACCGCAACGACGATGTGACGGATAAAATGGAAGAGTATATCGACGCCGGAGTGAAGTTGGTCTGGCGGGTGGAACCCGCATTGGGAATGGTCACGGTGCTGCGTCCGGGTACGGAACCGGAGGGAATCAATGTCCACGGGTATCTCGACGGCGAGCCATCCCTACCTGGCTTCCGGGTTGCCGTGGCAGAGATTTTTGCCTGATAAAAATGGGACTCGACGGCGTTGAACTGGTGATGGCCTGGGAGGAAAGCTTTGGCATCACGATCACGGATGCCGAAGCCGCCAACCTGCGCACGCCGCGCTTGGCGACGGACTTGATCTACCGCAAACTCGCGGCTGGCGACACCCCCGGGCCGGGCGGTTGCTTGACTCAGCGGGCGTTTTACCGGTTGCGATCTGCCTTTGGAGGCGCCTTCGCCGTCCCCCGGGCGCGGGTGCGGCCTTCCACGCTCCTTGATTCCCTGTTGCCTGCCGGGAGGCGGCGTGAACACTGGCAGGCTTTACAAACGCGGGTCGGCGTGACCCGTTTTCCAAAGTTGTTCTTTGGCCGGCCGCCCTTCGGATGCAACACCGTGGGAGGACTTGCCGCCCGCTTGGCGGCACGTCAGCCCGGCTGCTTCCGGCAGCCATCGGAACCGTGGACGCGGGCGCAAGTCCGTTCGCTGGTGCGGCGGCTGATCGTGGAGCAACTTGGCATCAAAACGTTCAGCGACGACGACGATTTTGTGCGGGATCTCCGCGTCGGGTGAAGCGCTTCGGTTAGGACAGACCCGGCGGCTCACTCCAGCGTCGCACTCAACGCTATGAGCAACTCGCCGACGGTTTCCTCGGTCTCGTCGCCCATGTTGGAGATGCGAAACGTCTTGCCCTTGAGTTTGCCGTAGCCGCCGTCCACGACGAAATGATATTGCTTCTTCACGCGCCCGAGCCAGGCGGCGACATCGACGTTGCGCGTGTTCGCCACGCACGTCAGCGACTTGGAGCGGTACCCTTCCGGCGCGAAGAAATCGAAGCCCTTGGCGCGGACCCAATCGTGGACCAGAGCATTCGTCCGGGCGTGGCGCTCGAAGCGGGCGTCCATGCCTTCGCCGAAGATGTCTTCGAGCTTGGATTGCAGCGCGTAGATGTGCCCGATGGACGGCGTGCTGGGCGTCATGTCGTCGGCCTGGTTCTTCTGGAACTCGATGAAATCGAAATAATAGCCGCGATCCTTGGCCAGCCTGGCGCGGGCGAACCCGCGCTCCGACACGGAGAAAATCGCCAGCCCGGGCGGCAGCGCGAGCGCCTTCTGGCTGCCGGTGAGCAACACGTCGATGCCGAGTTCATCCATCGCAATCGGCACCGCCGAGAACGACGACACCGTATCGACCACGCTGATCACATCGGGGTAGCGGCGCAGGACGGCGCAGAGGTCCGCCAATGGATTCATCACGCCGGTGCTGGTTTCATTGTGGATGAGGGTCACCACGTCGTAAGCGCCGGTGGCGAGTTTTTCGTCGAGCGCTTCCGGGGTGATGGGTGTGCCCCATTCGACCTGCAACGGGTCTGCCTCCTTGCCGCAGCGTTTGCTCACGTCGAGCCACTTGTCGGAAAACGCGCCGCACATGCAGCAGAGCACCCGTTTTTGCACGAGGTTGCGGATGGCACCCTCCATCACGCCCCAGGCCGATGACGTGGACAGGAACACCGGCTGTTTCGTCCCGAAAAGCGTCTGGAGCCGGGGCTGCATCCCGCCGTAGAGCGCCTTGAACTCGCCCCCCCGGTGTCCGATCATCGGCCGGGAAAAAGCGGCGAGGGTTTTGGGCGAAACTTCCACCGGGCCGGGCGCGAAAAGTTTGTTGTGCGGAGTCGTCATACGGGAGTTGGTCGGGCCGCTAACAAACGATGCTTCCGGCAGAAACTCAACTGAAAGTCGGAAGTGGGAAGTTGGAACGCGGAAGTCCTGAACGCGGGCAAATTGGCAGGGGCAAAAAGGTGAACCTCAGAAACGCATCTTCTGGACTTCCGCGTTCCCACTTCCCACTTCCGACTTCCCACTTCCGACTTCCCACTCCCCACTTTGTCTCAGTCTTCCCAGATGAAATGCTCCAGCCGCAGGTTGGCCAGCGTCTTCTCGAATTCGCTCTTCATCGGTCCGTCGGCGGCGGTCAGTTTCTTGTAAATGGCAATCATCGCTCCCCATTGCTGCTGCTGCTTGAGCAGCTTCGCGGCGTCGCTGCCCGCGCGGTAGAACCAGGTCCACTCGGGACCGGAGCCTTCCGCACCGGTCGCAGGGTCGGCGGGAGCGTTGAGGGCGTCGTCGTAAGCGGCCAGGGCAGCCTCGGAGTCACCGGTCTGCTCGAAAACATGCCCCTTGAGCGTGAACGCCTGCCGCCGCCAGCGCAGCGACGCTCCCGGCGTGCCGGTGGCCAGTTGGTCAAAAGCCGCGGTAGCGTCCTTGTAGAGCCGCGGATCGTTCGCCGCCAGTGTCATCAACGTCTGTCCCCGGCCGCAGAGCGCCGTGCAGCGGGCGTCCAGGTCCGGCTCGGACAACGGCCCGGGGCCGCCCGTGGCAGTCAGCACATCCCCATAAAGCACCAGCGCATCCGGTGCGTCCTCGGGCTTGCCCAGCTTTGCCTCTGCCAACCGCAGCCGGGCGGGCAGCCGGAAGGGACCGTTGCGCTTCGCCGCCCGGTTGAGCCGTTCCACCCGGTTGAAAAGCTCCACGGCCTTATCGGCACCGGCGGGGCTCATGCTGCTCGCCGCCGCCCGGCCCGCCAGATACAGGGCGGCTTCCAACAAGGGTGAGTTGGGTGATTGATCGGCGAGCAACTCCAGTTGCGTCTGGGCATCGGGATAATCGCCCCGGGCGAAATAAATTTCGCCCAGCTTCATGCGCACCTCGGCGGCGAGCGGCGAATCGGGACGGGTTTCGAGGAATCGCTTGGCCAACGCAATGGCCTTGTCCCCCTCGGGCGCGGACCCCGGCGCGTCCGCCAGCCAGATGGCGAGGTAATCGGCGCGGTCCAGTTCGACGGCGTTGGCCGGGGCGGGGGTGTCGTTGGAGACCCGGCGCAGGCTCGGGGCGTCGAGTTCGCTCTGCGCCGCCGCGATATCCGGCTGTGCTTGTTCAAAAGCAAATTCTGCCAGGGCGAGGTGGGCTTCGGCGGCGCGGGGATGCGCCGGGTGGTCGGCCAGGAACAGGCGCAGGCGGTCGATGGCACGCTGGCGGCTGACGGGGTCAGGCGGACCCGCCTGCTCCGCGAGGGCCAGCCCTTCCTCCAGCGGGAACTCGGCGGTGAGCGGGCTGCGTGGGAAGCGCTCGTTGAACTCCGCGCGCACCACGTCGAACCGCCCGGCGTCACCGGAACGCAGGGCGGCCAGCGTCGCGTTGAAGGCGGCGGCCTCCGCCGGAGCACCCGTGCCCAGACGGTCGGCCAGCGCCGCGAAGCGTTCGGCGGCCCCGGCGTTGTCGTTTTCCGCGAGGCTCAGGCGTGCTTCCAGCGCCTCCAGGCCCGTGCGCCAGCGTTCGTCAGCCCCCGCCACCCGCCGCGCCTGGACCAGGGCGGCGCGAGCGGCGACGTTGCGGCCCAGGTCCAGGCGCAAGGCTGCGAGATCCAGCCACGCGCGGGCGCGCAATTCGTGGCGCGGGAAATCCGCGCCGAACCCGGCGAGGATCATCTCCGCGCGCTCGGGGCGTCCTTGCCGGATTTCCAGGTGCGCGAGGGTCACGCGGGCCAGCGCTTCCCGTTCCGGTTCGTCGGCGTCCTCGGACCAGCGTTGGAGATCGGCCAGATAAGCATTGGGCACGCGGATATAAAGGGTCTCCAGCCACGAGAAGGCAGCGGCGAGATAGGGTTGGCGCGGATAGCGTTCGATCAAATTCTCCAGGGCTTGCTGGGCAGAATCCGGCTGGTCTTCGTCGAGGCAGGCGCGCGCCCAGCCCCAGTAATTGTCCACCAGCAACCGGGCGGTGAGGCCCTGCCGATTGGATTCGTCCACCGCCGAGGCAAAGAGCCGCTGGGCCAGGGCGGTCTGGCGTTGCGCCAGCCGCAGACGCCCCATGAGGTAAGCATGTTCCTTCGCCAGGGCATGTCCGCTGGCCCCGTTCCCGAATGAGCTGCCGGGCGGGAGATCACCCAGCGCGCGGTTGGCTTCCTTGAGATGGCGCGTGTCCAGCGCGATCTCCGCGTAACGCAGCCGTGCCAAGGGTCCGAGCGCCCGGTCGTCACCCAGCGCCTTGAACACCGTGGCAGCGTCGGCTTGCAGCTTGGCGTCGCCGCTGCCGCTTGCCAGAGCCAGCAAGGCTTCCCCCCGGCCAAAGCGTGCCTGGGCGGCCAGCGTCGCATCGACCTTCGGCGCGTTGGCGGCACGGGTATAGTCCTCCAACGCCTCCGGCCAGCGCCCCAGCGCGGCGAGCGCCTGCGCCCGCCAGAAGGCGAGCGTCGGATCGGCGGCATCGGCAGGGGTGGGGGGCAGGGGAAATTCGGCGTCCAAGGCTGCCAGCGCGGCGGCCCCATCCGGCACGGCGACCAGCGCGCGGGCCAAGACCAAAGTCGCCTCGCGCCGGGCCGCCGCGTCCGGGTGGCTCCGGAGAAACGCCCGCAGCTTGTAGGCGGCGACCTGCGGTAGGCCTTCGTCCAGGGCGCGTGTGCCCTCAGTGAGAAGCGTAGGTATCGTGGGTAAATCGGCGGCGGGGCTGCTGCCGATGATTACCGATAAAATAGCAACCAGGAGGATCGCAACGCGCGGGAGCCGCTGGCACACCATTCGAGCATCAAAAGTCATCCTGCCTAGACAATCAAACTTCCAACCGTGTGGCCACCGCGTTGAACCACCCGGGGAACTGATTGCCGCGACGCGCTTGGACACCATGTTCATACTTTGCGACGAAACGATAGGGTTGTGCGAGGTCGCTGTTGTCGTAAATCCACACCTCCGGCAGTACTTTCAGAGCGCGAGCCAAATTATCGAGGGTGCGTTCGTAACGCGCCACCAATTTATCCTTCGGTACTCCATGGCCGCCTTGCAGCACGCGCAAGGCAACACGCTCACGTGACGAGGACGGCGAGTCCAACCCGATAAAAAAGCACAACACCCGGTAACCGGATTCCGCCACCCGGTACAGAAATTCCACTTTCGACCCGTGCGGATCGGAGAGCACGGTTTCAAAAACAAAGCTTTCCTTGCGAGCAAGCAAGTCCCGCCGCAACTGCTCGGCAACGTCGGCAGCTTCGTAGCCACCGATCCCAAGTTCCTTGGCGATGACATCCGCGTTCACGAACCGCAGTCCGCTGACGAGAAAATGCGCTTCGTAAAATGTCGATTTGCCCGCGCCATTCGGTCCGGCCAACACGACCACGGTCGGCCCCCGGAGATCAATTCCCATCGGGGGAACCTTCCACAAAGCAATCATCAACGAACCGACCTGGAATCCGGGTTCCGTCCGCTTCGATACGGATCAGCCAACCGGGTCGCCCCACCGCTGCCTCAAAGTGTGGAAAAGGCCGTGCCTGTAGCACTTGCTGCACCCGTTGATGCCCAATCGGGGTGTCGATCTCCGCAATGCATTCGGAGAGCGGTTTGGCAGCCCCACGCTGCTTCAAAGCCAAGGCTTCCTTGCCGCGCAGCAGGGCATCGACCGAACGGCCCAAGGCCGCCCAGAACTCGATTTGCCCCGCGATAGAGCGTTCATCCAACTCACTGGCAAACCGGGCGTCTAAGACCAGGGCATCGGAGAGCTTTACAGGTTGTCCCATGCTTTGACATTGGCTGAACGCACATCATTGTCAACGCGCGAGGTAGCATAATGCTACTGCTGCCTTGGATCGCGGTTACAACTTCCCTGCCAAATACCGCCCCGTGACGGACTCCGGTAATGCCGCGATCTCCTCCGGCGTCCCCGCGCCGACCACCCGGCCGCCTTCCGCGCCGCCCTCCGGCCCCAGGTCGATCATCCAGTCCGCGCACTTGATGACCTCCAGGTTGTGTTCGATGACGATGAGCGTATTGCCCGCGTCGCGCAGCTTGAAAAGCACTTCCAACAGCTTGGCAATGTCCACGAAATGCAGCCCGGTCGTCGGTTCGTCGAACAGATAGACCGTGCGCCCGGTGGACTTTTTCGCCAACTCCGTTGCCAGCTTCACGCGCTGGGCCTCGCCGCCGCTGAGCGTGTCCGATCCCTGCCCGAGCCGCAGGTAGCTCAGACCCACGGCCTCCATCGCGCTCAGCCGGTCCGCCACGGCGGGCACCGCGCGGAAAAAACGGTTCGCCTCCTCGATGGTCAGGTCCAGCACGTCGGCGATGTTTTTGCCCTTGAAGGTGATTTCCAACGTCTCGCGGTTGTAGCGTTTTCCCTCGCAGACCTCGCAGGTCACGCGCACGTCGGGCAAAAACTGCATCTCGATCTTCATCACACCGTCGCCCTCGCAATGCTCGCACCGTCCGCCCTTCACGTTGAACGAAAACCGCCCGGCGTCGTACCCGCGAATCCGGGCCGACGGCAGTTGCGCGAACAACTCGCGGATCGGTCCGAAACAGCCCGTGTACGTCGCCGGATTGGAGCGCGGACTGCGTCCGATGGGGCTCTGGTCGATGACGATGGCGTGGTCGATCTGTTCGGTGCCGGTGATGCGGTCGTGTGCGCCGGGGGCATCCTTTGCCCGGTAAAGCTGCCGGGCCAGCGCGCGGCGCAGGATGTCGTCGATCAGCGTGCTTTTGCCGCTGCCGCTGACGCCCGTCACGCACGTCAGGCAGCCCAGCGGAAACGCCGCGTCCACGTTTTGCAGATTGTTCTCCCGCGCGCCGATGATCTCCAGCCAACCCGAATCAGCCAACGATTCGTCGTGTTCCAGCCGGCCGCGCACTTTCGTCCCTTTCGCCTTGGCCGAGCGCGGCGGCGCGGTCATGGGCGCGCGGCGGTGGCGCGGCACGGGGATGGTCAGCCGCCCGGTGAGGTACTGCGCCGTCGGGGAGTTCTCCACGCGCAGCACTTCTTCCAGCGTGCCCTGCGCAACCAGCTTCCCGCCGCGCGGCCCCGCGCCCGGGCCGATGTCGAGAATGTAATCGGCGGCGCGGATCGTATCTTCGTCGTGCTCCACCACAATCACCGAATTGCCCAAATCACGCAGCCGCCGCAGCGTGGTGATGAGCCGGTCGTTGTCGCGTTGATGGAGGCCGATGCTGGGCTCATCCAGGACGTACAACACGCCCGCCAGCCGCGAGCCGATCTGCGCGGCCAACCGGATGCGTTGCGATTCTCCGCCGGACAACGTGCCGCTCTCGCGGTCGAGGTTCAAATAACTCAACCCCACCTCCACCAGAAATCCCAACCGCGTGGAAACCTCGCGCACGATCTCGGCGGCAATCTGCTGCTGCGTGCCGCTCAACTGCAACTGCCCGATGACCCGGTGTGCCTCGCCAATGGTCAACCGACAGAACTCCCGGATGTTGAGGAAGTGGGAAGTGGGAGGTGGGAAGTCGGAAGTTAGAGAGGAGCCCGTGTGAAGCGCTTGCTTTCCACCGCTTTCATTTTCAGCAGATGGACGCCCTGAGGGTTGTTCTTTCCCACTTCCGCGTTCCGACTTCCCACTTCCCACTTCGAGCGTCACCGCCAGGATCTCCGGCCTCAGCCGCGCCCCGCGGCACGCCGGGCAAGGCTGCGGGCTCATGAACGCCTTGAGCCGGTGCCTGGTCAGTTCGCTCTTGGTGGTGTCGATCAGATTTTGCATCTGCGCCAGCAACCCCTCGAACGGCTTCTTCAAAGTCGCCTGCTCACCCTTGTCTTTGCCTTTTCCCTCCGACTTCCGACTTCCAACTTCCGACTTTCTCTCCATCCGCATCTCCACCGGCTGGCCTTCCGTGCCGTGAAAGAGCGCCTTCTTGAAGGCCTCGGGCAGATCCGCAAACGGTTTGTCCATCGGGGCGTCGAACGCCGCCGCCAGTCCGCGCAGCACCGCCTGGTAATACACCCGCATCCGCTTGCCCACGCCGCGCTGCCACGGGGACACCGCCCCCTCGGCCAGCGTCTTGAGCGGGTCCGGCACCATCAACTCGGGGTCCAATTCCGAGAACGTCCCCAGCCCGTGACACGTCGGGCACGCGCCGAAGTGGCTGTTGAACGAGAAATGCTTGGGCGTCAGCGCCGGGAGGGTGAAACCGGTCTCCGGGTCGCGGTAATCGGTGGAAAACGCCGTCTCCTTCCAGTCGTCGCCCGCCCCCGCGCCGCCCGGCTGGTGCAGGACGATCAATTGGCTCTTGCCCCAGCGCAGCGCCGTTTCCACGGAATCCGCCAGCCGCCCGCGGATTCCGTCGCGCAACACCAGCCGGTCCACCACGGCCTCGATGACGTGCGCTTTGGTCTTGGCGAGCCGCGTGGGTTCCGCGCCGTCCAACTCGACGATCTTGCCGTCCACGCGTACCCGTACGAAGCCTTCCCGGCGCGCCTTTTCGAGCACGTCGCGGAACTCGCCGGTCTGCTCCTTGATCAGCGGGGCCAGCAGCATCAGGCGCGCACCGGGCTCCAGCGCGAGCACCTGGTCCACGATGCCCTGCGTCGTCTGCCGTTTGAGAGGCCGCCCGTTGGCCGGATCATGCGGCTGGCCCACCGACGCATACAGCAGCCGCAAATAATCATAAATCTCGGTCGTCGTGGCGATGGTCGAGCGCGGATTGCCGGAACCGGCCCGCTGCTCCAGCGCAATCGCCGGGGACAAGCCCTCGATGAAGTCCACGTCCGGCTTCTCCAACTGATCGAGAAACTGCCGGGCATAGGCCGAAAGGCTCTCGACGTAACGCCGCCGTCCTTCTGCGTAGAGCGTGTCGAAAGCGAGGCTGGATTTGCCCGAGCCGCTCGGCCCGGTGACGACCACGAGCTGGCCGCGGGGGATCGTCAAGCTGAGATTCTGCAAATTGTGTTGCCGCGCGCCGCCGATTCTGATA
Source organism: PVC group bacterium (assembly GCA_903642295.1). Lineage (GTDB taxonomy): Bacteria > Verrucomicrobiota > Verrucomicrobiia > Chthoniobacterales > SZAS-18 > CAHJWO01. The sequence continues at coordinate 5,447 of CAHJWO010000066.1, read as the reverse complement.
GACTGCTGAGTCATCTGGATATTTGCCTGCGCATCCGTCGCCCATCTCACGAACAGGGGAGTAACCAGTAAAGCATAGGGCGACCGTCAAAGCAATGAATTCATCCATTCCGTCCGAGGCTCCCGAGGCCGCTTCCCATCGCCCGATTTCCAGTGATCTGCCGGTCACCCGGGCGGAGTTGATGGAACTGCACGACAAGTTCCGCGCGGTGAAGCACAGCGCCTGCAATGCGCTGGCGGTGGTGATGGCGCTCTCGGAGATGGCCGAGCGCAACCCGACCTACGTGGAAAAGCTTACCAAAACGGTGCTCTCCAAGAGTCCGCAGATGGTGGCGGAACTGCGCGAGTTCGACGACGATTTCCGTGCGCTGATCAAGGCGATGCCGGAGTAATTGCCGTTGGACTACCCTTAGGGATGGCCGCGGGGCCTGCCATGTGGTGCGCGGCGCATCGGCAATATTGCCTTGCCAAGGGCCGACGCGCGCTCGCTTTGGCGAATTCGCAGGAGACTTTCCGCTTACGCCCGGCTCAGAGCGTTGGCCGTGACGAAAAGGTTGCGGCTGCGGAAGGGCGGCGGGCTTTCCAACAGCAGCGTGGCTCGAAAAGCGGCCGCCCGGATCGGAAAAAACGGGCGATGCAGGTAGCGCGCCGCTCCGAATGCCCAGGCCGGTCCCGGCCAGCCTTGGGCGTTCGCCAAGGCGTGCGCGGTGGCGGCCAGAAAGGCGTCGAGCACGGCTCCGTCCGGGTGGCGGTCGGCCAACAGCGCGGGTTCCGCCGTCAGAACTTCGGGATCGGGCCGCCGGTAAAAGCCGTCCAGAAAGTCGCCCAGCAGGAAGGAAAAATTCCCCCCCTGCGCCGCCAGGGCAGCCAGGTGCTCAAGACTGGATGGCGTGGCGGTTGAAGGCATCGTCTGGCAACTGCGGGGAAGGGCTATTCAGCATTCATCTCTTCAAAAGCCGCTTCCACGAAATAACGGGTCTTAACCGTCAGACGGTCGGGCGGGTAATAATCTTCGACGATGGCGAGAACCGTTTCCGGCCCGCGCAAATCGAGGTGCCGGACGAGAAACTTCACGTCGTCCATGTCGCGGCTGCCTCGATCCGCCCGGGCTGCCATGCACTTCATGGCCAGCAGATATTCGGGAGCGGGCATTGCGACCGAGAGGTTGGGCAAGTTGAATCCCGCGTCCCGCACGTTTTGATGCGCTGACACCCAACCCTTGACCCCGTCGTTCAGCCAGTCCTCCTCCCAGCCGCGATCCCGGCCCACTTCGGCTGCCGCCTCGCGCACAACGGCCGCCGGCGCGAAGATTGCGTCCACGTCCTTGGTGGATTGCCGGGCCTGAAAAGCCAGCACCATGACCGCTCCGCCGAAAAGACAAATCTCTCCTTTGATCCCACGCCGGGCCATGGCGGCGTCCAGTTCGGTCAAAGCCTGTCGAATTTCCGCTTCACCGAGCATGGATGAAAATGTGGGTTGGCCAGGGTCACCGTCCAATGCGAATCCTCGGGGCGTGGGATCTTTGGTTCATGAAACCTTCTTGCAATGTGAGCATTATCCAAACAAATCCATCTGCTCGTCCCGCTCCTTGGGGCCGCCTTCCACAACGCGTTTCGATAGGCTCGGCAGCTCGATCTCGATCCCCAGCAGCCTGCCCAATCGCTGACAGGTCAGCGGCGAAAATCCTTCGTAGTGGTTGTTGACCATGACGTAGATGTGGCGCGTGTCGTCCCGGTGTTTCGCCAGCCGGTTGGCCCAGCTTTCCATCCCCGTCTCGCGTGACCATAAGAGGCTGCCGTAGCGGAACTGCCGCTCGCCGTCCGGGCGAAACTTCGTTTCCAGGTCGCCCATCAGGCGCACGTAGAGAAAATCGCCCGTCTGCGGCAGAAACTCGAACGGGGCTTCGTTCTGGTGGTCGGTCGAGCTGAGGTCATTCCACGTCCAGGTCACGCCGTGGTCCGCTAACAGGCGCACGAGGCGCGGTTGGTGCCAGTCGGGATTGCGGAACTCCATCGCGAACGGGATTTTGTCCGCCGGAAGCCAGCCTAGGAATTCGCGCAGCGCGATCTCGTCATGTTCCGGGTTGAACCCCGGCGAAAACTGGATGAGCACCGCGCCGAGTTTTTCGCCCAGGGGGCGCAGACTGTTCAGAAAGGCGTCGAGTTCCCGGCGGCAGTTGCGCAGCCGGGCGTCGTGAGTGATCTGCCGGGGCATCTTGGCCGTGAACACGAAATCATCCGGCGTGCGGCTGGCCCAGCCCGCGACCACGTCGGCGCGCGGGATGTGGTAGAACGTCGAGTCGATTTCCACCGCCCGGAGGTACTGCGCATAGTAAGGAAGCTGCTGGTTGGACGCCATCCCGTCGGGATAGAACACATCCTTCCAGTCTTCAAAGTTCCACGCGCAGGTGCCCAGGAAGATCATCGGAAAGGTGGAAGGGGGAAGTCGGCAGTCGGAAGTTCAAGCTAACAGACATCAAGCCGCCGGGGATTCACCTCCAATTTTCAGCCCTTCCGCGTTCCCACTTCCGAATTCCGCCTTTGCTTGACCTGCCGGAAAATCTCTTTAGCCTGAGAGTCCGATTTTATGAAGAAACCCATCCTGTTCGCGCTCCTGTTGGCGGTCGGATGCCTTGTGTTCCCACAACGCAGCCCGGCACCGGTCAACATCCGCCCGGACGAAGGCGCCACTTACACCGCCCCCGGCGCGGAGGAAGTCCCCAACCAGAAAGACGCCCAGGCGCAGTTCGACGCTGCCCTGGCCAAGGAAAACAGCGGGGACATCAACGCTGCCCTCGCCGGGTACCGCAAGACCGTCAAGCGCTTCATCAAGTCCAGCGTCGCCCCCAGCGCGCAGTACAAGGTCGGCCAGATTCTCGAAAAACGCGGGGACCTCAACGGTGCAGCCACCGCCTACGAACTGATGATCCGGAATTATCCGCACAGCACGGATTTTAACAACGCGCTGGAGGGGGAGTTCCGCATCGGCACCGCTTATATGGAGGGAAAGTCCCCGAAGCTTCTCGGCGTGGTGCCCGGCCTGCCCACCCGCGACCGCGCCCTCGCCATCTTCACGGTGATCGTGCGCAACGCGCCCTTCAGCCGGCTGGCCCCGCTGGCGCAGTTCAACATCGGTCAAACCCTCGCCAACGAGCATGACAACAAGGGAGCCATCGACGCCTACCAGGTGGTGGTGGACAAGTATCCCACCGATCCTACTGCCGCCGATGCCCTCTACCAGATTGCCTTCTGCTATCTGGCGATCAGCAAGAGCGGCAGCTACGACCGCATCAGCGCCCAGCGCGCCCGCGAAAGCTTCGAGGATTTCCTTTCCTCCTACCCCAACAGCGAAAAGGCCGCGCAGGCCCGCGAAAACCTCGCCACGCTGGCGGTCAAGCAGACCGGCGGTTCCCTGGAGATCGGCGATTACTATTACAATCAGAAGCTCTTCCGGGCTGCCGTCGTGTATTACAACGACGTGATTCGCCAGCAGCCCAACTCGGCCGAGAGCGTGAAGGCTCAGGCCAAGCTGGGCACCATCCGCGCCAAATACGGCGACAAGTATTTCACGGACAACACCCCTGCCGCCGGTGCCGCCGCCCGTGGGGGTGGCGCGGCGACGGGTGTCAATCCCAAGCTGGGTGATGGCCGCCTCCAAGCACAGACGGACACGTCCAAGCGGCCGGACTACGTGGGACCGCCGGTCAGCGCGCCCACGCCGCCGCCGGTTGTTTCCATCCCCGAAAGCGGCGCGCCAGCCTCCGGCACCGCGGGGAAGCCACCGTTCCGCACGGACCCGGCCCCGCAGCAGGAGCCGACGCCACCGCCCGTGCCGGAGGGAGAGCAACCCGCATTACCAGCGCAGTGAAGCAAGGATGAAGGTAGAAGGCAGAAGGTAGAAGGTAGAAGGCAGAAGGCAGAAGGCAGAAGCTGGAAAGCAAAGAATGAGGACGAACGGCAAGTTTGAACGAACAAAGGTCGTGGGAGACAGGTTCTTTTTTCTGCCTTCTGCCTTCTGCCTTCTGACTTCCGCCTTTTTGCTCGTCGGCTGCGCCGGATATCACCTGGGGCCCGCAAAGCCCGATTACCTCAAGGCCGTCAAGACGGTCTCGGTCCCGATTTTTCGCAACAACACGCTTCTCCCGCGGATCGAGAACGTGCTGACGACCAGCGTGATCGCGCAACTCCAGCAGGACGGCAGCTTGCAGGTGGCCGGGGCAGGGCAGGGGGATGCCATCCTGGTGTGCACCATCGACCGGGTGACGCGGGCGCCAGCGCGGTCCGTGACCGGTAACGTGCTGCTGACGAGTGAGTTTGAACTTGCCATCGGGATACGCTACCAGTTGCAGGAGAAAGGCACGGGGCGGATCATCGACAGTGGGCGGGTGACCGGCGAAACGAATTTCTTCGTCGGCAACGACGTGCAGCAGGATGAATTGCAGGCCGTGCCGGTCGCCGCGCAACAGGTGGCGGTGCGCCTCGTGAGCCAGTTGGTGGAAGGGTTCTAGTGCCGCCAGAGGCGGAAGACTCAAGATCCAAGAACCAAGATCCAAGGAAGATTCAAGGCTCAAGATCCAAGAAAAACGATCTGGCTAATGGGCCAGCAGAAAATGCAAAGAAATGCGGATTTAATCGCCAATTACGTCGCAGGTGTTGCAAGCGTCGCACCTGTCGTAACGGGTTTGTTTGAACCTTGAATCTTGGGCTTCCTTGGATCTTGGTTCTTGAACCTCGGATCTTATGCTTTTCTTAGTCGGCACACCCATCGGCAATCTGGGGGACATCACGGTGCGCGCGCTGGAAACTTTGCGGACCGTCGATGTGATCGCCGCCGAAGACACCCGGCACTCACTCCGGTTGCTGGGCCGATATGAGATTCATAAACCGCTCGTGAGTTTTCACGAGCACAACGAGGCCCGGCGCACCCAGGAATTGCTCGGGCAGTTGCGCGAGGGCCGGCAGATCGCTTTGATCACGGACGCCGGGCTGCCGTCGATCTCCGATCCGGGGGCGCGGCTGGTGCGGGCGTGCGCCGCCGCCGGGCTGCCGTACACGGTGATCCCGGGGCCATCGGCGGTGTTGACGGCGGTCGTGGGGTCCGGGTTGTCGGCGGATGCGTTTTACTACGGCGGGTTTCTGCCGGTCAAGAGCGGGGGGCGGGAGAGGGAGGTGGCGGCGGCGGTCGGGCGGGAGGCGACGAGCGTGTTTTTCGAGTCGCCGCACCGGTTGGAGAAGACGCTGGACGTGCTGGCGCGGTTGGCCCCCGGGCGGCTGGCGTGCGTGGCGCGGGAGTTGACCAAACAGTTCGAGGAGTTCCGGCGCGGGACGGCGGCGGAGCTGCTGGCGCATTACCGGGCGCATCCGCCCAAGGGGGAGATCACGCTGGTAATCGCCGGGACCGAGGAGTGGGTGGAGAAAGGGGCGGCGGTGGGGGCGAAAGATGAGGGAT
>CAHJWO010000065.1 GCA_903642295.1 PVC group bacterium | reverse complement strand
CTACACCCCGCCCGGAAAAAAGATGTTCAGCAATAGCGACAGGAAGAAGTTCGACACCAGGATCGCCAGCGACCCGCTGACCACCGCCTCCGTCGTCGCCCGGCCCACGCCGACGGCTCCGTCCCGGGTGTGCAGCCCCTCGTAACAGGCCACGAACACGATCAGCAGCCCGAAGACGAACCCCTTGGTCAACCCCATGATAATATCCTTGGGCATCATGAACTTGACGGTGTTCTCGATGTAATACGGCCCCTGGATGCCCAGCATGTTCACCCCCACGAAATACCCCGACACGATGCCGAAAAAGATGCATTCCGCCGCCAGCAGCGGCACGGAGACGAGCATCGCCAACGCCCTCGGCACCACGAGGTAATCCACCGGATACACCGCCAACGCGCGCAGGGCGTCGATCTGTTCGGTGACCTTCATGGTCCCGATCTCCGCCGACATCGCCGCCCCCACCCGCCCGGCCAGCATCAGCCCGGTCAGCACCGGGCCGAGTTCCCGGCACATTGACACACTGACCACCGCGCCCACGGCGGAGTCCATCCCGATGACGTGGAACTGGAAAAACGTCTGTGCGGCGAACACCGCCCCAGTGAACATCCCGGTGATGATCACCACCGGCTGCGACTTGTAACCGACATCCAGAATTTGCTGGAGCACCAGCCGCCAGCGCACCCGCGAGATGAATAGCGCCCGCAGGGTATCAAACGCCAGTAGCGCAATCCCGCCCAGATAGCGCAGCAGGCCGAGTACCGTCCGGCCCAGGGAAGCAATCAAGCGGCGCATGGAAGAAAGTCAGAGGTCAGAATGTAAAACGCAGAAGTTCAGAAGCAAACCGCATGGGGTCAAACTCCGTCTTTCTGCCTTTTGAATTCTCACTTCTGACTTTGCTCAGACCCGCAGGCGCTGGGTCTTGTTCTTGGGACGCAACTCCGCCGAGACCGGGCCGACAAAGCGTGCTTTCAACCCGATCTTGCCGAACGTGTCCCGGATGGCGGCCGTCGTCAGGGTGGCAGGCTCGTCAAATTCCAGATAAACGAGATCATGGTTGCTATCGACCTTGTAGCGCAGCCCGGAGACCGTCTCAAACTGATGGTCCAACTGCATGATCTTATCCAAATCGCGGATGCCCGCGGCGTAAACCTCTAGTTCAATCATAAAATTTATTAAGGAGTGTCATTGTAAACACCGCCAAACCAGAATGGAAGCGAAATTTACTCAGGCGCGCAGACAATAACACAGCCGTCAAGTGATTCGGTTTGCCATACAACCCTTGTCATCAACCGGTGCCTTCCCGTGGTCCGTGCCTCTCCCGATCACGGATTCACGACTCATAGTTGCATCGGGGCACGAAATGACCCCGGCCTTATTCTGTTCCGCTGGTTCCCGCCGTTTTCGAGTTTTCCTTTGAGTTTTCGCGGATTTCGCGTTTAGAGGTACGAGCTTTTCCCGCCCCGCCGTGCCCAAGAATCCCGACCTCAAGAAAATCCTCCTCCTCGGCAGCGGCCCCATCGTCATCGGTCAGGGCTGCGAATTCGACTATTCGGGCGTCCAGGCCTGCAAAGCGCTGGCGGAGGAGGGTTACGAGGTCGTGCTGCTCAACTCCAATCCGGCCACGATCATGACCGACCCGGAGTTTGCGGCCCGGACATACATCGAGCCGATCACGGTCGAGATCATCGAAAAAATCATCGCGGCGGAGCGGCCCGACGCCCTGCTGCCCACCCTGGGCGGACAGACGGCGCTCAACGCCGCGATGGACCTCTGGCACCAGGGCATTTTGACGAAATACGGCGTCAAGCTCATCGGTGCGAACGCCGAGGCCATCGACAAGGGGGAGGATCGTCAGAAGTTCAAGGACGCGATGCTCAAGATCGGCCTGGACGTGGCGCGCTCGGGTGTGGTGCACAACTTGGAAGACGCCCGTGAGGTTGCCCGGCAGATGGGCACGTTTCCGCTCATCATCCGGCCAGCGTTTACGCTGGGAGGTCAAGGCGGCGGGATTGCCTACAACAAGGAAGAATTTGAAACCATCGTCGCGCGCGGGCTGGATCTTTCGCCGGTGAGCGAGGTGCTGGTCGAGGAATCTCTCCTGGGCTGGAAGGAGTTCGAGATGGAGGTGATGCGCGACCGCGCGGACAACTGCGTGCTGGTGTGTTCCATCGAGAATTTCGACCCGATGGGCGTCCACACGGGCGACTCGATCACGGTCGCGCCGACGCAGACGCTCAGCGACCGGGAATTCCAATTGATGCGTGACGCGTCGTTCGCGGTGATCCGCGAGATTGGCGTGGAGACGGGCGGGTCGAACATCCAGTTCGCCGTGAACCCGCAGAACGGGCGGATGATCGTCATCGAGATGAACCCGCGCGTCTCGCGCTCGTCGGCGCTGGCCAGCAAGGCGACCGGGTTCCCCATCGCCAAGATCGCCGCCAAGCTGGCCGTCGGCTACACGCTGGACGAGCTGAAGAACGACATCACGCGCGAGACCCCGGCTTCGTTCGAGCCGTCGATTGATTACTGCGTCGTGAAGGTGCCGCGCTTTACCTTCGAGAAATTCCCGCAGGCGGACCCCGTGCTGACGACGCAGATGAAGAGCGTCGGCGAGGCGATGTCCATCGGGCGGACGTTCAAGGAGGCGCTGCAAAAGGCGCTGCGTTCGCTGGAAACGGGGCGGTTCGGTCTCGGGGCAGACGGCAAGGATCAGTATCCGAAGCTGTCGGACGGAAGCTGGGACCGGGAGACGCTCAACCAACGGTTGAGCGTGCCCAACGCCGAACGCATTTTTTCCATCCGCCACGCGCTGCTGGCAGGCTACACCGTGGAGGAGATCCAAGGGCTGACGGGGATCGACCCGTGGTTTTTGCGCCAGATCGAGCAGATCGTGACGATGGAAAAACAAATTCCCACGCAGACCAGCGATGTTCTGTTTGCGGAAATCCCGGAAAACGAGCGGACCGAGGAGAAAAAGACTGCCGTCTTGCGCGGAGCGATGCGCAAGTGGAAGAAGGCCGGATTCTCGGATCGGCAACTGGGTTTTCTATTCGGTATCCCGGAGGAAATGCTGCGCGCCGGACGCCTGAAATACGGCGTGCTGCCGACGTACCGGCTCGTGGACACCTGCGCGGCGGAATTCGAGGCATACACTCCTTACTACTATTCGGGCTACGGCGATGAGGACGAGACGCGCGGCGGCGACAAGCGCAAGGTGATGATCCTTGGAGGCGGGCCGAACCGCATCGGCCAGGGCATCGAGTTCGACTACTGCTGCTGCCACGCGGCGTTCGCGCTGAAGGAAGAGGGTTTCGAGACCATCATGGTCAACTCGAACCCGGAAACCGTTTCGACCGATTACGACACCAGCGACAAGCTGTATTTCGAGCCGTTGACGCTCGAAGACGTGCTCAACATCTACGAGCGCGAGCAGTGCTGGGCGGTCATCGTGCAGTTCGGCGGGCAGACGCCGCTGAACCTGGCGGCGGCTTTGCAGGCCAACGGGGTCAACATCATCGGCACGCAGCCCGCGAGCATCGAACTGGCCGAAGACCGCAAGCACTTCGCGGCGTTGCTGGAGAAATTGGACCTGCGGCAGCCGCCCAACGGCACGGCGATCAACGAGGACGAGGCGGTGGCCGTCGCCGAGCGGATCGGGTATCCCGTGCTGATGCGCCCGTCGTTCGTGCTGGGCGGCCGGTCGATGGAAATCGTGTACGCGGAGGAAGATCTGCGCCGGTATATGAGGAACGCGACCTCGGTCAGCACCGAGCGGCCCATCCTGGTGGATCGGTTTCTGGAGGATGCGACCGAGGTGGATGTGGACTGTCTGAGCGACGGCGAGACCGTCGTGCTCGGCGCCATCATGGAGCACATCGAGCAGGCAGGGATTCACTCCGGCGACAGCGCGTGCGTGATCCCGTCGTTCTCGTTGTCGGAGGGTGTGCGGCAGACGATTACGGAGGCGACCAAGGCGCTCGCGCGCGAGTTGCAGGTCAGCGGGCTGATGAACGTGCAGTTCGCGGTAAAGGATGAAACCGTCTATGTGCTGGAGGTCAATCCGCGCGCGTCGCGGACCACGCCGTTCGTGAGCAAGGCCATCGGCGTGCCGCTGGCCAAGCTGGCGGCGAAGGTGATGGCCGGGCGCAAATTGAAGGATTTGGGGTTTACCCGAGAGATCGTGCCGACGCATTTTTCGGTGAAGGAAGCGGTGTTCCCGTTCGTGCGGTTTCCGGGGGTGGACATCACGCTCGGGCCGGAGATGAAATCGACGGGCGAGGTCATGGGCATCGACGCCGATTTGGGGCTGGCCTACGCGAAGTCGCAGATGGCGGCGGGTTCACCCCTGCCGCAGGGTGGGAATTTGTTCATCAGCGTCAAAGATACCGATAAGCCGGTGGCGGTCGGGTTGGCGCGGCAGTACGTGGAACTTGGATTTCAGCTTTACGCGACGAGCGGCACGCACGCGGCGCTGGCAGCGGAGGGGATTCCGGTGAAGAAGCTTTTCAAGCTGAGCGAGGGGCGTCCACACGTGTTGGACATGATCAAGAACGGCGAGGTCGCGTTCATCATCAACACTCCCAGCGGCAAGCAGCCGCGCGCGGACGAGGTGCGGATTCGCGGCGCGGCGGTGACGTACCGCATCCCGATCATGACGACGCTGAGCGCGGCGGCGGCCAGCGTGAACGGCATCCGTTCGCTGCAAGGCAAGGGGTTGAGCGTGAAACCGTTGCAGGAGTATCACGCGGGGATTGGGAGGGCGTGATTGAACAGTGCTTGTCGGTACGTCGCCTGCCTGTTAGGCTCCTCGCATGACATGGGAAGAGGTGTGCGCCGACCCGTCCTTACAGGATCTGCCCTACAAAATTGAACTCAACAAGTGGGGCAATATCGAGATGAGTCCGGCTAGAAATCGTCACTCGGAATACCAAGGGGAAATCGAATTTCTGCTGCGAACCTTAAAGAAGGGGGGCATTGCCTTTCCCGAGTGCGGCGTCCAGACTTCTGAAAACGTGAAAGTCCCTGACGTGGCCTGGGTTTCGTTCGAGCATCGCCGCACCACGCCGCACGAATTTGCCTATTTGGTGGCACCGGAAATTTGCGTCGAGATTATTTCGCCCAGCAATATGCTGGAAGAACGGATGCACAAGGGCAGTCTCTATCTGGAAGCGGGAGCAAAAGAGTTCTGGCTCTGCGACGAGCGTGGGACCATGCAATTCTTCGATGCCGGTGGACGGCTGGAATATTCGCTGATTTGTCCGGAGTTTCCGGTAAAGGTAGAACTTCCAGACTGACTACCGGAAGCGGGCTGAGGTGCGCGAAGATTCTAGACCACGGAACTAGGAAATAAGCGACAATGACTACCGTACCAGAAAGCGATACACGCCCGAATTCAAGGCCCAAGCCGTCGAGCTGGTTGCCATCGGCAAGCCCGCGCCCGGCATGGGAGACGACCAAAAGGAACTTTCCGCTGGGATCGAAGCCCGCTGCGACCAAGCCGCCGATCAGAAGGGAAACCGGCATGAGAGAAGATGGACGTGTTTAAAGTGTCTCACCGATCCGGGTCGTGGTGCTCCTCGGTCTCTTCCCAGCCGCTGCCGGTGTAGGTGGCGACCAGCGTGCGCAGGGTGTCGTCGTCCACGAACTGCCCCAGATAGGTCTCGTCGTACTCCGTCCAGCAGGTGAAGAATTGTTCCTCCACGTCCCATTCGACGCTCTCGACCTCCTCCGCCCAATCGCCGTGCACGAGCTTGAGCCCTTCAAACGGCGCGAAGGGCAAATCAAAGACGCGGTGCAGGAAGATGTTCTCCTCCTGGTTGACGGGTCCGTAGGCGATGCACTTGATCACTTCGACATGCATAAGACCGGACTGTAGAGCAGCCTGCCCCCGGCTGCCATCGCGGAAAATGCGATTTTCTCAAAGCAGCGGTGCGGCCACCACCGGACCGCTCGGCACCAGGACGCACTGCATCCCGGCACTGGTCGCGGCCTGCACGCCCAGCGGCGTGTCCTCGAAAACGAGGCAGGCGGACGGTTCCACGCCGAGCTGGCGGGCGGCTTCCAGATAGGTGTCCGGCGCGGGCTTGGGATGCGTCACGTCCTCGAAGGTGACCACCACCGGAAAATGCGCGCGGATCCCCAGGGCGTCGAGCGTACCGAGGACGAGCGGTTTCAACCCGCCCGAAGCCACTGCCAGCGGGTAGCGCCCGGATTTGCCCAGCGCGAAATCGACCACCGCCCGGATGGGCTTTACCTGCGGAATCAGATGCTCGAACCGCTCTTCCTTTGCCGCCGCCGTCTCTTCGACGGGCATCGAAAGATTGTACCGGTGATTGAGAAACTCCACCACGCCCGTCGCGGGCACCCCGCCCAGCGAGTAGAAAAGGTCTTCGGGAAAATCGCCGCCGCGCGAGCGCACCTCCGTCAGCCAGGCCTGATAATGCAGGCCCATCGTGTCGGCCAGGGTGCCGTCGCAATCAAAGATGAAGGCGCGAAAATCGCCGGCGGGAATGTCCAAGGTCATAAGCTGCTCAACATAACGGCATTTTTCGGTTTGACGACCGCCGCAAATCGCCGCACGCTGCCCACCCCTTTGGTTTCAGTCTTTTTCCTCATGCGCCACACCCTCTCCGTCCTGGTCGAGAACAAATTCGGCGTGCTCGCGCGCATCGCCGGGATGTTCAGCGGGCGGGGCTTCAACATCGACACGCTCAACAGCGGCCCGACGCTGGACCCGAACACTTCGCACATCACCATCGTGGTCCAAGGGGACGACGCCGTGCTCGAACAGGTCACCAAGCAACTCAACAAACTGGTCGATGTCATCCGCATCGAGGATTTCCGCGACAACGAGTTCGTGGACCGTGAACTGGTGCTCATGCGGGTCAAGGTCAACGGTGAGACGCGCTCGGAGGTCATGCAGATTTGCGACATCTTCCGCGCCAAGATCGTCGATGTGCAGCACACCAATTTTCTGATCGAAGTCACCGGCCACGAGGGCAAGATCAACAAGTTCATCCGACTGATGCACGGCTTCGGCATCAGCAACCTGACGCGCACCGGCAAGGTGGCGATGTCGCGCCGAAAGGATGAAAACGAAGGCGGAAGTGGGAAGGCGGAAGTGGAAAGTTGAAGACTCCCGGGTTTGTCCGACCCCTTTCCACGCGCTGACTCCACCCGTTTTCTGCTGCCGTATCTCCACTCACCAAGCTTTCTTCCCGCCTTTTCACTGCCGCCTTCCGACCTCCCACTTCCCACTTTCCTCCTATGCCCGCCAAAGTTTACACCGATAAAGACGCCGACCTCCAAGTGCTTGCTGCCAAGACCTGCGCGGTCATTGGTTTTGGATCGCAGGGACATGCCCATGCGCTCAACCTGAAAGACAGCGGGATGAACGTGGTCGTGGGTCTTTATCCGGGCAGTCCTTCGCGGGCGGTCGCGGCGGAGAAAGGATTGGCCGTGCTGGACACCGCCGAGGCCGTCAAGGAAGCCGACGTGATCTTCCTGGCCGTGCCGGATTTGAAGATCGCCGACGTGTACGAAAAGGATGTCGCACCCCATCTCACCAAGGGCAAGACGCTGCTGTTTTCCCACGGCTTTGCCATTCACTTCAAGACGGTCGTGCCACCGCCGGAGGTGGACGTGATCATGGTCGCGCCGAAGGGCCCGGGCCACATCGTGCGCCGCCAGTACGTCGAGGGCAAGGGCGTGCCCGCGCTCATCGCCATCTACCAGAACCCGAGCAAGCAGGCCAAGAAAGTGGCCCTCGCCTGGGCCAAGGGAATCGGTGGCACGCGCGGCGGCGTCATCGAGACCACCTTCAAGGAGGAGACCGAGACCGATCTTTTCGGCGAACAGGCCGTGCTTTGCGGCGGCGTGACGGCCCTGGTACAGGCCGGTTTCGAGACGCTGGTCGAGGCGGGTTACCAGCCCGAGATGGCGTACTTTGAGTGTCTGCACGAACTGAAATTGATCGTCGATTTGATGAACGAGTCGGGCATTGCTGGGATGCGTTTTTCGATCTCCGAGACGGCGAAGTACGGCGACGTGGTCACCGGACCGCGCATCATCAACAAGACCGTCAAAAAGGAGATGGGCAAGGTGCTCAAGGAAATCCAGAACGGGAAGTTTGCCCGGAATTGGATCGAGGAATACCGGACGGGCCGGAAGAACTACACGGCCTTGCTCAAGGCCGGGGCGAACCATCCCATCGAGAAGGTGGGCGCGAAGTTGCGGGGCCTGATGCCCTGGATCGGCAAGAAGAACGTCAAAGGACCGCAGGCGGCTTACCAGTAGGCCCGGCCGGGGCGAGGCAGCAGCCTTTCCATCTTTCCCCCGTTCCCGAGTGCAACTTGTAAACGAGGGAACCGCTGCCGCCCACCTCCCCCCGGGGTGGACGGCCGCGGTTCCCCTGACGCTCTTTACTTGCCGGAGACGCTGCCCTTGCCGTCCTTCGGCGCGGGCGTGATTTCCCTGGCTGCCGGTTGCGGACCGAAGTCGATGCTGATGCCGCCGTAGATGCCCCGGCGCTGGCCGAATTGCGGCGCGCCCACGCCGATGCCCGAGCCGTCACGCAGTTCGTACACCCGGTCGGTCAGGTTCACGATGTCAAAGCGCGCGTGCGCCTGGCCGAGGTGCGGCACCCGGAAGCTCTGCTCGATGCCCACATTGAACGTGTAATACATCGGCAACCGGCCCCGGTTGGCGAACCCGTCACGCAGGCCGCTGCCGTAAAGCATATCGGCGTACGTCCGTGTGCCCGAGGGTTTGTAGAGGTACGAGACCCCCGCCGAGAGCGTGACGGTCTGATCGTGGTCGAGGAACACTTTATGGTTCTGGATGTACGCGAACTCGTCCGGGTCGAAGAGGAACTGCGAGGATTGGATTTTCTTGCCCTTCGCCATCGAGTACGCCGCGTTGGCGTAGGCTTCAAAGCCACCCTTGACGAAGGTCGCCGTGCCCTCGGCTCCGTAGATGTCGCCGTAGCGATAGTTGAAAGGGCTCTCGATGATGGCCGCACCGAATTGGCCTTCGTCGATCTGCTGGATCGCGTGCTTGTAATACCCGTCCAGACCCAGTTGCAGGCTCTTGAAAAGCGTCTGCGTGACCCCGGCGTCGAAGTAGTTGGCCCGCTCGCTTTTGTCGGCGCCAGCCTGCGTGAGTGCCGCCGCGTTGGTGGTGTTGGCGGCCTGGCTGACGCCCCCCTCCTGCACGCTTTCCAGGGGTGGCGGCGTGAAGTAGCGCGAGTAGCCCGCGTGGAAGATCGTGTCGTCACCGAGTTGATAGACCAGGTTGACGCGGGGGCTCAACTGGCCCTCGTGGTCGTACTCGTCCACCCGGTCGTAGCGTGCGCCGAAGTTGATCGTCAGCGGCTTGAAGACGTGCCACTCGTCCTGGAGGTAGAAGCCGTAGATGTAGCCGGTCTTGTACTGGTTGAGTTTCAGGGCCAGCGGCACGTTGCTGGTCGGCGCGCCGTCCGCATCGGTCGGGAACACGCCGGTCACCGCCTGATTGCTGGCGTGCTGGACGAGCAGCACGTAGCCGCCGCGCAGGGTGTGGCTGTCGGTGAGGCGGTAGCTGGCGTCCAGTTCCGCGCCGCCGGTGATCGCGTCGCGGTCCACGCGGCTGGAGACGCCGTTGAAGACGAGGTCGCCCACGTTGTCGGGCCGGAACAGGATGGAGCTGTTGCGGATGAAGAGCGACTGCTGGAAGTCGAGGTTGCCGGCGCTTTTCTGGTAGGCCAGCACGGCGTAATCGTTCTGTTCGTTCTGGTTTTCGTCCAGGTGCGTGGAGCCGAATTGACCGAGGCCGAAAGGCTGATCCGCCGTGATGCTCCCGGGCACCGTGGGCAGACCGGCCACGCCGAAGGCGGGCGTCTGGCCAGGGTTGTTGGGAATCTGGAAATCGGCGTCGTAGGCGCTGAGGATCAGGCTCAGGCGGCTGGTCTTGTCGATGACGTACTGCAGGTACCCGAAGCCGTGGTACTGCTCGGTGTGAGCGTGGATCGGGTAGTCCTTGCCGTCGGGGTTCTCGATGCCGATGCCGTTTTCCAGGAAGTCGCCCGTGAAGAAATAGCTGAGCTTGCCCACGTTGCCCGCCAACTCAAAGGAGGGCCGGTAAGTGTTGTAGCTGCCGCCATAGAAGCCAAGTTCGTCGCCGTTGTTGAACGCGCCGCTCTTGGTGTGGATGTCGATGATGCCCGCCGTGCGGATGCCGTACTGCGCGGGCAGGGAGCCCGTGATGACCTGCAAGCCGTCCACGAACCGGGTGTCGAGTTCCTGGCCGAACCCGGCGATGCCCTCGGGCAGCAGCACATCGTTAATGCGGAACTGGAGGTTGGCGTGCTCGCCGCGCACGTGGAGCTGGCCGTAGGAATCCTGCGCGAAGCCGGGCACCCGCAGCAGGGTCTGGTTGAAGGAGGCGTCGGAACCTTGGGACTGGTTGGCGATCTGATTCTGGCTGACGCCGTAGGAGGTGGCGCCCAGGTTGGGCAGGATCGCGTTGCGCTTCTCGTCGAGCGAGCCGATGACGACGACCCGCTCGGCTTCCTCGCCGCCGTCGAGCAAGCCGGTGTGTTCCAGGCCAGCCGGATTCTGGCCGTCGGGCGTGGTCTGGGTCTGTTTCGTCGCGGCCGGGTTGGTGCCGATGCCGATGTCACGCACCTGGGCGGACAGACGCACCGGATGCAGTAGAAGGGAAAGCAAGCCGGCGGTAGCCAGCGCCGGGAGCGCACGGGGCAACCGGCAGCGTTGGTAGAGCAAAGCGTTGGTAAACGATGGTTTCATGGAAAGCCTGCGAGATTTCGGCAATCGAAATGCAAATGCAAGTCATTTGCTTCATTTAATGCAAATAACTTGCTTAAGCGGCGCGAGTCACGCGCTCGAAAGAGCGCCCTGCCCGCCAGCACGGAGATCCCCGGTCAACCCGCTCGCTCAAATCCTTCCGCCGGGGCGGAGAACGCACCATCCGCCCTGTGGGCACTCACCTCCCCAACGGCATCAGGAGGGGGAGCCGGTACTGCAATCCCCGCAGCGACCGAAGAATTCCAGAGAATGCGTCACCTGCGTGTACCCGTGTTTGCGGGCGATCTGCCGTTCCAACGTTTCCACCGGACAGCTTTCCTCCAGCGGCGTGACCGTGCCGCAATCCGTGCAGACGAGATGATCCCGGTGGTGCCGACTGTCCGCCAACTCGAAAAAACTCGACGCCCGCCCCAGGTTGACCTTGCGGGCCAGCTTCAGTTCTTCGAGCAGAGCCATCATCCGGAAGACCGTGGCAAAGTCGGGCGTCTCGCCGCCCCGTGCATAACGCACCGCCTCGCTCTGGATTTGCTCCAGTCCCAGCGGCTCCTCGGCCTGGAGGAGCACCTGCAAAATCGCCCGGCGGTTGCCCGTCATACGTAAGCCTTTGCTGCGCAGCGATTCCGTCAGCCCTTCGAGCGTGAAAGGCTCCGCGTCATCGGCGTGGGGAGGATGATGGTGAGTCGAATGGGAGCGAGGCATAGGCAAAAGCAGGACCCGGCGGCAACATACCACAAAATCGGCGGTCAAGCCGGAACGGAGCAGACCAGCGGAAACTTAGCTTTGTAGCAAATCGTTTGCAATTGAAGGCCAGCCGGTTATTTTGCGGTCATGATGCATCCATTCTCTCGAACGTTTTTCGCGGTGTTGGCGGCGGGTCTCGGTGGAGTCGGTCTCGCTTCGGCCGCGCCGTTGAAGGTGGCCTCGCTTTCGACCGTGCTCAGCGATGTCGCCCGCAACGTCGGCGGCGACAAGATCCAGGTGGAGGAACTCGTCAAAGGCGGCGTGGACCCGCACGAGTTCCAGCCCAGCCCCAGCGACGTGCAACTGGTCGCTGATGCCAACCTGGTGCTCGTCAGCGGCAAAGGCATGGAAGGCTATCTTTCCAAGCTGGAGGAAGGCACCGATCCGAAAAAGTTCGTCAACGTGGGCAACAAGGTAGGCAACTCGCTCAAGCTCAAGGACGACGGCAAGACCATCGAGGACCCGCATTGGTGGCATTCGGTCGCCAACGTCAAGAAAGCGACCGACGTGGTGCGCGATGCGCTGGTCGCCGCCGCCCCCGCCGACAAAGACGCCCTCACGGCGAACGCCGTGGCGTACCAGGGCAAGCTCGACGAGTTGGACCAGGCCATCAAGTTGAAGGTCGCCGAACTGGCGCGCGACAAGCGCAAGCTTGTCACCAGCCACGACGCTTTCCAATATTTCGCCCGTGACTACGGCTTCAAGATTTATCCCATCGAGGGGGTGAGCACCGCCGAGGAACCGAGCACGCGCAAGGTGGCCGAACTGCTGACCACCATCAAGAAGGAGGGTGTCAAATCCGTATTCTTCGAGAACCTGCAGAACCCGAAAGTCATCACCCAGATCACCAAGGAAACGGGCGCGACGGTCGGCGGCGAACTCTACGCGGACGGCCTGGGCGCACCCGGCAGCGATGCGACCACTTACATCGGCATGCTGCGCCACAACGCCAACACGATTGTGGATGCCCTGAAATAGTGCCCGGGCCTTCCTGCATCCCGGTTGCAATCCCGCCGCATCTCACGGAGGCTTGAAGCGTGCGCGGCACCCCTTCCTTCCAGGCGGTCTTCATGGTCGCCGTGTTTCTGCTGGCGGGCTGGCCGGTCTATCGGCTGACACGCCCGGCGGCATCGGTTGTCACGGCGAACTCAAGCCCGGTCGCAGCCACCACGACGGACAGCCCGGAGACGAAATCCGCGCCCCTGGAACTGGAAGCCGTGTTCGCCCCCGCCCCGGCGGATTTTCAGCTCAAAAACCTCGACCGGACGGCGCTCGCCGGACGCGGCCCGCAGGCGCGTTTCACCGGGCGCTGGACGACCGCCGTCCCTCCCGAAGGGGTGGATCTCGTGGTCCAGGCGCACTGGTCTACCGTGACAGCGGGCAGCAGTAACGCCGCCGCCCCCGCCGCCAACCCGGCGGCCGCGCAGGTCACGGTGCGCTTTCCCGACGGGCGGAAGGTGGAAAAATCCTTCTGGGCCGGTGAGAACGGCACAGTGGACGAGGTATTCACCGTCCCCGGCGAACCCGCTGCCGCCACGCCCTGATCCCTTCCCTCTGGCCATGTCCGCGCACCGCCTCCTCATCGACGATCTGACGGTCTCCTACCGCGGCGTGCCCGCGCTGCATCACGTCAACCTGGACCTGCGTTGCGGACGGTGCGTGGGCTTGCTGGGACCCAACGGCGCGGGCAAATCGACGCTGCTCAAGAGCCTCGTGGGACTCACCCGCATCGACACGGGCCGCGTGCACTTCGACGCGCACGACCACAGCGACACCCGCGCGGGCAGCTCCATCGCGTACCTGCCGCAGCGCAGCGTCGTGGACTGGGATTTTCCGCTGACCGTGCGCGGCCTGACCGAGATGGGCCGCTACCCGGCGCTCGGCGGCTGGAAGCGATTCGGGCCGGAGGACAAGCAACGGGTCGAGGAGGCGCTCGCCGCCACCCGTCTCCAAGACCTCGCCGACCGGCAAATCAGCGCGCTTTCGGGCGGCCAGCAGCAGCGCGCGTTTCTGGCCCGCGCCGTCGCGCAAGGCGCGCACGTTTACCTGCTGGACGAACCCTTCACCGGCCTGGACCGCAACTCGCAGGCCGTCCTGAGCGAACTGCTGCGCACCCTGGCCCAGCGCGACGGCAAGCTGGTCGTCGTCAGCCACCACGACCTGCGCACGGTCGAACTTCTTTTCGACGACGTGATTTTCCTCAACGGCGAACTGGTCGCCTACGGCCCGGTGGAGGAGGTCTTCACGCCGGAGAACATCGAGCGCACCTACGGCATGGAAGTTTTCACGGGCACCCCGGCATGATGATGTCCCCTCCCCTCGCCCTCGCCCCCTTCCGCTGGCTGACGGAGCCGTTCCACTACGAGTTCATGCAGCGCGCGCTCCTGGGCTGCGCGCTGGTGGGTTTCACCAACGGTTTCCTGAGCGCCTTCATCGTCCTGCGGCGGCTGGCGCTGCTCGCTGACGCGCTCTCGCACTCCCTCCTGCCCGGCCTCGCCATCGGTGCGATCTTCTTCGGCCTGGCCCCGCTGGGGCTTTTCAGTGGGGCGGTGGTCGCGGCCTTGCTCGTCGGCATCGGCGGCCAGCTCGTCGCGCGCAGCAGCCGACTCAAGGACGAAACCGCCATCGGCGCGCTTTACACCGTGGCGTTTGCCATCGGCATCATCCTGCTCAAATACAGCCGCGTCCCGGTGGACCTGACGCATTTCCTCTTCGGCAACATCCTGGGCGTTTCCAACTCGGACCTGTGGATCATCTACGCCGTTGGCTTTCTCTCCGCGGTCAGCCTCGTGAGCCTCCAGCGCGGCCTTCTCCTCACCCTCTTCGAGCCTTCCGTCGCGCAGAGCCTCGGCGTGCCCGTCGCCCGGCTCAATTACCTGCTCATCACGCTGATCGTCCTGGCCATGATCGCCAGCCTCCAGGCGGTCGGGGTGGTGCTTTCCGTCGGGCTGCTCGTCCTGCCCGCCGCGACCGTCTACCTCCTCAGCGACAGCTACCGCGCGCTGTCGTGGTTCGGCGGACTGCTGGGCGCCGGCGGGGCGTGCGTGGGCCTGCTGCTCTCCTACTGGACGGACATCCCGAGCGGCCCGGCTATCGTCCTGGTGCTGGGGGTCTGCTTCGTGGCGGCGCTGGTGTTCGGCCCGCGTTACGGCGTGCTCGCGCGCTACCTGCGACCGCACCATCTCCACGGCGAATCGTTGGCCCGCTGGGCAAAACCGGCTCCCGTCGCGCCGGTCCCTGCCAACGCGCCCGAGGAGGCCCCTCTGTCCTGAATACCGTCCGGTCAGTGTTTCCGATCACGATCCGCCGCGGTTTCTCTGGCTCGGGCAAAACGCCGCGGTCCCGCCGCCTCCTCCGCGAGGGGTCGCCCCAACGGCGACCTCGACGCTACCGTCACGGCGACCAGAGCCGCCGTTGTCTCCCACGGTCCAGACAACCGGGCGGCCCCGTCACAGCCGATTCCACTTTACCACTCTATGGAAAACGAACCCGAAGCATTCCCCGAGGATCAGACCCTGACCACGCGCCAGGGACATCCCATCCGCAATAATCAGAACCAGCGCACCGTTGGCAGCCGCGGCCCGGCCACGTTGGAAAACTACCAGTTCCTCGAAAAGATCAGCCACTTTGACCGCGAGCGCACCCCGGAGCGCGTGGTCCACGCACGGGGTTTCGTGGCGTACGGCGAGTTCGAGGCGACGGGCCTGGTCGGGGATGAACCGGCGTCGAGGTACACCCGCGCCAAGTTGTTCCAGGAAGCGGGCAAGAAAACGCCGATGGTCATCCGGTTTTCGACCGTCATCGGCGGTCGGGATTCGTCCGAAGTGGCGCGTGATCCGCGCGGGTTCGCGGTGAAGTTCTACACGGAAGACGGCAACTGGGACCTCGTGGGCAACAACCTGCCCGTGTTCTTCATCCGGGACGCCATCAAGTTCCCGGACGTGATTCACTCGCTCAAGCCCGACCCGGTGACGTTTCGCCAGGAAGCGAACCGCATCTTCGACTTCATGAGCCAGACGCCGGAAGCCCAGCACATGCTGACGTTCCTGTTCAGCCCGCGCGGCATTCCGCGTTCGTACCGGCACCAGGAAGGGTTTGGCGTCAACACTTACAAGATGGTGAACGCCGAGGGCGGCACGACGCTGGTGAAGTACCATTGGCATCCGCATTCTGGCGTGCAGAGCCTGACCCAGGCCGAGGCAAACAAGGTGCAGGGACAGGACCTCGGCAGTGCGTCCAAGGATTTGTTCGACTCCATCAAGAAGGGCGATTTCCCGAAGTGGGATTTCCTCGTGCAGACCATCGACGACCACGAGCATCCCGAACTGGATTTCGATCCGCTCGACGACACGAAGGTGTGGCCGGAAGACCAGTTCCCGCTCAAGAAACTCGGGACGATGACGCTCAACCGCAACGTGGAGAATTTCTTCGCGGAAAACGAGCAGATCGCCATGGGCACGGGGGTGCTCGTGGACGGGCTGGATTTTTCCGACGACAAGATGCTCGTGGGCCGGACGTTCTCCTATTCCGACACGCAACGGCACCGCGTGGGGACGAATTATTTGCAGTTGCCGGTGAATTCGCCCAAGGGTGTCGAGCAGGTAGCGACCAACCAGCGCGACGGCCAGATGGCATTCAACGTCGGCACGGCACCGGGTCAAAACCCGCACGTGAACTACGAACCGTCGATGCACGGCGGGCTGAAGGAATCGACGCGCTCCGAACCTATTTACGGGCCGACAGTCACGGGCCGGTTGATCCGCGAAGACCTGGAGCGGCGCAACGATTACGCGCAGGCGCGGGCGCGTTACGTGACGATGCAGGACTGGGAGCGCGATGATCTGGTGCAGAACATGGGTGACCTGCTCGGGCAATGCGAACAAGATGTAAAGGACCGGATGCTGTGGCATTTCTTCCTGGTCCACGACGACTACGGTTACCGCGTCGGGCAGGCGCTCGGGCTAACGGCCAAGGACGTGCTCAAGCTCAAACCGTTGCCCCGGCAGCAGTTGACCGAGGCGGAGACGCAGCGGTTGGCAAACCTCGGCGCAAACGGCGACACGCTGGACAAGAGTCCGTACGGGAAAGTCACCGGGTCCGTGGAAAACCACCGCGCGACAGCGGAAGAGGTACTGACCATGGCCGACCAGCCCGACCCACGGTATGCGCCGAGCGGGAACGGGAATGGCAAGATGTGAGGCGCTAACACCGCCGGGCCGGGGCAAGGTCCGACGTTGAAAAAACGCCCCGCCGGGTATCTGGCGGGGCGTTTCGCGTCGATGCTATCGGGTTTGTTGCCGCCCGAAATAATTTAGAGACCAGCGATCCAAAATCTGACGCGGTTAGCCAGACGGTCGGAATAGAGCGCATCCCGTTTGAATCAGCCGCGGGATCATCGTCCTTGGATCAGCCTGAGGTGCCCTCGACGGTGGAAGGT
>CAHJWO010000064.1 GCA_903642295.1 PVC group bacterium | reverse complement strand
CGTTCAGGCGCTCTAGCACCGCCGCCGCTGCCCGCGCCCGGTCCGGCGTGTGCGCCGCGCCCGCCGCCATCGCCAATGATCCGGCGCTCCCCCGAATCTCCGGGTCAAAATCCCCCGCTTGCTGGAGCACATTCAGCCCGATCCCCACCACGACGAATCCCGGGGTCTGGCGCTGATGGGATTCGAGTAGAATCCCCGCGACTTTGCGTCCGGCGACCAGTACATCGTTCGGCCATTTGATGTTCGTTTTCGCGCCGGTCTCGCGTTCGGCGGCCTCCGCTACGGCGAGCGCGGCGCAGAAGGTCAGCTCCGGCCACCGCGCCACCGGCACGCGCTCCGGCGGGCGCAGCAACACGGAAAACAACAAATTCCGGTGTGGCGGTGAGAGCCATCGCCGCCCGGATGTTCCCCTCCCGGCGCGCTGGGTTTCCGCAAAGATTACCAGCCCTTCCGCCAGGCCATCCTTCCCGGCCCGGGCGGCGAGATCGTTGGTGGAGTCGGTTTCCTCGAAGACGAAGACCTGGCGTCCAATTACTGTGGTATTCGGCAACGACGCGCGAATGTGATCAGGATCAAGCCGCATAAAATCCATCCGTTTCAATTGGTGGGACGTGGGAAGGTCCTTCGACTCGCCTAGGCTCGCTCAGGATGACAGAGGTTTTGAAGCAGCGGCGTCCTCATAAAACGGCCTCTTCGCTCTCGCCGCTGCTCAAAGAAACTCCAGCGAGAAATCAATCGCCCGGGCCGAGTGCGTCAGCGCACCGACGCTGATCCACTGCACGCCCGTCTGCGCAATCGCCCGGACCGTCTCCAAGTTCACCCCGCCGCTGGCCTCGAACTGCACCGTCCCGCCCCGGCCCAGCGCGACCGCCGCGTGCAAATCGGCCAGGCTCATGTTGTCGAGCAGGATCACGTCCACGCCTTCCAGAGCCAGAAACGTCCGCACCTGCGCGAGGGTGTCCGCCTCCAATTCCACCCGCAGCCCGGGCCGGGCCGCCCTGGCCCGCGCGATGGCCGCGCCCAGCCCTTGTGCGGCGGACTCTGCCAGCAGGTGGTTGTCCTTGACCATGACCATGTCGTACAGGCCCATGCGGTGATTGCACCCGCCGCCCGCCTTCACCGCCGCTTTCTCCAGCGCGCGCAGTCCCGGGGTGGTCTTCCGGGTGTCGAGAATCCTGGCGGGCGTTCCGGCGACGGCGTCCACGAAGCGCCGCGTCAACGTCGCCACGCCCGACAACCGTTGCAAAAAATTGAGCGCGACGCGTTCGCCGGTCAACACGGACCCCGCCCGGCCCCGGATCGTCAGGATCGTGTCGCCGGGTGCCACCGCCGTGCCGTCGCCGCGTGCCACTTCCACGAGCAACGCCGGGTCCACCCGCGCGAAGGTTTCCCGGGCGGTTTCCGCCCCGGCCACGACGGCGGCTTCCTTGGCGAAAATCCGGGCATGAGCCTGGACAGTCGGATCAATGAAGAATTCCACCGTCGCATCGCCCGGGCCGATGTCCTCGGCCAGCGCGATGGCGATGGGGTCGTGGGGGGCGGGAACTTCATTCATCAGCCGGGGAATATTGCGCTTCGGGAACGAAGTACAACTTCGCCGACAAGGGCGCGGCCAAGGGCAACGCGGGCCCGAGGGAGCGACGGACCCGGGGACGTGGTGCGCCCACGCCGCCCCCCGCGCGATTCCACCTACTGCGACTGCAACCGGTAGAATTGCGCCCCGCTCGGCCCGTAGAACCGGAATTCCAACGCTCCGGCGGAATTGATCGCCGTCGTCCCGGTGGACAGCGACAACGGCGTGTAGGTCTTCAAATCCGCCGATTGCTGCACCGCGATGGTCAGCTTGAACTGCCCCGTGGAGGCATCCTTCTGGATCAGCGGGGTGCCCACGTTGAGCGCCTGCACCTGCGCCGTCGTGTATAGCCCGGCGGTGCCGGCGCCCGCGTAGAGCGCCTGCACCAGCGCGGGCTGGCTCAATTGCCAGTTGAATCCCAGCGCGCTCAGGTTGTACTTCGCGTGATCGCTCAGGCCGTCGTTGCCCGTGCTGGTCGTGGCGGAAAGCCCCAGCCCCGCCAGCAGGACGTTGAATGGATTGTTCCCGGGCGCGTTGCTGGCGACGTGCAGCGTCGCGCTGCGCCGGCTGCTCGTCGCCCCCGTCGGCGCGAACGTGACCGCGAACGTCGTGCTGCCTCCGCTGGCGAGGCTCGGGCTGGTGCCGGAGGTGTTCACGATAAAATCAGCCGCGTTGGTCCCGTCCACGGTCACGGCACCCACGTTGAGCGTCACGAATCCGGCGTTGCGGATGGTGAAGGTCTTCGCCGGTCCGCCCTGCGCCAGCGGCGACTCGCCGAAATCCACCGTGCTGGAGCCGGGGGACAACTGCGTGTTGGCCGGTTGCTCCACGCTGATGTTGGGGGTGGTGTTGTCCGTGGGATAGGCGGCGACCACCTCATGCAAGCTGCTCGACCCGTTGTATCGTCCGCTGGAAACCCGGACGCGGGCGCGGATCAACCCGGCGGCACTCGGCAGGTTGTAGCCCGTGACTTGCCAGCCGCTGGAGATCCGGCTGGCGGCCGTCAGGTTGGTCCAGGTGGTGCCGGAGTTAGTGGACACCTCGAAGGTCACCTGCTGGGTTTCGGGCTCGGCCCCGCTCCGGAGCAGTTGCACGGTGGCACTGTTGGTGGCACCGGCGACAACCACCCGCTGGGCGGCGGCGTCGTTGAAGAGTCTGGCCAGATGGATGCGCGTGGTGGCGCTGGTCGCCCCGTTGGGATAGAAAGAGCTGAAGTCGCCGTTTAGAATGATCTTGCCGTCCGTCTGCCCCGTCAGGCCGCCGACGTAGCCGGTCACACTGGAGTTGGCACTGGGGTTGAAGGTGGTGTCCAGGCTGCCGTCGGCATTGACCCGGGCAATGTTGTGGCGCGTCGTGGCATTGGCCGCCCCGTTGGGTTGCAGGGTATCGAAGACGCCGCTGAAGACGATTTTGCCGTCGGTTTGCAACGCGATGCTGCTTACCCCCAGGCCGTACGTGCCGCTCGGGTCGGGGTCGAAGGTGTTGTCCAGACTCCCATCGCTGTTGAGCCGGGCGATCAACCGGCGCGCGCTGTTGCTGGTGGCTCCGTTGGGCTGCGGGACGTAGCCGCCGCCTGCGAGGACGATCTTGCCGTCCGCCTGCATCGTCAGGCCGCCCGTGCCTTGAGCCGGGTTCGGGTTGAAGGTGGTGTCCAGGCTGCCGTCGCTGTTGAGCCGGGCGAGGTAACTGCGGGTCGTGGCGGTCGCCGCTCCGTTGGGTTGCAAGGTGGTGAAGCTGCCGCCGATGAGGATCTTACCGTCCGTCTGCACCGCCAGGCCGCCGACATAGTCGTTTGCGTTGGGGTTGAAGGTGGTGTCCAGGCTGCCGTCGCTGTTGAGCCGGATGATGTTGCTGAGCGGGGAGGGGTCGGTGACTCCGCTGGAGCTGGCAGAGTTGACGCCGCCCACGAGGATCTTGCCGTCCGGCTGGGTCGCCACGCCGTAGAAATTGGAGTAGTAGTCGCTGTTGGGGTTAAAGGCGTCCAGGTCCCCCGGCGCGGCGTGTGAGCCGCTTGAAAAAGTGGAGGTCAATGCGGCGCAGAGCACCGCTGTCAGGAGGGGCAGAAGTTTTTTCATGGAGGGATTCCGGGCAGCGGGTGAATTGGTCGGCGCGAACACTATCAGAATTTGGCTAGATTGCGAGCGGTCGCCGTATTGGCCGGGTTGGTACGCCGCCAGGCCGTCAAGCGGATTCTGTTCCCCGTATTCCCCAGGTTGCGCCTGGGAATGTTCCCGCTGGCGAAGCTGCACTTCGCCTGACTGTGACTGTCTTCGCCCGGTTTGTCCTCTTGTTCGCCTGCAAACTCCCCCTTGTCACGCTCCCTGCTTTGACCTACTTTTTTGCCATCCAACCGGGCTGCACGCGGCGTATCGTTCTCCAGAAACCCCGCGTCCTCCCACGCCAGCCATGACCATCTCCGACCTGCTCTCCAAAGCCGCCCGGTGGCCGCTGCTCCAGCAGATCCGCCACGGTCTCGACGGCACCGGCCTGGAAGCCATGTCGGACAAGACCCGGCAGATGCACGCCCGCATCGACCAGTCCCGCGAGCCGGAAGTAAAAGTCTCCAAGTCGATCTGCCCCTACTGCGCGGTGGGCTGCGGCCAATTGGTCTATCACAAGGACGACAAGGTCGTCAGCATCGAGGGCGACCCGGACAGCCCCATCAGCCAAGGCAACCTTTGCCCCAAGGGCGCGGCGAGCTATCAACTCGTCACCCAGCCCGACCGCGTCACCAAAGTTCGCTACCGCGCGCCTTACGCCACCGAATGGAGCGATCTC
Source organism: PVC group bacterium (assembly GCA_903642295.1). Lineage (GTDB taxonomy): Bacteria > Verrucomicrobiota > Verrucomicrobiia > Chthoniobacterales > SZAS-18 > CAHJWO01. The sequence goes on along the minus strand of CAHJWO010000064.1, from coordinate 12,759 downwards.
GACCGCGACACGGCGCTCGACATGATTGCTGACCGCGTCTGGGATGCCCGCAAGAAGGGTTGGATCAGGGACGACAAGGACGGCAACCCGGTCAACCATTTTGAGAACGTCGCCCACCTCGGCGGCGCGACGTTGGACAACGAGGAAAATTACCTCATCAAGAAACTCTTCACGGCGGGCCTCGGGATGGTCTGCGTGTCCAACCAGGCCCGAATATGACACTCCTCCACGGTGCCCGGTCTGGGGACCACCTACGGTAGAGGCGGGGCGACTACGTCCCTCCAGGATCTGGCGAACGCCGACGTGATTCTCATCGAAGGCTCGTCGATGGCCGAGGCGCATCCGGTGGGTTTCCGTTGGGTGATGAAGGCCAAGGAACGCGGCGCGACGATCATCCACGTCGATCCCCGCTTCAGCCGCACCAGCGCGATGGCCGACCTTTGGGTGCCCATCCGCGCCGGTACGGACATCGCTTTCCTGGGCGGTATCATTCGCCACGTCCTGGAACACGAAAAGTATTTCAAGGAATACGTCGTCCACTACACGAACGCTTCCAACCTCCTGCGGGAGGATTTCCGCGACACCGAGGAGGGGGCGGGTTTCTTCTCCGGCTGGGACGCGGAGGGCGGCTTCTACCAGCGCGAAAGCTGGCAGTACGAGGGCAAGGATCAGGCCAACCCGCCGCGCGACCCCACCCTCCAGCACCCGCGCTGCGTTTTCCAGACGCTCCGCCGCCATTACTCGCGCTACACCCCGGAGATGGTTTCCAAGGTGTGCGGCATTCCGCCCGAACTTTTCTTCAAGGTTGCCGACGCGCTCACGAACGCCTCCGGCCCGGAGAAAACCGCCGCCTTCTGCTACGCCGTGGGCTGGACGCACCAGTCCAAGGGCGTGCAGATCATCCGCACCGCCGCCGTCCTCCAGCTGCTGCTCGGCAACATGGGCCGGCCCGGCGGCGGCATCCTCGCGCTGCGCGGGCACGCTTCCATCCAGGGTTCGACGGACATCCCGACACTCTACGATACGCTGCCGGGTTACCTCGCCATGCCCAAGGCGGGTGCCAGGATGGACGACCTCGCCGGATACTGCAAAAAGTACGCCCTGCCCACCGGTCTGTGGCACGAGACGCCCAAGTACATGGTCAGCCTGCTGAAGGCTTACTACGGTAAAAACGCGACGAAAGAGAACGATTTCGGCTACGCCTGGATTCCCAAGCTCACCGGCGACCACAGCCATTTCCAGTTTGTCACCCACGCCGCCGACCACGGCCTGGACGGCTACTTCGTCATGGGCCAGAACCCAGCGGTCGGCAGCCAGAACGCCCGCCTCCAGCGGCAGGCCCTCGCCCGCACGAAGTGGCTCGTCGTCCGCGAGATGGTGGAGACGGAGACCGCGAGCTTCTGGTACGCAGCCCCGGAAATCGAGCGCGGCGAGATGAAAACGGAAGAAATCGCCACGGAGGTTTTCCTGATGCCCGCCGCCTCGCACATCGAAAAAGAAGGCGCGTTCACCAACACCCAGCGCCTGCTCCAATGGCGCGAAAAAGCCGTCTCGCCGCCGGGCGATTGCCAGAGCGACCTCGGTTTCGTCCACGAACTCGCCAAGCGGCTCATCGCCAGGGCCAAAGCCTCGTCCGATCCGCTGGACGAGCCCTTGCGCGCGCTCGACTGGTGGTATCCCGAACTCGAAGACGGCGACCCGGACGCCACCGCCGTCCTGGCCGAGATCAACGGCTGGCACACCCCGCCCGAACTCGACGCCGCCCCCGGCGTCGTCCATTCCCAGAACACCTCCGGCCTCGACAAATATCTCGTCGCACGCGGCCTCCCGCCTTCCGCCGCTTCCTCCTTGCCCGAGCCCGATGCCTCGTCTTCCTCCCCTCCGCCTTCATCCTTCATCCTTCATCCTTCATCCTTTTCTCCCCCCCACCACGGCCGCCAGATCGACGACTACCTGAACCTGAAGGACGACGGCAGCACCGCCTCCGGCTGCTGGATCTACACCGGTTGCTACGGCCCGGACGAGATCAACAAGACCCACCGCCGCGAGCCGCACGGCCCCTACGGCCACGGGTGGGGTTTCGCCTGGCCTAGCGACCGCCGCATCCTCTACAACCGCGCCAGCGCCAAACCCAACGGCGAACCCTGGAGCGAGCGCAAAAAACTCGTCTGGTGGGACCAGGAAAAGAAGGAGTGGACCGGACTCGACGTGCCCGATTTCGTCAAGAAGAAGGCCCCCGATTACGTGCCGCCGTCCGGCGCGAAGGGCCTGGAGGCCATCCGCGGCGACGCCCCTTTCATCCTGCACGACGACGGCCTGGGCTGGCTCTACGTGGCGAAAGGGCTGGAGGACGGTCCCTTGCCGACGCACTACGAGGCGTTGGAATCGCCGGTGAAAAACCAGCTTTATCCGCGCGAGACGAATCCCGGCGTCAACTGGTTCAGCCGGCCCGACAACCGTTTCTCGCCGCCGAACGATCCGCGCTTCCCGCACGTCCTGACGACCTACCGCCTCACCGAGCATCACACCTGCGGCGGCATGAGCCGATTTTTGCCGCATCTCAACGAACTCCAGCCGGAGCTTTTCGTGGAGATGTCGCCCGAATTGGCCGGGGAGCTTGGCGTGGAGAACAGCGATTTCGTGGTGGTCGCCACCCTGCGCGGCGCGGTGGAAGCCCGCGCGTTGGTCAGCCGCCGCACCCGGCCCATCAAGGTCGAGGACGGCCGCGTCATCCATCAGGTCGCCATGCCCTTTCATTGGGGTTATGCGGGCGGGGCGAAGGGCGGCATCGTCAACGATCTCGTCGCCATCAGCGGCGAGCCGAACGTCACGATCATGGAAAGCAAGGCCCTGGTTTGCGTGATCGTCCCCGGCCGGATGCCCGCCGGGATTGCCGGTCACGAATTCCTGGAAAAGATCACCCCGCCGGGCGATCCGGTCGTCCAGCATCCCGAGCAAAATCTGCCCGGCCACCCGCCGGTCGGCAAGCAGGTCGCCGAGCACGATCAGCTCGGCCAGTCGAATTAGCGTCTCCACCTCCGCCTTCCCACTTCCGACTTCCGACTTCCTATGATTGGCGAAGGCATCCTTTCCACCAACCAGCGCAAGCACACCTACGTGCGCGACCAGCGCACGGTCGGTTTCTACACCGACCCAACCTTGTGCATCGGCTGCAAGGCCTGCGAGGTCGCGTGCAAGGAATGGAACGACGTGCCCGACGACGGTTTCCGCTGGAGCGGCAACAGCTACGATCATACCGACGCCCTCGGTGCCTCGACGTGGCGGCACGTCCTCTTCATCGAGCAGGACCAGCCGCGCGGCCGGCAACTCGCCGGGCCGATGTCCGGCGATCTCCTGAGCGACCTCACGGAACACGAGGACCCCTTCCGCTGGCTTTTCCTCTCGGACGTGTGCAAGCACTGCGAAGAAGCGGGCTGCCTGGAAGCCTGCCCGACCGGCAGCATCATCCGCACGGAAACGCAGACGGTCCTCGTCCAGAACGACATCTGCAACGGCTGCGGTTATTGCGTGGTGGGCTGCCCCTTCGGCGTCATCGACCGCCGCAAGAAACCGCTCAAGGACGCGGGCGGCGCGTTCAAATGCACCTTTTGCTATGACCGGCAGGCCAGCGGACTGGTCCCGGCCTGTGCCAAGGCTTGCCCGACGGAAAGCATCCTCTTCGGCCCGCTGGACGAACTTCGTCCCCACGCCGCGAAGCGCGTCGAGCAACTCAAAGCCGCCGGTTATCCCGACGCCCAAAACTACGATCCCGTAGATACCAGCGTGAAGGGCATCCACGCCTTTTTTCTGATCCTGGGTAACCCCGAAGCTTACGGCCTCCCAGCCAAACCCGAAATCCCGACGATCCACCTCAAAGCCTCCTGGACCTCCGCTTTTCTGACCGCTTTTGGAGCGCTGGGACTATCGTTGCTAGCCTTTGCTTTCCTTAAATAGGGGATGGATAGGCGGCGGCATCACCCTCAAATTTCTGTCATCCTGAGCGAGTGCAACGAGCCGAAGGACCTTCCACCGATGTACTTCGATTGCCGCATGCGTGAAGAAATCATCTACCTAAAGGTGGGAGAGGTGCTTGATAAATCCAATGTTGGAAGGTCCTTCGGCTCGTTACACTCGCTCAGGATGACAGAGGGGAGGAAGCGGTGGACGACAAATTGAAAAGCTTTGCTCCCTAAACTTTAGAAACATTTTTCCCGTGCCCAAACCCGACCGCGACCCCGCCTTTGAACGCCGCCTGGACGAACTTCGCCAGGAAGCGAAGACGCAGGGCCGCGTCGAGGGGAGGGGCGTGGACATCGCGGGCAGCCCGCTCCCCATCGCCGCCGTCAAAAACGGACCCAACGGCCACGGTCCCAATCATCGCGGCAAGCCCGGCCTGGAACGCGCCGTCCAGAGCGGCGCGGACAAGCCCGGCTATTTCGGGATGCCCGTCATCAAGCCGCCGGTCTGGACCTGGGAAATTCCGATCTATTTCTTTATCGGCGGCCTCTGTGGCATGGCGGCGGTGATCGCCTTGGCGGCCACCGTCTTCGGTCAGCCCGAGATCGTCCGCGCCGCGATGTGGATCGCGGCCTTCGGCGGCGTGGCCTCGCCGGTCCTGCTCATCATGGACTTGGGCCGTCCGTTGTTGTTCTTCAACATGCTGCGGGTGTTCAAGCTGCGCTCCGCCATGTCGATGGGCGTGTACATCCTGACGCCCTACGGCATGACGGCGATCCCCGGTGCGATGGCGGTCGAGCTGGCGCATTGGCACCTCCTGCCCGACGGCCTCTGGTCCACGCTCCTCCATCTCGTCGCCGTCACGCTCACCTTCGCTGCCGGTCTCAGCGGCATGTTGCTGGCGACCTACACCGGCGTGCTCATCGGCGCGACCGCCGTGCCCGCCTGGAACCGACACCGCTCCCTCCTCCCGCTGCACTTCGGCACGGCGGGCATGGGATCGGCGGTGGGGCTGCTGGGGCTCTTCGGCTACACGCTCCGCCCGCTCGCGGCCATCTTCTGGGTCACGGTTGCCGTGGAAACAATCCTCTGGCTGTGGCTGATGTTCCGCCGTCACGGCCCGGCGGACCGCGCGCTGCACGAAGGTCTGAGCGGCCACCTGCTGATGCCCGCCGAAATCCTCTCCGGCCCCTTGTCGCTGGTGCTCGTCAGCGTCGGCTGGATGCAGGCCGCCGCCGTGGCATTCATGCTCGGATCACTCCTCAGCCGGTTCGGCTGGGTGCAGGCCGGCAAACAGTCATCCAAAGACCCCGAAGCGGTGTTTGCGTCGCAACGCTAGGCGTGCGACAACAGGGCTTGAACCTTCGACTCTTCGGCGTCTGGCTGGTGCTGTGCGCGATCTGGAGCAGCACCTGGATTTTCATCAAGCTCGGACTGCACGACCTGCCGCCGGTCTGGTTTGCCTGCGTGCGCTTCATCATCGCCTCGGCGGCGCTGACGATTTTCAACCTCTGTCGTGGTGCCTCGCTCCCCCGCCAACGCCGGGACTGGCTTCTCATCGCCGCCACGGGCTTCATGATTTTCGCGGTGAATTACGGCCTGTTGTTCTGGGGAGAGCAGCGCATCAGCAGCGGCCTGAGCGCCGTCCTGCAAGCAACCATCCCCGCCTTCGGCCTCGTCTTCGCCCACCTCCACCTGCCGGGCGAACGCCTGACCCCGCCAAAGATCGGCGGGGTCGCCCTGGGCCTGGTCGGCGTCGGCATCATTTTCTCGAATCAACTCGGCCTCGCCGGTCCGAAGGCCCTCTGGGGCAGCGTGGCGATTGTCTTCGGGGCCATGAGCGCGGCGTACTCCAACGTGCTCATCAAGGCGCACGGCAAACACCTCGACCCCGCCGTCCTGGCCACCGGGCAGATGTTCTGCGGCTGGCTGCCGCTGCTGGTGCTCGGTTTCCTGTTCGAGGGCAATCCACTGACCCTGCATTGGACGAGGCAGGCCATCTTTGACCTGTGCTACCTCGCGCTGATGGGCAGTTCGCTGGCGTTCTGCCTGTTGTACTGGCTGACGCGGCGGGTGGAGGTCACCAAAATCCTCCTCATTTCCCTGGTCACGCCCGTGGCGGCGGTGATCATCGACGCAGTGGTCCTGCACGAAAAGCTGCCTACCCGGTCCATGCTCGGCGGCCTTTGCGTGCTGCTCGCCATCGGCCTGACGATCTACCGTCCTGCCGCCCGCATCGCGCCGGTCGCCGCAGAGGCGTTGGAAGGTTAAAAAAAGATCCAAGGTTCAAGAACCAAGATCCAAGGAAGATCAAAAAACCAAGATCCAAAAAGTCAGAGAATTCTGCTGCTTCACGATTCTGTATCTTTTCTTGAACCTTGAATCTTCCTTGGATCTTGGTTCTTGAAACTTGGATCTTTTTTACCCTTTGCTCATGAATCTGGAACATATCCGCTCCTGTTTCGAGGCGAACTTCCGCGAGCGCGGCGAACTCGGCGCGTCGGTTTCCGTCTGGCACCGGGGCGAGGAAATCCTCTCTCTTTCCGACGGCTGGCGCGACCGCCAGCAAACGGTCCGCTGGACGGCGGGCACGCTCGTCTTGATGTGGTCCATCACCAAAGGTTTGGCCTCGGCGTGCCTGCTGCACGCCCTCGCCGCCGACCACATCCCCCTAACCAAACCCGTGGCCGATCTCTGGCCGGAATTCGCGGCGCACGGCAAAAACCAAATCACCCTGGCGCAACTGCTCTCGCATCAGTCCGGCCTCGCGGTGATGGCTGACCCGGAGGTGTCCATCCTCGACCACGCCGCCGTAGCCGCGGCGCTCGCCGCGCAACCGCCCTGCTGGCCGCCCGGCACCGCCCACGGCTACGGGCCGCGCACCTTCGGCTTCCTGTTGGACGAACTCCTGCGCCGCCTGCGCCCCGGTCAAACGGTCAGCACCTACTGGCGGCAAATCTTCGCCGAACCTCTCGGCCTCGACCTCTGGATCGGCCTACCGGACGATCAGGCCCACCGCGTCGCCAACATTTACCCCGCGCGCACCGTGCTGGGTCAGGACGGCCCGCTCGGCCCGTTTTACGAAGCCTTGGCCGACGAAAAATCCCTCACCCGCCGCGCCTTTTCGGGGCCGCGCGGCCTGCACAGCGTCGCCTCCATGAACACCGCCGATGGACGCCGCACGACGATCCCCTCCTTCAGCGGCATCGGCACGGCGCACGCGCTCGGAAAATTCTACGCCCTGCTGGCCAACGGCGGCGAGTTGGATGGCACCCGCTACTTCCCGCCCGCTGTAGTGACGGAAATGACCGCCACTCTCGCCAGCGGCCCCGACCGCATCCTCTGCCTCGCAACCGCCTTCTCGGCCGGGTTCATGAAAGACCCGCTCCGGCCCGACGGCCGCAAAGCCCGGCAGCTCTACGGTCCGTCGCTGCTCGCGTTCGGCCAGCCGGGCGCGGGCGGCAGCCACGCCTTTGCCGATCCCGAAAACCACCTGGCCTTCGCCTACCTGATGAACCAGATGGAACTCGGCGTCCTGCCCAACGAAAAGTCGTTGAGCATGGTCTCCGCGCTGTACGAAGAATAGACGTATTCTCGTCGCCGGGGCGGGTGGCTCGTGACCTTCGGGCGCGATGGCAACTCTTCGCGGCGGTATGCCCGCTCTATTTCCATGTCTGCCAGCCGGGGCGGCACTTCCTGCCCTTTCTCTCTGTCATCCTGAGCGAGTGTAACGAGCCGAAGGACCTTCCACCGTGGCCGCTCGCTTCAACGCTGAATGACAAAAGTGGTATACCCCTGTCCCTATTAATACTGATTCGACTGATTCGGCCTTCGGTGTCTCAGCGTTGGAAGGTCCTTCGGCTCGTTATACTCGCTCAGGATGACAGAAGAAAAGCAGTAGTGCGAGCCAACGCAACCCGAATGAGGCTATGGAGGCGTTGCGCGGCTAACGGTCGCCACCGTGCCCGGACGCTACCGTGCATCTCAAATGCTTCACAGCAAGAACTGACCCGCCGAAAGCTCGCCTACGAACCCCCCAATACTTCCTTCTCCGCCGCGATCCAATCGTCGAACTCGCTGCCGGGCTGTCCGACGCTTTCCCGATCCAGATAGCGGTAATAGGCGCCCGTGCGGATGGTCTGTTCCGTGTCGATGTGAGTGGTATAAGTCGGCTGCCCGCTGGAAGCTGAAATCGGCGTGTCGGCAAAGTGGTCACCGGGACTCACTGCCCGCGCCGCCGTGAACGGACTTTCCGTCAGGGTCGGCGACTCGCCCGTCGTGGCCTTCGACAACCCGCCCGCCGCGCTGTCCTCGAAAAAGGAACTTTCGTCGGGTGTAATCAATCCCCCGCTCGCCGTCGGCAGCGGTTTGTCATCCGCGAAAACGTCGTCCTCGGCGACCGGCGCGCTGCCACTCGCATGATCAAAGGAATCCAGCGCGGGCAGCGGGGCGTCGGCATCCTTGCCGGTGACGGTGCCGCCGGTGAAGAACGCATCCTCGGGCGGGCTGACGCGCTCGGCCAGCGCGGCGGAGAGCGGCTGATCCTCCAGACCCGGACGGTCAAAATCATCCAGCGAACTCCCGTCGCCGGGCGTCGGGGTGATCTCGGGTGTCTCCGCCACTTCCTTGCCCGCGAGCCCGCCGGCAATCGCGCCGATGGCCACGCCGACCATCATCCCGATGGGCCCCGCGACCGCGCCGATGGCCGCGCCCATCGCCCCGGCAATCCCGGCACCCACGCCGACCCCCACCGGATGGGCGTCCGGTTCGCCGGTGATGGGATCGGGGCTGCCGGTGGCGTGCGGTGCAATTGGCTCGGTGGGGTCCGTCGTTGGCGTGGTTGCGTCGAGATCAACGGTGGCGTCGGGATCGTGAGGAGCGGGTGAGGTTGTCATGGAATTACGCGGGTTCAAGTGTGCATCGGTGCAAACCGCCGTGCTGGTTCTGCGCAATCCGCCGGGGCTGGTGGTAAGGTCCTGATTTGGTGTGCCCCGCGCTACGCAAGCCAAGTGGGCGGCACTCGCAGGTCGCCATCCACCCGCCGTAAATCAGGACGCGCCCACCACCGCCTCAAACCATCGGCAGGATCGGGAATTTCCGGCCCAGCACCGTCGCGCTCGACACCTTCAGCCAGCGTTCCAGCGCCGTGGCATAGACGCTACGGAAATCCACGTTGTACTTCAAATCTCCCTCGTAGAGATCGGTCAGGCTCGGGTACTTTCCGTAGAGCCCCGGCTTCACGCCGCCGCCGAACATCAGCATCGGGGCCGCCGCGCCGTGGTCCGTGCCGCCGCTGGCGTTTTGCGCCACGCGCCGCCCGAATTCGCTGAACGTCAGCACCATCACGCGCTCGAAATTCCCCTGCGCCTTGAGGTCCGCGCAGAACGCGCCCAGCGCACCGCCCAACTCCTTCATCAAACGCTCGTGCGTTGGAGCCTGACCCTGGTGAGTATCGTAACCGCCGTGGGACACATAATACACCCGGGTGGGCAGCCCGCCCGCGATCATCCGCCCCACGAGGCTCAGGCTGTCCGCCAGGCGCGAGTTCGGGTAGGTCGCCGCCGGGCGCGTTTTGCGCGCGATCTCGCGCACCTTGTCGCTGGAGAGTTGCGCGTCGAGCGCCGTGCGCTCCAGGAAGTCCAGTGACCCGAGATCGGACGCGTGGGCCGACCCGCCCGCGCTGATCGCCCCGATGGAGCCGTCGCTCGCCGCCGGATCGCCATCCCCGCCGTTGGCGAGATCCTCGGCGTCGGGCGCGTTGATCTGGCGGTAATAAAATTCCGCCGCGCTCATCGAGCCGTGCCGGGTGCCCTTGTCGATCCAGCGGTACTGTTCCGGGTTGGCAAACGAAATCCCCGTCGGATGCGGCGAATTGAACGCCTGCGGCATCTGCCCGCCGATGGCCACGCCCACCGTCGGCGCGGCTCCCTGGCAGCACGAATCGAAATAACTGCCCAGCCACCCGTAAGGCTTGTTGCGGTTGCTGTCGGCGGCGGTCTGCCAGATCTCGGTCGAACGGAAATGCGACCGATTTGGGTTGGGATAACCCACGCCCTGCACGATGGCCATGTGCCCGTCATCATAGAGACTTTTCAGCGAGGTCAGCGCAGGGTGCAGCCCGCAGTAATCATTGAGCTTCAACGCCCGGTCCGCCCCAATGCCCAGCGACGGGCGCGCCGCGTGGTAGGCGTCGTCGGCCCACGGCGGCAGCATATTGAGCCCGTCGTTCCCGCCCGCCTGTTGCAAAACAACCAGGATCGGCCCGTCCTTGCCGGTGATGATCTGGGTCGCGCTGTCGGCGGCGCTCGCGTTCATCGCGGTGAACGTCTGGTCGATAAACGCGGGGAGCGTCCAACTGGCCGCCGCGCCGAGCAAGCTCGTGCGCAGAAAGCTGCGGCGGGTCTGGAGCGTGCCGGGTTCGTGGCTGGCTTCGGTGTCGTGGTGATGGTCGCTCATGGGAAAGTCGGGAAGCAAGAAGCAGGATGCAGGATGCAGGATGCAAAGAGAGAAGAAAGAGCCGGCTCAACAAAGCTGATAGGTCGGCGTGCTCATCATCAGGTGGATCAACCCGGCGACGATGTCGTCGTTCACCTGCGGACCCGCCGCCTTGAGGTAGTCCACGAATTTACCCTCGTCCTTCGGCGCGGGTGACCCCTGGAATAAGCGCACCGCCAACGTGTGCACCAGCGCGGCGGGATCGTTCCGAATCTCCAGCGGCGCGAGCTTCGCCAGATCCACCTGGCGCGGCGAACTCGGCGAGACTGGCGCGGGCGTCGGCGTCGGTTCCGGCTCGCCTTCGTCGGTCATCACCATCGAGTCCGCGTTGTCCGGCGCGGCGGCGGGCACCGGACCCGACGGGTGCGGATTCTTCGTCTGCAACAAAGACCCCGCGAGGTTGTAGCGCGTCAACAGCGTGCTCGTGCTGATCCACGCCTTGCCGCCGTCCCAACCTTTCACGCTCGGCGGATTGAACGGCACCTGCCCCATCTGGCGCAACGCACCCAGCAGCGGCTGCTTCGGCGGCAGCTCGATCTCCAGCGTCCGCGCCGTCCCGACCATCCATTGGATCGGGCTCTTGATCTGCGTGCGCACTGCCACCGGACTGTAAAATTCTTGGCTGGTGAACATCCGGTGCAACGCCGGGCGCATGTCGTACCGATTGGCCCGCAGCGTGTCCGCCAGCGTTTCCACCAGCGGCGCGGACGGATTCTCGAATGCGAAGAACGTCCACAACTTGCGCGCGAGAAACCGCGCACATGCCGGTTGCGCCAGGATGGCGTCAATCGCCTGGTCCCCGTCGCGCACGTCCGTCCGGCTCAGGAAGGTCTTGGGCGTGTTGTCGTGGGTTTTGAAATCAAACCGGAACCCCTCGGTGCGCGGGTCGATCCGGTAACCGGTGAACGCCTTGGCTCCCTCGGTTACGTCCTGCTCGGTGTAGTTGCCCTCGCCCAGGGTAAAAAGCTCCATCACCTCGCGCGAGAAATTCTCGTTCGGATGCGCCGCCCGGCTCTCGCGTAGATCGAGCCATTGGATCATGGCCGGGTCGCGCGACATGGCTTTCACCAGCACGCCGAAATTCCCCCGCGCATTCTCGCGGAACGTCTGGTTCTGCCGCCACATGAAGTACGGGCTCTTGACCTTTTGCACGCTGGTGGCGAAATGCCCGTGCCAGTAAAGGGTTAATTTTTCCTCCAGCGGATCGACCGACTGGCGCATCCGGTCCAGCCACCACGCGCCCAGGTCGAGCACCTGCTCGTATTCCTTGCGCCGCCGTTCCTTGATGAACTCCTGGCGCGCCTGCTTCTGCGCTTCGGGGTCGCCCGCCGGGGCGGCCTGGCCCGCCTGCATGGCCATCTGACGGAGATCCTGGAGGTCGCCGGGGTGGGCCCAGCCGGGCGCGGGAGCCGGGACGGGCGTGGCGGGGCCGTCCACGAGGTAGCGCACGCTGGCCGCCATGCCGGACCGCACGAGGGAATCGATGTGGGCGGGCGTCCCGCCGAACCCGGCGCGGTTGAGCAGGTGGGCGGCCTTGGTGGCATCCCAGTGTTCGGGGGCAAGCGGCGTGAGCATTTGATCTATACCAACCGTGAGTCCGCAGGAAAGTTGCGCGGGATGCGGGATGCGGGATGCAGGATGCGGGATGCAGGATGCAGGATGCAAGGTGCGGGATGCAGGATGCGGGATGCAAGGTGCGGGATGCAGGATGCAGGAGGCAAGGTGCAGGAGGCAGGAGGCGGGAGGCAGGAGGCAGGAGGCAGGAGGCGGGAGGCAGGAGACTGGCTGGGCATCGCCGTCTTTCTCTTCGATTTCTGTCATCCTGAGCGAGTGTAACGAGCCGAAGGACCTTCCCACGCGGCGGTCCGACAAAACGTCGTTCTTACGACCGTGGCCATCAGCGTGATCCGGTGGCGTGACTTTCAATCCCAAGTTGGAAGGTCCTTCGGCTCGTTACACTCGCTCAGGATGACAGAAATCCAGAGAGGACGATAACCCGCCGAAAGACCTATCGGTTCGTCCTCGCAACATTTCTGCCTCCTGCCTCCCGCCTCCTGCCTCCTGCATCCTGCATCCTGCCTCCTGCCTCCTGCATCCTGCATCCTGCATCCCGCATCCTGCATCCTGCCTCCCGCATCCTGCCTCCTGCATCCTGCATCCTGCATCCTGCATCCTGCATCCTGCATCCCGCATCCCGCATCCTGTATCCCGCATCCTTCCGCTATCCCCCATCTTTCTTTCCCCTTCCCACCCTGCGCGAAGCTTGTATCTTGGAGCCCCGCAGTTCTTTCACATCCCCGATGCGCT
>CAHJWO010000063.1 GCA_903642295.1 PVC group bacterium | reverse complement strand
CCCGCCCCGCCCGGCTCGCCCCCCGCCCCAGGCTTTTGCCGCTGCTCCTCCTTGGGGTGCTTGGCGGGGCGCTGCTCGTGCCGGGAGCGCACCTCGCCCGCGCACAGAGCCAACCGCTCTACGTGGCCGCGCCGGTTGGACGCCCGGGGCTCGAAAGCTTTCTGGGACCGCAGGGCTATGCCGTGGTGCCGTTGCGCCGCGTCCCGGGGCCGCATCTGGAGGTGACCGCCCGCATCAACGGCGTGACCGGGCACTTCCTCGTGGACACCGGCGCGCAGATCACCGTCATCCACAGCGGCAGCCTGGCGAAGTTCAAGCTCTCGGCGGTCAAGACCGGCGTGCGCGTGTACGGGGCGGTCGGCGGGCCGGGCGAAGTGATCCAGGCCGCGCTGGCCAGCCGCCTGCAAATCGGCCCGTGCGAGGCCACGCCTTTCCTGCTGGGCGTGAGCGACCTGTCCGCGCTCAACCAAGGCAAAGCGGGGCACAGTTCCCAACGTTACGACGGCATCATCGGCGCGGACGTGCTCCAGACCTTCGCCTTCATCATCGACTGCGCCGGGCTGCAACTGCTCGTCTGGCCACCCAATGACGACCGTGAGAAGCCGGGCGGCGACGGCGGGACGCGGGGGTTCCTGCGCGGGCGCAATTATGGGGAGATCCCCATGAAACGCTCGTCCATCAGCGATTTTGAGGTGCTCGCCAACGTCAACGGCTACAAGGCCTTGTGGCTGGTGGACACCGGGGCGGCCATCACCCTGCTCGACCGGAAATTGAGCAAACGCGCGGGCGTGCTGTTGCACCGCACGCCGTACACGGTGGGCGGCGCGGGCGGCGGGCGGCAGCACATCGAGATCGGCATCGTGGACCTGCTGCGGTTTTCATCGGTGCAGGTGCGCTCGGCCTACGTGGCGGTGTCGAACATTTCCATGCGCAACCTGGCGCTCCAGGAATCGGGCAAACCGGCCATCGACGGCTATCTGGGCGCGGACTTCCTGCGGCAGCGCGGGGCGGTGATCGACTGCGGGCAGATGAGGCTCTACCTCAGAAATTAGGGATGCGAGATGCAGGATGCGAGATACAGGATGCAGGATGCAGGATGCAGGATGCGGGTTGCAGGTTGCAGGTCGTCATCGGCGGGATATGGAATAAATCCGCCGTGAGAGCGGCGGTTGATCCGCCAACGTCAGAATTTTCATTCGTCTTGCATCTTGCACCCTGCATCCTGCATCTTTTCTTCCCATCGTGAGCCAGTTCAGGAAAAGCCGCCAGAAAATCGCCGCCGCCGGGGGCAGGCGCAACCGGGAGCGCGCGCCGGTGGTCGCACCGGAGGCGCCGGTCGTCGCCCTGTCGGCGGAGGTGCCCGCGGTCGTCGCCGCGCCGACGGTCAAGACCTCGGCGAAGCGCGTGGGCGTCAAGCTGGAGAAAGGCTGGCACAAGCGGAACTTTCTGACCGAGGTGCTGCTGCCCTCGCTGTTGTCACCGCGCGAGGGGAAGCACAACGCCGCGCCCGCGTTTCCGCCGCTGGCGGCGGGGGAGATCGGGATCACCTGGATCGGGCACGCCTCGTTCTTCGTGCAGCTGGCCGGGCTGAACATCCTCATCGACCCGAACTGGTCGCTGTGGCTCAAGGGCATCAAGCGGCTCAAGACGCCGGGGTTGCACCTGCACGAGTTGCCGATGATCGACCTCGTGCTGGTGACCCACGCGCACTTTGACCATCTCGACCGGCGGACGTTGAAGGCCGTGGCGGCGAACCAACCCATCGTGGTGCCGTTCGGAGTGGGAAATCTCGTGCACGACCTGGGGTTCGAGCGGGTGCATGAGCTGGATTACTGGGGCGCGTACCGGTGCGGGGAGGTGGAGATCACACTGACGCCTTGCCATCACTGGGGCGCGCGGATGCTGCACGACCAGCACCGGGGGTTCGGCGGGTTCGTGCTGACGGCGGGGGGTCGGTCGGTGTTCCACTGCGGGGACACGGCCTATTTCGAGGGGTTCCGGGAGATCGGGAAGCGGTGTCCGGTGGAGATCGCGCTGCTGCCCATCGGCGCGTACGACACGCCCAGCCAGCGAGCCGTTCACATGAACCCGGAGGAAGCCGTGCAGGCGTTCGTGGAGTTGGGCGCGAAGACGCTGGTGCCGATGCACTACGGGACGTTCCGGCTGAGCTACGAACCGCTGGAGGAGCCGCCGCAACGGCTGTTGATGCGGGCGGAGGAAGCGGGGGTCGGCGCGCAGGTGCGATTGATGGAGGAGGGGCAGCCGGAGGTGTTTTGAAAGTTTAAGCATTCCAGGAACCAGAAAATCCAAGGAAGGTCCAAGGTTCCAACGTGTGCCGGGTACGGTGGTAATCTCTCCGTGACTCCGATTTTTCGCCACGCAGGGCGGAACGGGTGGGGTGTGATGGCGTCGCGGGGCTTGCATCACCCCGGCAGGTCGAACAAAGTAGATCGTGTTTTCGATCCAGGCGGAATTGCGCGACCTCGTGGCAAAACTGGCGGAAGAAAAGATTCCCTACGCCTTGTGCGGTGCTCTGGCGCTGGCCGTGCACGGGCATCCCCGCGCCACGCTGGACATCGACCTGCTCGCGCTGGCGGGTAGCAACGAACGCATCCGGCGTTGCGCGAATGAGTGCGGGTTTACGTTACAGGCCGCGCCGATGCAGTTTTCGGGCGGGAAGGTTCGCATTGAGCGTTGGTCCAAGGCTTTTCCAGGCGAGAAAGACGCACTGATGCTAAACGTGCTTTCCCTCGCCTCCGAAATCGAAAAAGAGCTTGTGATAAACGCCGTTGAATGGCAGGGCATGACGCTTCCGACGTTGAGTCGGGACAGCCTGGTGAGTTTGAAAACTTTGAGAGGGAGCGCGCAAGACCTGGCGGATATAGAAAAGTTGCGATGAAGCCGCCTGATCCTCTACCGACGAGCGACGAAATTGACCGGCGACTGCGCATCGTGTCGGAATTACGCAATCTCTGCTTGAGTTTGGGGCGGGCGGGGCGGCGGTTGAATGCTCCCGGCGGCGGCAACGTCACACCCGCAGATGCTAGGCAGCATCGCGGAAACGAGCGCCGCAACGATTTGACCCTCTGATAGTCCCGCGGCCCTGATGGCCGGGATAACCGTCAGGACCCGGCCGCCAAAAATAAGAGAGGCGGCCGAGTGGCGGCCGCCTCTCCCTCATCCCTCGCCGGGAGGGGCCATGTCTCCCGACGCGAGCAAGTGGTTTACGAGTGTGAGCTTTTTCCGTTTAGAACAAGTAGGTGTCGGTGCCGCCGGGGATCAGTTTTGCCTTCCATGGCGTGCCTACCGTGTTGGCGCTCAAATCGGGCGAGTCGGCGGCTGGCTTCAGACAATCATTCGCACCGCTTTGTAAGGACCTGATGAGCGCGAGGGCGAGAGTTGTAAGGAAATGGTAATTGTTGATTTGCGACCGGGCAGCAACCCTTTGAGGAAGCGTTGGCGGTCGGAGAGGACGCTGTCGGGGGCGGGGTCGGACGGGACATGGATTTTGCAGCCGTGGTGAGTATTCATGGAGTTAGCGAGCGGCGGGTCGTGCTCCTAACTTGGCACCCGGATGTTAGGTTATGATGAAGACAAGGTCGTTTTGTGTAATTTTATGGTAATTAAGGCCGCCGAACGTTGCGCAAACGGTTAAATCTTGCCCAGGTCCACTATGAAAACCGTCCCGACCGATTCCATCGCCGCCGGACCGCAGCCGAACGTGCTCATCATCGACGATGACCGCGATTTCTGCGCGCTGATCCGCGATTACCTGACGGCGTTCGGCTACGTCGTCGCCGCCGCGCACACCGGACCGGCGGGCGTGGAACGCGCGACCGAGGAACCGTGGCAGGCGATTATCCTCGATGTGATGCTGCCGGGGATCGACGGGTTTGAAGTGCTCAAGCAAATTCGCAAGAAGACGGAGGTGCCGGTGTTGATGCTGACCGCGCGCGGCGACGAGGCGGACCAGATCGTGGGACTGGAGATCGGCGCGGACGACTATCTGGCGAAGGGCAGCAGCACGCGGCAGCTCGTGGCGCGGCTGCACGCGATTACGCGGCGCGCGGCCAGCGCGGCGAATGCCGCCACGCAGGGGGCGGGCGGCGCCGCTGCCGTATCGGAGGAAATCGTGATCGCCGAGTTGCGGATCAACCCGGCAGCGTACAAGGCAACGCTGCGCGGCGAGCCATTGGTGTTGACGCCGGGGGAGTTCGCCATCCTGGTTTCGCTCGCAAAAGCGAAGGGACGGGTGAAGACGCGCGACCACCTGCTCGCCGAGGTGCGCGACCGGGAGTACGAGGTGTTTGACCGGGCCATCGACGTGCAGGTTTCGGCGTTGCGCCGCAAACTGGGTGACGACCCGAAGAACCCGCGCTTTATCCGCACGGTGCGTTCAGCGGGTTATATGCTGATGGACCCGGACGCCTCGACGTTTTGAAAGGTGGGATGTGGGATGGGTTACCTGCAAACTGTCCCACTTCCCACTTCCCACTTTCCTCCCTTCGCTTTCGCCGGTATCTTTCGGGATGCCAGCCCTTGCTCCTCCTCCCAGCACGGAACACCCGCTCCCGGCCGTCCTCTCGCTCATTGGCAACACGCCGCTCGTCGAGATCACCCGTCTGGACACCGGCCCATGCCAGCTTTTCGTCAAGCTGGAAAACCAGAATCCCACCGGCTCCATCAAAGACCGCGTCGCTCTCGCCATGATTGAAGCCGCCGAGCGCGACGGCCGCCTCCAACCCGGCGGCACCGTCATCGAGGCGACTGCCGGAAACACGGGATTGGGTCTGGCGCTGGTCGCCGCCGCGAAGGGTTACCGCGCCCTGCTCGTCATCCCCGACAAGATGTCGCAGGAGAAAATCAGCCATGTCCGCGCGCTGGGTGCGGAAGTCCGGCTGACGCGCTCGGACGTGGGCCGCGGCCACCCGGAATACTATCAGGACATCGCCGCCCGTCTGGCCACGGAAATCCCCGGCGCATTCTACGTCAACCAGTTCTCCAATCCGGCTAACCCGCTGGCCCACGAGACCAGCACCGGACCCGAAATCTGGGACCAGACCGGCCACGACGTGGACGCAATTGTCTGCGGCGTCGGCAGCAGCGGGACACTTTCGGGTCTAAGCCGCTTCTTCGAGCGCACTCAGCCCGACCTCGAAATGGTCCTGGCCGACCCGGATGGGTCCATCCTCACACCGTTTCTCAAGAACGGCGTACTCGGACAGGCGGGCAGCTGGGCCGTGGAGGGCATCGGCGAGGATTTCATCCCGGACATCGCCGACCTTTCGCGCGTCAAGGCCGCCTATACCATTACCGACGAGGAATCCTTTGCCGTGGCGCGCGAGTTGTTGCGCAAGGAGGGCATCCTGGGCGGATCGTCCACCGGCACGCTGCTGGCCGCCGCGCTGCGCTACTGCCGCGAGCAGACCCGGCCCAAGCGCGTGGTGACCTTCATTTGCGACAGCGGCAACAAGTACCTGTCAAAAATGTATAATGACTTCTGGATGGCCGAGCAAGGCTTCATCCGGCGCACGACCCAGGGAGATTTGCGCGACCTGATCCTGCACCGCTACGAGGCGGGCGAGGTCATCTCCATCGGCCCCGACGACACGCTCGGCACCGCGTTCAAGCGAATGCGCGGCGCAGACGTATCGCAGTTGCCCGTGGTTGACTCTGGCGGGCACGTCGTCGGCATCCTGGACGAGTCGGACATTCTGGTCAAAGTCCACGCCGACACGGATCATTTTCGCGCGCTGGTCCACTCGGCCATGACCGACCGTCTGGAAACCCTCTCTCCCTCTTCGGGAATCGACGACCTGCTCGGCGTATTCGACCGTGGCCGCGTGGCCATCGTCATGGATGCCGACCGTTTTCTGGGTCTCATCACCCGGTCTGATTTGCTGTCTTATCTGCGTTTGCAGTTCGCCTGACGTTCCTCGTCTTGAACGCCGCCCCGACTTGGCGCACATTGCCACCATGAGCACGAAGGAAATTGTTCACGACCTGCTGCAAAGGTTGCCCGAAGAAGTTTCTTTGCACGAGGTCGCTCGGGAGATCGAGTTCGTGGCGGCGGTGCGGCAAGGCTTGGCGGAATTGGACCGCGGCGAACGCATCCCGCTTGATGAAGTCGCCGCTGAACTACCGTCATGGGTTATCAGGTAGCGCTCTCGCACTCCGCCCGCCGGGATCTCCGCGACATCGTTCGCTATGTCTCGGCGGACTCACCGGATCGTGCGGTGACTTTCGGTCAATTTCTCGTCAGCAGCACCCGCCTCCTCTCCAATCATCCCGAGATGGGCCGCCAAGTGCCTGAATTGGAAGACCCCGCGATTCGAGAGATCATCGTCCGGTCTTACCGGGTCATTTACCGCCTTGATCATCACGACCGCTTGGTGGACGTAATCCGCTTCTGGCACGGGGCGCGGGGCGCTCCCGAAATTATTCCCGGTCTCTGACTTCCTTCCTGCCTTTTCTGCGCGCCTCCGCCTTAAAACCCGTCTTACCTTCCCACACTCCTATCCCCCGTTCCGCCTCCCCTTGCCATGTCTGACTCCTCACCCAAACCCGCCCTCGCTACCCGCGTCATCCACGCTGGGCAGACGCCGGACCCATCGACGGGTGCCATCATGCCGCCGATCTACCAGACCTCGACCTACGTGCAGCAGAGTCCGGGCGTCCACAAAGGCTACGACTACGCGCGCTCGGTCAACCCGACGCGCTCCGCCTTCGAGCGTTGCGTCGCGGACCTGGAAAGCGGCACGCGCGCTTTCGCGTTTTCCTCCGGCCTCGCGGCGATGGGCACCGTCCTCGAAGCGTTGGACAGTGGCGCGCACATCGTCGCCAGCGACGACCTTTACGGCGGCACGTTCCGTCTGTTCGAGCGTGTCCGCCGCCGCTCCGCGAACCTGAGCTTTACCTTCGTGGATTTCACGAACCCGAAGAACCTGCTGCCCGCCCTGCGCCCGGAGACGAAGATGGTCTGGGTCGAGACTCCGACCAATCCCCTGCTGAAACTGGCCGACCTCGAAGCCATCGCCAAACTCGCCCACGAACACGGCGCGCTCGCCGTGGCGGATAACACCTTCGCCAGTCCGATGCTCCAGCGTCCGCTCGAACTCGGCTGCGACGTGACCATCCATTCGGCCACCAAGTATCTCAACGGCCACTCGGACATGGTCGGCGGCGTGGCGGTCGTGGATGATGCGCGCAACCCGGAACTGGGCGACCGCCTCGCGTTCATCCAGAACGCGGTCGGCTCCGTGCTGGGGCCGATGGACAGTTTTCTGGCGTTGCGCGGCCTCAAGACGCTGGCGATCCGCATGGAGCGCACCTGCGCCAACGCCCTGACGCTGGCCCGCTGGCTGGAAGCACAGCCGCAGGTGGCGCGCGTCCACTACCCCGGCCTCCCGAGCCATCCGCAGCACGACCTGGCCCGACACCAGATGCGCAGCGGCTTCGGCGGCATGATTACCCTGACGCTCGACACCGATCTCGCCGGGGCGCGGCGATTCCTGGAAAACACGCACCTTTTCGCCTTGGCGGAAAGCCTCGGCGGCGTGGAAAGCCTGATCGAACATCCCGCCCTGATGACGCACGGCTCCATCCCGCCCGCGCAGCGCGCGGCATTGGGGATCAGCGACGCGCTGGTGCGGCTGTCCGTCGGCGTGGAGGACGTGGACGACCTGCGGACGGATCTGGAGAACGCCCTGGCAAAAATCTAACGCCGCCGAAGGAACGGCCTCCCGGTGACTGCTACCACATCCAGGTCGCCGGGTTGGTTTTCGACGGTTCCTGTTTGCCCGGCTGGAACGACTGGCTGGCGTCGTCGTACCGCCACCCGGCGTCGTTCATGTACCCGGCGATGAATCGGGTGGTCATCGCGTTCGAAGCCCCGTCCTCGATGAGGACGGCCATCGTATCGTCCACGCCGAGCTTGGCGGAGACCCGGTCGTAGCTGGTTCTCAGAAAGGGTTCCGTCCGTTGGAGCAGGGCGACGAATTCGTCGGCTGAATTGGCGTCCTTGAAGGAAATTCCCATCCCGAGCGCGTCGCTGCTTTTCTGGTAAATATCACGGAGATCGGCGAAGACTTTCGGGTCCTGCAACGCGTCTTGAAACATCGCGCGAAAGACGGGGTCGTCCATCTCCTGCGCGAGCGCGATTCCCCGCACCGTGGAGGAAAGTTGCCGCACCTTCATTTCCGTGATCCGGGCCACCTCGGGATCACGGGCCAGAATTTCCTTCAACTTTGCCTCGGCGGTCTCCTCGCGTTTTCTCGATTCGCCGTACCGGGTCGCCAGTCCGCCCGCCAGATTCGGCGCCAGCCGGTTGGTCCTGGGCGTTGCCGTAGGAGCCGGGATCGCGGGGCGCGGCACGGGCGCGGCGGCGGTGACTTGGGGAGCGGACGACCCGCTCTCCGGGGCGGGCTCCGGGATGGAAGCTGGCGGGGTCGCGGTGGGCTCCGGCGCAACGGGGCGGTGTCGGCTCGCGGAAATGTCCGCGTGACCGGCGTGATGCTGAAAACGGAAGAACCCAACCGCGCCGGCCAGACACAGCAAGCTGATCGCAAGCAGCCGGAACCCTGGATTCCGCCGCCGGGGGTGCCCGGAGGGGTGAGACGTTGATGTCATTCCGACTTCCGACTCTGGACGACGGGCCGATGCGCGTCAACCAAGCATTTAGTAGCTCGGGGTTTGGATGTACCCCCCGGGGTTCGTCGCCTGGCTTTGCCAATTTCTTGCGTGACAATCGGTTGATTTCGGGTAGTTTCCGCCCGCCTTTGTGGCCGAAGCCCCCGGATCACGCGGCGCTCGTTCCCGTCCTATAGTCGGCACGGAAACGATGCTTTAGAGGTCGTCCGTGTTTCCCCTGCAGTGTCCCGCTTTCTCTCACGCCCGTGAAATTCAAAGTTTTCCTCCGGTGGTTCCTTTTGCTGGCGGCCTGCGTGGCGGTCGGCTTCCTCCTCTTTTCCTCCCGGCACGGAACCAGCCGCCCCGCCCCGGCCACGTCTTCGGCGGCGAAGACTCCGCTCTCGCTGCCGCCGTCTGCCACCGCTCCCGGCACGCCCAAGGTTGACGCGAAGCCGGCGGACGCCGCGCCCATCATCCTCGCGCAAAACGTCCCGCCCCAGCCCCTGCCCGAGCGCCAGGTGATCGCCAGCGGCTGGCGCACGCAGACCTCCAAGTTCACGGCCTTCACGGACTGGACCGACCGCTACACCGCCGCCCCCCCGGCGGACCGCCCGGCCCTCGTTGCCGAAGGTGTCGCCCTGGCGAAGGACCGCCGCGCTGTGATGCTCGACCTCATCCAGAACGATCCGCGCGCGGCCCTCGTCGGCGCGGTTCCTCTGGTGGTGCGCGGGCAGATGCCCACCGCCGTGCTGGACCAGCTCGAACAGCGCGTCTCGGGCGAAGGCAATCTCTACCGCGTCGCCGGGATGCCCGGACCCGCGATGGACACCGTCGTGCCCACCACGGACACCGCCAACGTCAACGGCGACGTGTATACCGCCCACCGTTACGGCGACCGTGCCCAGCCCGGCTACCTGCGCGATGCCTCCCTCCACGGCGTCGCCCTCGACAAGCAGTTGGCCGTTTCCGCCAGCCCCATCCGCGAGGTCGAGCCGGGCGAAAACACCCCCGCCACGCCCGGCGGCTACTGTATGCTCGCCAAGGTGACGCCCACGACTTCCGCCCCCCCCGGCAACCCGGGCCTGACCACCTATCAGGTCGGCAACCGGATCGACACCACCTGCTGTCCCTATTGCACCAGTAATTTCAAGGCCTTTGAAAATCGCCTCCTCAATGCCGAACGGGACGGCTTGTCCCTCGCCGATGCCACCAAGGACGCCATCATGGGCCTGGGCGACGGCGGCGTGACCGGCAGCGCGGGCAACACCAACAAGCCGCCCACCAGTTGGACCAACGGCGCGAAGAAACTCATCTTCATGCGGGTGGATTTCTCGGACAAAACGTGGCCCACCAATGAGGTGGATGCGTCCACGGGTTACGACATGTCGCTCAACGGCCTGAACAATCAGATCACGAAATCCGACGGCATGATGGCGCGCACGCTACGGATCTCCTACGGCCTTTCCTCAATCGCCAGCGTCGCCATCACGCCCGTGATGCGGATGCCCAAGCCGACCACCGGCTACTGGGTGCCCTCCGATGGGACCAACATGGTCAACTACTGGGACCCGCTCCAGGCGAACGCCCAATCCGCCGCCACGGCGTTGGGCTACAAGATGAGTGACTACGTGTGCTACGTCGTCGTCCATCCGTATTTCTACAACAATGGCGTCGCGGCCTGGGGCGGCGGCGGCAAGATCTGGTGCAACGGCTACACCGACGCGAAGGTGCTCCAGCACGAGTACGGCCACGTCTTCTGGCTGCCGCACGCCAACAGCTACACCTCCACGGACGGCAACGTGCTCTCCGCCAACCGCGTCCACGTCGAGTACGGCGACTTTGCCGACACGATGGGCAACGCCAATGATTCCAACCTCTACGACGATTACAACGCTTACTTCAAGAGCTTCTGCAACTGGCTGCCGGACACCGCCGTGCAGACGATCACCCACCCGGGCACCTATCGCCTCTACCAGAACGACGGCAACTCGGCGCCGCCCGGCCCCCGGGTTTTGAAGATCAATCGCAACAGCAGCTACGACTGGTGGCTCGCCTACCGTGGCGCGGCCCTCCCTGCGGATCAGGTCAAGTTTACCCAGGGCGTCTCCATCCTGGAAGTCACGCCCAACAACATGTCCGACACGCACCTGCTGGACATGAACGACCCCAGCGGTGACACCAGCAACGCGCCGCTCTCCCAGGGCCAGGTCTTCAACGACACCGCCGACGGCATCACGCTGACCAACGCCGGGCGCGGCGGCTACGGCGACAGCCAATACATCTATGTGAAGGTGGCCTTTACCACGGGCCACGTCACCGCCCCCCGCCCCATCGTCAATGGCGGCGTCTACCATCTGCGCAACAAGTATTACAACACCTACCTCGAAGTGCCCAACGGCGTGGCCACCCCGAGCACGGTGCTCCACCTCGCGCCCGGCACCACCGCCGATGCCCAGAAGTGGGTTGCCCGCCGCAACGCCGACGGCACTTACAGCTTCAACCATCTCAATACGGACCAGTGGCTCGATGTGACCGGCAACAGCAACAACGACAACGCCACCATTGATCAATGGTACTCCAACGGCGCGGACAACCAGTGCTGGATCGCCATGCCCACCACCGACGGCTACGTGGAATTCCGCCACCGCAACACCAACGAGGTGCTCGACGCGGACACCACCAACAACGGCAGCATGGTCCAGAAATCCGAGGCTGGCATCGACGAGCAGAAATGGACACCCGAACTGGTGGGCATCGCCGAGGGCACCTACAAGCTCGCCCCGCGCCACGCGCCCGCCCTGGTGCTCGACCTGGCCAACCGCGGCACGGCCAGCGGTGGACAGGTGCAGACCGCCGTGCCCAACGGCAGCAAATCGCAGCTCTGGACGGTGAAGTACAACGGGACCACCGGCCAGTTCCGGCTCATCAACGGATCGTCGGCCACGCGGTCGGTCGGGCTGGCCAACGGGCCGGGCAGCGTCAATGGCGCGAACGTGGTCCTCGCTGATAACACGGCCACGAGCGACCAGTTGTGGACCTTCACGTCGGTGGGCAGCAATTGGGTGCGCTTCGCCCCCGTCAGCGCCCCGGCTTCCACCCTCGATGTGACCAACCAGCTCACCCCTCCCGGCACGAACGTGATCCTCTGGAGTGTCACCGGCAACTCAAATCAGCAGTTCGAATTCCTCGACCCCGATCTGTGACCCCTCTCCCCCTTCGCCCGCCAGCCATGAAATTTTGCTCTTCTTCCTCTCTCGCCCGGCGCGGCAGGTCGTACGCGGTCCTGCTCGGGGCCGCCGTACTCTTTCTCTCGACGGCCATCCTCACCCGCGCCCAGACCGCCGTCACCGCGCAGCCGCTCCCCTACGGCCCCGTCCACCGTTACAGCTTCGGGTCTCACGCGGCGGGCGCTGGCGCCGCCGGCGACGTGCTGCTCGACTCCGTCGGCGTCGCCCACGCGGTCCTGCGCGGCAGCGGCGCGTCGTATTCCAGCGCCGGCGTGAGCCTGACCGGCGGCTCGTCGTCCACGGCCGCTTACCTCGATCTGCCCAACGGCATCATCTCCGGCAGCGCCACCTCCTATCCCGGCTACACCGGCGCTTCCTACGAATTCTGGGTCACCGTCCTTTCCAACCTGAACTCGTCGCGCGTGTTCGACTTCGGCACCGGCACCACCGGCGAATTGGCTGCCCCCGGCGGCGCGCAGACGGGGACGGATTACCTGATGCTGACCGCTTCGGCTGGCACGAATGGGACGGTCCAGTTTGAGCGCAGCAACAGAATGCCCGGTGGCGGCCAGGTCGTCGCGGCCAACGCGAATTCGCTTGGCAGCGAGATGCACCTCGTCGTCGTGTACGACAACACCGTCGGCGCTTGGAAATGGTACAAGAACGGCGTACTCCAGAGTCAGTTCACCTCCCTCCTCGGCCCCGATACCCTGCTCGACAACAATAACTGGCTGGGCCGCTCCCAGTTCGCGGCGGACTCCAACAGCAACGTCGTTTACCACGAGTTCCGCATCTACGACTACGCCCTCAACGACAATCAGGTGTCCGGCAATTACCTGGCGGGTCCCGACACGCTCACCTCCCCCGCGGGCAATTCCGCGCCGTTCGCCTGGTATCGACTCGGCGACACGGTGGGCAGCAGCAGCGCGGCGGATAGTTCCGGCGGCGGCAATCCCGGCACGCTCGTCACCGGCGCGGGTTTCGTCAGCGGCGGCCTGACCAGCGCGACCGCCCTTGGCCTGACCGGCGGCTACGTCCGCATCCCCAACAGCGTCGCCCTGGTCAATCCGACCGACGCCATCACCGTCGCCGCCTGGATCGACCCGACCGACTGGAACGGCAACCGCCGCATCGTTCAGAAGGGTACGACCAATAATCAGTACCGGCTCACGGCGGAATCCGGCGTGCTCAAGTTTGAACTCGCCAATCCCACTCGCACCGTGACCGCTGCCCTCCCGGCCGCGAACACCTGGAGCCACGTCGCCGCGACCTACGACGGCGCAACCCTGCGCCTCTACGTCAACGGCACGCCGCTCGCGGCCACGACCGCCACCGGGTCCATCGCCACCAGCACGGACGACCTGTTCATCGGCTCGTACAGCACCACCGCCGCGTCCACCGAAAAATTCTCCGGCTTGATGGATGACGTGCGCCTCTACAACCGGGCGCTCGGCGCGGCGGAAATCAATGTGCTGGCGACCGGCGTGCTCGTCGCCGCTCCCGCGTCATCCTCCACGGTGCAGGAGGGCGTCGGCGCCAGCGGCGTGATCACGGTTACGCGCACCGGCAACCTGTCCGCCGCGCTCCCCGTCTCGCTGAGCCAGGCCACCACGGCGGGTCAGGCCGCGCTGGGCACCCGCTTCACGCTGTCTCCCTCGAACCTGAATCTGACGATCCCGGCGGGCCAGTCCTCGGTGAGCGTCACCGTCTCGCCGCTCGCGGACAAGGCGATTCGCGGCACGGAACTCGTCACGCTCACTGCCGCGCCCGGCGCGAATTACTTCGTCAATGGCAGCGGCAGCGCCACCGTGCAGATTCTCGATACGCCCATCAACGTCTGGAAGATCGCCAGATTCGGCAGTATTTCCAACGCCCAGACCTTGGGCGGCGACAACGCGGACCCGGACAACGACGGCCTGAGCAACCTGCTCGAATACGCACTCAACGCCGACCCGCAAAAGTTTGACGCCACTGGCCTGACGGCCTCCGGCGTTGAGAGCAACAAGCTAACCTTTACCTATAACCGTCTCAAGAACGCGCCGGACATCGTCTATCGTGTCCAATGGTCGCCCGACCTCGCCACCTGGACCGAACCCGCCGTGACGGAAACGATCCTCTCGGACGACGGCACGGTCCAGCGCGTCAAGGCGACCTTCCCCGGCGACGGCGTCAGCACGCGCGGTTTCGCCAAGCTCAAAGTGGTGCGCAACTAACCCCCAAAGGTAGGGACGGCTGTCCCAGCCGTCCCCGTTGGGCCGCAGGCCCCTCTCGTCTGACCTGAAACGTTTCTTCGCCCGCACCCGGCTGCGCGTTATCGTATCACAGAGTCACGACGACGTTCGACCGCGGCTGGTCGCAACTCGTCACCGGGACTGCGCCCGTCACCGCGCCCCGCGCCGTGGGCTCGACGATACCTTCCACTTCTTCAAGTTTCCTCAGGGTTCCTCGCGCGGAACCTCCGGCACACTGCCCTTCTTCTCCGCCGCCCGGCCAAGGTCGGTCTTCCCGCACCGCCGCAGCAGCGCGAGATAAAACCGATCCGCTGCCTTGGCCGCATCCACGCTTTCCAGCCAATGTCCGCCGGTGGCCAGCACCTTCGCGGTCTCCTCCTGCTGGTCTGGCATCAGCGCCGCCGCCTTCCACGCCAGCTCGGCGGCGGTGTAACGGTAATGATACCGTTCCGGCGGCTGCACTTCCTCCTTGGCCACGCGCTGTTTCTCGCCCGCACCGACCGGTGGCACAAACGGGACCACCGGTTCCGTGGTGGAACCCGGATTCGCCCGGCCTTCTTCGCGCGCAGAATCCCCCGCCCGGGTAGAGGGATAATCGTCGTCCTGGAAGCTGCCACCCTCCACGTGCCAGTCCGGGCCCGCCTCGGTCCCGAACAATTCCATGCCCAGGTAGCGTTCGATCTTGGCCGTGCGCCAGAGCGCCTCGGCGCGCTTGCCCTTCCCCGCGCCCGCGCCGGACTCCCCCAGCTTGCGCGCGGCGACGTACTCGTCATATTTGGGTAACAACGGCCCGGGGTAGAACGGTCGCGCTTCCGCGTACCGCCCCCCGCGCGCCAGCCGCCGGGCCAGCAGATAGCGCAGCGAAAACGCTACGGGGTCCGTGGTGTCGCCGGGCTTGGTCGCGGCCACGAGCTTCGATTCCGTCGTCACCGGCTCGGCGTCATCGGAATCGCCCGCCTCCTCGGCATCGTGCTTCGTCGCCGCACGCTCCCGCGCCCCGGGTGCCTGCGGGTAATGATCATGCACGTATTGCTCCAGTTCCTTCACGGTGAGCACCCGCTCGGCCACGTAGGCGGCGTCGCGCCAGAACCCGCTGCGCAACAGCGAGGTCAGCGCCTGCTGGAAATCCCCGCGCGAAAGCTGGATGACTCCCAGGTCCATCTGGAACTGCCGGGCGCGGAAATCCCGGCCGTCGTCCGCCAGCGTCGAGGCCCAGTCCACGTTGTTGTCGATGTCCGGCTCCGCTGGATACGCATGCACCGCCTGCGCGAAACCCCGGGCCGCTTCCTCGTTCTTGCCGTCGCGTAGCGCCAGCTTGGCCCGCAGCCACAGGGCGAGCGGATGGTCGGCGGGAGCCAGTTTGAGCCACCGGGCGGCGGTGGCGTAATCCCCGTGATAGTACGCGGCCCAGGCCACGGCGGGCGCTTCATGCACGGCGTCGACCCCGGCCTTGGTCAGGGTGTCGAGCCAGACCGCGTCGATGCTTTGCGCGGGATCGGCGTTGGCACTGTCAGCTTCCTCGGGGTCGCCGAAATGGCGGTGGCAAGCCACGTAGAGCGTCACCACGCGCCGCAGGAAAGGATCGTGCGCCGAAGCAATCATCACGGGATCGTCCGCCGTGCCTTTGCCCAGGGCGGCGGCTGCCACCGTGCGCAGGGAATCGCCGTCCACCGGGCCCGCGACGCCCTGCTGGTAATACAGCCGCGCCGCCGCCGCGTAATCCTTGGCGTTCAGCGCGAGCCGCGCCTCCCAGCCGAGGCTGGCTGCGGCGAGGTTCACCCCGTCGCGGCAACCGGCGGCGCGCAACTCGCGCACCCGCTGGTAGCGCGCCGCGCTCTCGGCGGGCGGCGCGCCAACTTCCTGCATCCGCGCGAGCATGAACGCCGCCCAGGTGGACCGATAGAGCCGCTCGGCCTGCGGACGCGCCAGCAGCCGCTCCCAGGCCTTCTGCGCGCCAGCTAAATCCCCGGCGTTGAAGCAATCCGCGCCTTGCAGGTAATCGACCCATTCGGCGGGCAGAATGGCGATGAGATCGGCGGGCAGCTTCGGCGGATCGTTGGCCGCCGGGGACGCCGCCGTCGGCGATGGTGTGGGCGAGGTCCCCGGTGGATCGGTCGCCGCGCGCCGCGCCTTGTCGGCCTGCTGGTCGAACGGCAGCACTTCGGCGACGGTGGCATCGGAATTCTGCCCGGCGTCCACCCCGTGCGCGCGGCGGTAGTCCTCGTAAATCTTCCGCAGGGCGACCCGGCGCGGTTCATCGACCCTTTTATGAGTCAGCGTTTCCTCCAACTCCGCCAGTTCGACCTTGATCTGCTCGGAAGGAGACTTTTCCTCGTCCTCCGCATGTTTGACTTTCGTGGGCGCGGCCTCGCGCGCCAATCCTGGCGGCAGCGCCGGGGCGGCATCGCCCGGGCCCTCCAGCGCGCGGACCTCCTGCGCGAAATCACCCACCGGCGTGCGCAGCACGACCCGCCGCCCGATGAGGATTTGCTCCGGCAGCCACGGCCCGCAAGCCAGTAGCCCCGTCACGGCACCCATCCAGACCATCGTTCCCAGCGAAAACCGCCCGGACTGGCAAAAGAAACGACGATGAATCATGAAAAATCTTTCTGATACAATTGCTGACATGATCGCAGCCACCAAAACCTCTGTCATCCTGAGCGGAGCGAGGTACGAGCGTAGTCGAAGGACCCTCCGGCTGGCGTCAGCCAATCGCACCGAACAGACGAGGCCATTATGGCAGAAGCCGCCTCACCGGTCAACGTTGGACGGCAAGCTAACCTCCGGTTCACCCGTCAACGAATCGGCGTCGCTCCCCTCCGGCAAACGCACCCAACCGCACGCCGCCATCGCCCCGGGACCCAAGCGACGATCCACGTGGTCGCCCCTCCCCCGCAGGACGATCTCCCAACCACCCCCGCCCGCCGCCCGGCTCACGGCGACCTCGTACGCGCCGATCCCCTCCACGGCGGCGGGCTCCACGGGACAACGCACCCGCACGGACACCGGGAACGCGGCGGGCGCATCGCCCGCGTTGTGCAGCCGCACT
>CAHJWO010000062.1 GCA_903642295.1 PVC group bacterium | reverse complement strand
GAGCGCACGCGCCTCGCGTGCTGCCGACGGCGCCCCGCTGTCGGCTCCGGGAATGGCCCCCCGCCCTTTGGCGAGGCGCGTGCGCTCCCCGGCATCCTCCGCAAATTGAAAGACCTTGCCGAACCACCGCTTTTCCTTGCATCTCGTCCGTGCGAGGTCTTAGATGGGGTCGAATGCGTGCCGCCTTGCGAACATTGGGTCTGACCTGCTGCCTCGCGGCATTCGTGGTCATCGGCGGCGGGCATTGGGCCGTGCTGCAATCGGTCGCCTGGGCCCAGATGCTCGTCGATTACACGCACGGCACCGGCAGCTTGCGGCAGGGGATCGTCAAAACCTTCGACGGTGCACACCCTTGCGAACTGTGCCAGAAGATCAGCGCCGGGATCGAAAGGGAAAGCCGCGACGCGCGTCAGAAGCCGTTTGGAGACGAACTGCTGCGCAAGCTCAAATTGACGGCGGTACTGCCGACCACTATTTTCGCGCCGCTGGCCCGGGAGGGTGAGCGGTTGCCCGCGCTGGTGGTTTCGCCCGCTGGCAGGCTCGCCGACGCGCCGCCCGTGCCACCGCCGCGAGCGGCTTGAGCCACGGCGAGGCTGGACGGCGGTGTCCGGCTTCGTGAATGCGGGCGTTTCCCGGCACACCGGTCTTTCGCGGGCCGAATCGTGCCTGGTCATCGACACCCGGCGATCCACGCCCTCTTCTCGGGGCGACGCTGCATTGCCCGCCGCCTACGTGCCGGCATGACCTATTTTCGGGTCATCGACCACGCTCCCGTCCCGACCGTTCCGGTCTTCCGTCCGCTTTCGTTTTTGAACCCAATTGCTCTCTACTTCCATGCCATCCTTTGTCCGTTCGTCTCTCATCCGTTCTTTCGTTCCGCTGCTCGCCTGCCTCGCACCCTGGACCTTCCCTGCCCCGGCGCGCGCTTGCGATGTCTGCGGTTGTTACACTCCAAATCAGGAGATCAACTTCGAGCCTCTCCGGCCGCACACGGGCGGCTTCTACGCCGCCGCCGCCGAGCAATATACCTTCTTCGGCACGACCAAGCTCAGCGGCCACGAGGTTCCCAACACCGCCGACCAGTACGAGCAAAGTTCCATCACGCAGCTCATTGCCGGTTACAACATCAACGACCGCCTCGGCGTGCAGGTCAACGCCCCGTTGATCGACCGCGAATACAAGCGGCCCGAGGGCTTCCGGACCGACCGCGGCAGCGTCGGGGGCCTGGGCGACATGTCGCTCCTGTTCAACTTCGTCGCTTTCCGCAAGGAGACCGATTTCGCCCGGACCTCCCCGGCTCCGGCGGCACCCTCCCGCACCGGAGACAGCAAGGACGGCAAGGCAGGCCCGGCACCTGATCTGGCCGGGAAATACAGCCACCATCCCAAAGATTTTTCCTTCACGCTCAACCTGATCGGCGGAGTGAAATTTCCCACCGGCAGCGCGGGGCGCATCAAGGAAGAGTTCAACGAAATCGAGGTGGAAGGTGCGACCCGCAGCGGGGTCCACGGGCACGACCTGGCGCTGGGCAGCGGGTCCTACGACGCGGTGTTGGGCATCGGGACATTCACCCGGTACAAAGCCGCCTTCTTCCAAGCCAACGCGCAGTACACCGTCCGCACGACCGGCGCTTACGATTACCGCTACGCCAACGACGTTTCGTTCGACGTGGGCCCCGGCTATTTCCTGCTCCAGGGCAAGCGGTTCGGCGGGTTTGAGCCGTTGACGCTCGGGGCGCAGTTCGTCGTCAACGGCGAACACAAGAACCGCGACACCTTCCGGGGTGAGATCGAAGGAGACACGGGCGCGACGGCGCTCTACGTCGGCCCGCGCATCCTGGCGGGCTACGGCACACGGGTGATCGGTGAAATCGGCGCGGACCTGCCGGTGCTCATCGCCAACACGTCCTTCCAGGTCGTGCCGAGCTACCGCATCCGAGCCGGTTTTTCGGTGAAGTTCTGATCCTCCGAGCGAAAAAGGTTGTCCGCAGATTACGCGGATTTTCGCAAATTGAGAAAAGGAAGCGGCGGCTCGCCCCCACTCTGCCGTCTTTAATCGGCGAAAATCTGCGTAATCTGCGGACAACTTCCGGCTTTCCGCGCCTCCGATCAGTCGGCAGGCTCCGCTTGGCATCAATCCAGCTTTGTACGGTGGTCAGCCGCAGGACACCACCGAAGACTCATGGCCAGGATCGACGCATTTTTCAAACTGATGGCCGAGCAGAAAGCCTCGGACCTGCATCTCTCGACGAGCAATCCGCCGATGCTCCGCATCAACGGCGACCTCATCCGCGTCGATTACCCGCCGCTGACCAACGACGAACTCCAGTCGATGGTTTACGAGATCGCGCCGGAAATGAAGATCAAGGTCTTCGAGGAAACCGGCGACGTGGACTTTGGTTACGAAATCCCCGGCGTCGCCCGCTACCGGGCCAATTTCCTCAACCAGAAGTACGGCATCGCCGCCGTCTTCCGGCTCATCCCGAGCAAGATCCTGACGTGCGATGACCTGGGCCTGCCGCCCGTGCTCAAACGCTTTCCGCTCCTCAAGAAGGGCCTCGTCCTCGTCACCGGCCCGACCGGCTCCGGCAAATCGACCACGCTGGCGGCGATGATCGACTACGCCAATATCCATCGCCAGGACCATATCATCACGGTCGAAGACCCCATCGAGTTCGTCCACAAGAGCCAGCAATCCCTCGTCAACCACCGCGAGGTCGGCGTCCACACGAAGTCGTTCGCCGCCGCTCTGCGGGGCGCGCTCCGCGAAGACCCGGACATCATCCTCGTCGGCGAAATGCGCGATCTGGAAACTATCGAACTGGCACTGACCGCCGCCGCCACGGGACACCTCGTTTTCGGCACGCTGCATACCTCCAGCGCCGCCAAAACGGTGGACCGCGTCATCGACGTGTTTCCCACCAGCCAGCAAAACCAGGTGCGCGCTACCCTCGCCGAATCGCTCAAGGGCGTCGTCGCGCAAAACCTCTTCCGGCGCATCGACAAGCCCGGACGCGTCGCCGCCCTGGAAATCCTCGTTTTCGACAGCGCCATCGCCAACCTCGTGCGCGAGGGCAAGACCCACCAGATTCCCGGCATGATCCAGGTCGGCAAGAAGAAGGGCAACCAACCGCTCGACGACGCCATCATGGATCACCTGCGCGGACTGCGCATTTCCCCCGAGGAGGCCTACGAAAAAGCGAACGACAAAAAGAAGTTCCGTCCCTTCCTCACCCAACCGCCGGACGACTTTGAAGACTAAATCAGAATGCAAAATGCAGAAGTCGAAGCCTGCAATCCACATTCTCGACCCTGCCCCTTCCGCTGCCTGAACTTCTGCATTCTGCCTTCTGATTTCCTCTTATGCGTTCTGTAGAACTCGACGCCATCCTCGGAGCGATGCTCCAGAGCTACGACGGTATTTCCGACCTGAACTTCTCCGTGGGCCGTCCGCTCCAGGTGGAAGCCTTCGGCCAGCTCAAATCCATCGCCGTCGATCCGCCCATCGATTCGCTCACGCCCTACCAGACCGAGAACATTGCCCTCAATATCCTGGGCAACAACCGCCGCCTGATCTCGCACCTGCTCGAAAGCGGCTCCTGCGATTGCGGCTACCAACTCGGCACGCAGGCGCGTTTCCGCGTCAACATTTTCCGCCAGCAGGGGCGGTTTTCGGTGGTGATGCGCAAGCTCAATTCCGTCATCCCCACCCTCGACAGCCTGGGCCTGCCGCCGATTTTCCAGCAGATCGCCAAGGAGAAAACGGGGTTGGTCCTCGTCACCGGGGCCACCGGCTCGGGCAAGACCACGACGCTCGCCGCCGTGCTCAA
This sequence comes from PVC group bacterium, assembly GCA_903642295.1. GTDB lineage: Bacteria > Verrucomicrobiota > Verrucomicrobiia > Chthoniobacterales > SZAS-18 > CAHJWO01. The sequence continues at coordinate 13,365 of CAHJWO010000062.1, read as the reverse complement.
CGAGATCAACCGCACGCAGGCCTTCCACATCATCACGCTGGAAGACCCGGTCGAGTTCGTCCATCCGCACTACCTCAGCACGTTCAACCAGCGCGAACTCGGCTCGGATTTCAACACCTATCCCAACGGCCTGCGCGCCGCGTTGCGCCAGGCGCCGAAAGTCATCCTCGTCGGCGAGATGCGCGACCGTGAGACGGTCGAAATCGCCATGACCGCCGCCGAGACGGGCCACCTCGTCCTGAGCACGCTGCACACCATCGACGCCGGCCAGTCCATCAACCGTATCCTCGGCCTGTTCGACCAGGCGGAAGAAAAACTGGTGCGCCAACGCCTCGCCGATACGCTGCGTTTCGTCGTCAGCCAGCGTCTTGCGCCCCGGGTCACCGGCGGCCGGCAGCTCATCATGGAAGTGATGGGCAGCAGCCTTCGCACGAAGGAAGCCATCGCCTTGGGCGAGGACGAGGGCCGCAGCTTCAACGGCATCATCGAACAGAGCGAACCGTTCGGCTGGTTTTCATTCGACCAGTCCATCGTCAAATCCTACGAGGGCGGCCTGCTCGACGAGGAGACCGCGCTGCTTTTTGCGTCGAACAAGGGCAAGATTACCCGCCAGATCGATCTCATTAAAAAGAGCCGGGGCGAGGAGAAAAACCGCAACAGCGGCCTGCGTCTGGACACCGCCGCTTCCAGCCGGTACTGACGCCGCTCGTTCCCGCTCAACGATTTCTTTCCCATGCAACTCACGCACCAACAGGAGTACGAAACGCGCTTCGACATCTTCGAGCCGGGCGACCTGACCGCCCTGGTTTGCATCGACCAGCCGGACTATCAGCAGCACGTCGTCGAGCAACTCAGCAGCATGGATTACAAGATCCACGTCGGCTTGTTCCCCGAGGACATCTCGCTCAAGCTCAAGACGCACGTGTACGACGTGGTCGTCATCGACGAGCACTTCAACAATTGCCACCTGTCCAACAACGGCGTCCTGTACGAAGCGGTGAATATGCCCGGGGTACAGCGGCGCACCCAGTTTCTGGTGCTTATCGGCACGAGCGTGATGACCAACGACGAAATGATGGCGTTTATCTTCAGCGTGGACCTGTGTTTTAACGTGAACGACTTGTCCAACCTCAAGCCGGTGCTACGGCGCGGGGTGGCCCGGCAAAAAGAGTTCTTCCACGTCTTCGCCGAACAGGTGCGCATCGCCGGGCTGGCGTGACGGCGAAGGTAGGGACGGCTCTCCGCAGCCGTCCGTAGATTCTCTGGACCGTGGTCACATGCAGTTCACGCTTTCTGGAATCGAGGGATATCGCTATCCCAGCCTCCGTGTCTCACTCAATCCCTCTCTTGACCACTCCCCGGCCCCCGGTGTAGCTTTTTATCCACGCGACGCACGAGGATTTCTCTCCCAATCCGCCTGAACGTTGCGGCGGGGTGTTCCATACGACCCCGAATTGATTTCAACCGGGGCTTTGCTGGACACTGTGGACAAATTCTTCGCCGATTACCTGCCGGAAAACTTCTTCGACGAGATGTTCAGCGCACCCGGGCAGGTGCGCTCGCATTACCAAAAGCTCCTGGAACGCTTCCAGGCGATGGACAAGGGCGAGTTCGAGCGCAAACGCGCCCTCGCGGACACCTCCTTCCTGAACCAGGGCATCACGTTCACGGTTTACAACGACAGCCAGGGCACGGAGAAAATCTTCCCGTTCGACCTCATCCCCCGCATCATCCCGGCGGACGAATGGGAATTCCTGGAGCGCGGCCTGACCCAGCGCATCACGGCGCTGAACCTGTTCCTGCACGACATCTACCACGAGCAGCGCATTCTCAAGGAGAACGTCATTCCCAAGGAATACGTCCTCAGCGCGGCGCATTTCCGGCCGGAGTTCATGGGCTTCAACGTGCCCAAGGACATCTACATCCACATCTGCGGCACGGACCTGATCCGCGGCGACGACGGCCGCTATATGGTGCTGGAGGACAACGGCCGCTGCCCGTCCGGCGTGAGCTACGTCCTCGAAAATCGGCAGGCGATGAAGCGCGTCTTCCCGATGCTCTTCGCCCGTCATCCCGTCCGCCCCGTGGACGACTACGCGGAAAACCTGCTCAACGTCCTGCGCTACATCGCCCCCGAGGGCCGCAAGGACCCGACCGTTGTCCTCCTGACGCCCGGCGTCTATAACTCGGCCTACTACGAGCATAGCTACCTCGCCCGCTCGATGGGCATCGAGATCGTGGAAGGCCGCGACCTCGTCGTCCAGGGTGATAAGGTGTCGATGAAAACGACCAAGGGCCTCAAGCCCGTGGACGTGATCTATCGCCGCATCGACGACGATTTCCTCGACCCCGAGGTCTTTCGCCCCGATTCGCTGCTCGGCGTCCCCGGCATCGTCAACGCCTACCGCCGGGGCGGCGTCAGCCTCGCCAACTCTATCGGCACGGGCGTCGCCGACGACAAGGTGATGTACTACTTCGTCCCCCGGATGATCAAGTTCTACCTCGGCGAGGAACCCATTCTGCCGAACGTGGAAACCTACCTTTCCAGCGAGGAGAAAGATCTCCAGCACATCTTGGCCAACCTCGACAAAATGGTGGTCAAAGCCGCCAACGAGAGCGGCGGCTACGGGATGCTCATCGGCACGCAGGCCAGCCGCGAGGAGATCGAAAAGTTCCGCGCCTTAATCCTGGCCAACCCGCGCAACTACATCGCGCAGCCGGTCATCAGCCTCTCGCGCTCCCCGGCCTACTGTGACAACAGCCTGGAAGGTCGTCACATCGACCTGCGGCCCTACATTCTCTACGGCGAGAAAATCACGATCATGCCCGGCGGCCTCACCCGCGTCGCCTTGCGCAAAGGCTCGCTGGTCGTCAACTCCTCGCAAGGCGGCGGCAGCAAGGACACGTGGGTCTTGGAGGAGTAACGGCGATGATTACGGATTAACCCCCACCCGCCAGATACTCTGTCATCCTGAGCGAGTGTAACGAGCCGAAGGACCTTCCAACGTTAGACGCACAAAACGTCCCGCTATAAACCCTGTCCTCCTGAGCGGAGTGTAACGGAGTCGAAGGACCTCTCCTACCACCAGCGACCCTGAAACACCCTTTCTTTCCTCGTTCCCAAGCTCCCTTAGGAACGCACTTGCTCAAGCAACTCCGCTTCCCTTTCGCTATCGCTATCGTGGCACCGCCACCGACAACTAGTCCAAAGACCCATTTATGATCGACGAAATTCAACACCGTCTTGAACAAAAGGTTTTCACACCGTTTACTATTGTCACCAGCAGCGGCGAGAGATACCGCGTCGCTAGCCGAGATCACGTCGGGTTTGGTCCGCGCAAGTCCCGTGTCCTAGTCTGGTTTGACGATGATACGACGGCACTTATTGCTGGTCTGCATATCGTGTCTATTGAAGAAGGTGAAGCCCCCTTCCACCCGGTCCGTCCCGGTTCGGCCGCCGCCTAACTTCCCATGCTAAGCCGAGTCGCCGACTGCCTATTCTGGATGAGCCGCTACATCGAGCGCGCGGAAAACAACGCGCGCATCCTCGATGTGAACCTTCAACTCATGCTCGATGTCGAGACCCAGTCCGAGACCGAGATGCGGCGGCATTGGGCACCCATCATCAACTCCCTCGAAGAACACGAACTCTTCCACACCTTCTACGAACAGGCCGACGGCACGAGCGTCGTCGATTTCGTCACGTTCGAGCCGAAGAATCCGAACTCGATCTTCTCCTGCCTCTCCCGCGCCCGCGAGAACGCCCGCAGCGTCCGCGAGCAAATCAGCTCCGAGATGTGGGAACACCTCAACGAGTTGTACCTCTTCATCCGCTCGGACGCGGCCAAGGAACTCTTCCATTCCAGCAGCTACCAGTTCTACAAGCGCATCCTCGAAGGCTCGTTCCAGTTCCTGGGCATCACCGACGCCACCATGACCCACGGCGAGGGCTGGGATTTCTGCCAACTCGGCAAGTTCATCGAACGCGCCGACCGCACCTCGCGCATCCTCGACGTGAAGTACCACATCCTCCTGCCCAGCGGCGAGCGCGTCGGCGGCAACGTGGACACCGTGCAGTGGATGGCGGTTCTCCGTTCCTGTTCCGCGCTGGAAGCCTACCGCAAGCTTTACGTCGGCCAACTCGCCCCGTGGAAGGTGGCCGAATTTCTCATCCTGCACGACTGCTTCCCCCGCGCCCTGCGCCATTGCATCCATCAGGTGGACTATGCGCTGCACCGCATCAGCGGCGTGCCGGAAGACCGCTTCTCCAACGAGGCCGAACGCCTTTCCGGAAAATTGCGCAGCGAACTCGATTACACCCGCATCAGCGAAATCTTCCAACAGGGCCTCCACCAATACCTGGACCGCCTGCAACAGCGCGTCTCGGAAGTCGGCAACGCGATGGGGGAAATCTACTGCGAAATCATCCCCGACCCGCCCGCACGATCCCAGTCCCAGTCACAGGGCCAATCCGGCGGCGGGGGGCAGTCGCAGTCGCAGAGTCAGAGCCAGCCCATCCCGGTGCGTTGACTCCTCTGGCAGATTCAGGTCTGCCGTCACAAAATCGTCACCATTTGCCCGCTTGTGGAAGCGCAACAAACGCTCCACTATGAATGGTAGATGGCCGCGACCCATTACCGCACCGCCTTCATCTCCGATCTCCACCTCGGCACGCGCGGCTGTAACGCCGACGCTGTGCTGCGGTTCCTCCGGCGGTGCGAGTTCGATACGCTCTACGTCGTCGGCGATCTCATCGACGTGTGGAGCCTGCGCCGCAGCCGCTACTGGCCGCAAAGCCACAACGACGTGGTACAAAAGATCCTCCGCAAAGGCCGCAAAGGCACGCGGATCATCTACATCCCCGGCAACCACGACGAGATGCTCCGCGGCTTCGTCGGCGAGTACGGCAGCCTGAGCGTCGTCCGCCGCGCCATCCACGAGACCGCCGACGGCCGCCGCCTGTTGGTCATCCACGGCGACGAACTGGACACCATTGTCCAGAACGTCAAATGGCTCGCCTACGTGGGCGACGTGGGTTACCAGACCTTACTGAAGCTCAACGGTCCGGTGAATTTTCTCCGGCGCAAACTCGGTCTGGGCTACTGGTCGTTGAGCGCCTACGTCAAACACCGGGTCAAGAACGCCGTCGCCTTCATCGGTGCGTTCGAGCAGGCGGTGGTCCGCTATGCGCGCGACTTCAACGTGCAGGGCGTCCTCTGCGGTCACATCCACCAGGCGGCCAACCGGGAGATCGACGGCGTGGCCTACTACAACTGCGGCGATTTCGTGGAAAGCTGCACGGCTTTTGTCGAACATCTCGATGGCCGTATGGAACTCCTCACCGGCCTGCAATCTCCCGGCGCCGAAGAATTGGAGACCCAGCCGGATCGTCCGGCGGAGGAGGAAGACTTTCAACCGGAACTGGCGCTGCCGGTTTGAAGTTTTTCCGCCGCGTCCACCTCATTAGCGCGGTGATGCCGCTGAAAACACTGGGCTTCCGACAAAAGTCGGAAAGTGTCCGCAGATTCCGCAGATTTTCGCAGATTTTCGCAGATTGAGAAGAAGTGGAGGGACCGCCTGTCCCCTTTTCTCTCCCATCTGCGAAAATCTGCGGAATCTGCGGACACTTTTCTCTCTTGGGAGCACTTTCGTCAGAGATCTACTCTGTCATCCTGAGCGAGTGAACCGAGTCTAATGGTGATCAATGGTGGATGAACCCCAGGTACCATTGTAAGATCCCCGGCCCCGCGAACAACCACAACCACGCCCCCGCCGCCAGATACGGGCCGAACGGAATCTTCAACGACCGCGCCTTCGGCCCCAGTGCCAGCAACCCGATGCCGACCACCGATCCCACCAGCGACCCCGCCGCAATCGTGAATAACACGGCCCGCCACCCCAGGAACGCCCCGATGCAGGCGATAAACTTCACATCTCCCATTCCCATCGCCTCGCGCGGAAAGATAAACTCACTCAGCCGTCCGGAGAACGTGTCCAGCTTCTCCAGTCGATAAGTCGTTCCGCCGAGCACCACCCGATTGTAATAGCATTGTAGCGCGACATTCGCGTGCTGGTGCCCCGCCAGCGTGAGCCGGTCGCATTGCAATACGAGTTGATCCTTTTCGCGGTTGAAGAACTCGCTCCACAGATCGGTTTCCCCGCCGATGACCAGATCGGCGTCGTCCCCCTTGCGCGTCCAGGTAAAGTCCGCTGGCTCGGGCAGCACGACGCGCTTCTTTCCGAACGCCAGCTTGCCCGCCTCGACGACACCGCGCAGCAGCCCATAGCCAATCGCTGCCGACACCAGCGACCAGAATAAACCCGTCGCGTGGGACGTTTCGCCCATCAACGGCGGGACCGCGAGGCTCAGTAACACCCCGGCCACTGTCCCGCCGATGGTGATCTCGTCCGGGATGATGAAATGGTCGAAGTCGATAAACGTCGCCACGACCAGCAGCGCCATGAGGACCCAGTACGGCAGCAGCAGCACCCACGTTTCGTGGAACTGCCACCAGACCGATAAAAACAGCCCGGCCGTCAACAGTTCCACCAACGGATAGCGCACCGCAATCGGCTGGTGGCAGTTCGCGCACCGTCCCCGCAGCCAGAGCCAACCGACCACCGGCAGGTTATGATACCAGGCGATCTGCGCCTTGCAGTTCGGACAGAACGAACGCTTTGGCTCGTTGACCGACAGGCCCAGCGGCATCCGGTAGATGCAGACGTTCAAGAATGAGCCGACCACCGCCCCCAGCACGAACGACGTGACGGCAAACAGCACCGTGTAATAGATAAAAGGAACGCCGGACGACACGGGAGGGACGGTTGACGGCTCAACGCAGCTTGGCCTTCTTGGCCTCGCACTCTTCTTGCAGGCGTTGGGTCTCGCGCGCGAGTTGCAGGCGGATGTTCTCCACTTCCATCAGCTCGCCCGCGGCCCGCGCTTTCTGGACCAATGACTGGAGAAACACCTCCCGCTCGGCGATCTTGGCCTTGTACATCTGGTCGATCTCGGCCAGCGCCGCCCGCTGTTCGTCGGTGACTTTGGCGACCGGCGACTGCTTGTCCAGCCGCTCCATGGCAAGTTCGTAGGCGGATTTCATTATCGGGGAATCGTGGCTAAACCTAGCCGTGTGCATCCTAAAGTGAAACCGCTTTTCCTGCGGCCTGAGTTTTGGCGCAACTTCTGCGCGGGGCTCATCCGGTGAATGTGGTCACCTATGACGCATGCGATGGCTCTTGGCACTGTCTTCGCTTGAATCCGCCGCGTGCATCGCCTTTTACTCTGTCATCCTGAGCGAGTGGAACGAGCCAAAAGACGCCCGGATTCCTCGGGTAGGCGCTAACCGACGGTACGTGCCTGCCACGCCTGGACAATTTCTTCAATCGTCTGCTCCAGACTCTTCGTAATATCCCAGGCCGGATAATGCTCCCGCATCTTGCGCAGGTCGCTGTAGTAGCAGATGTGGTCACCCGCGCGGTTCTCCTCGACGTACGTATATTTCTGCGCCTGGCCGGTGAACTTCCTGGCGATCTCAAACGCCTCCAGGATGGAGCAGGAATTATCTTTACCCCCGCCCAGATTGTACACCTCGCCCGCGCGCGGGGCCTCGCTGAAGGCGTGCATGAACCGCGCCACGTCCAGCGAGTGGATATTGTCCCGCACCTGCTTGCCCTTGTAGCCGAAAACGCGGTACTCGCGCCCTTCCAGATTGCACTTCACGAGGTACGAAAGAAAACCGTGCAACTCCACGCCCGAGTGATTCGGCCCGGTCAGGCAGCCGCCGCGCAGCGCGCACGTCGGCAGCCCGAAATAGCGCCCGTATTCCTGCACCATCACGTCCGCCGCCACCTTGCTCGCGCCAAAGAGCGAGTGCTTGCTCTGGTCGATGGTAAACGTCTCGGCGATGCCGTGGGCGTAAGCCGGATCGGCGTAATCCCAACGGGTGGGTAGTTCGGCGAGTTCGATGCGGTTCGGCGCGTCGCCGTACACCTTGTTGGTGCTCATGTGGATGAACGGCGCCTCCGGGCACGCCTGGCGCGCCGCCTCCAGCAAATTGAGCGTTCCCACCGCGTTCGTGTCGAAGTCGTCGAACGGGATGGCGGCGGCACGGTCGTGGCTGGGCTGCGCGGCGGTGTGGACCAGCACGTCCGGCCTCACTTCTTTGACCAACGCCAGAATCCCCGCCCGGTCGCGGATGTCGGCCTCGTGGTGCACGAAATCCTTGATCTCGCCCGCCAGCCGCGCCTGATTCCAGCGGGTGTCTCCCTGCGGACCGAAGAACACGGCCCGCTGGTTGTTGTCGATGCCGTGAATCTGGTAATCCGCCCGTGCGAAGTACAGCGCCACCTCCGAGCCGATCAGCCCCGAGCTTCCGGTGACGAGGCAACGCTTCATCGTTACAAATTGAACCCGGCGGCCTGCGCGTCCTTGTAGAACATGACCACCGTATCCAAGGAAAGGTCGTCCAGATCCATGCCGCCGAGCTTGATCGCCTTGGCCAAAATGTCGTGGGGCACGGTGACGATGTGGCAGCCGCATGCCGCCGCCTGATAGATGTTGAGCACCTCGCGCACGCTGGCCCAGAGCAATTCCGCCTTGGGCTGATCCTTGAGGATGTCCAGCGATTCCTTCATCAACGGCAGCGGGTCCACGCCGGTGTCGGCGATGCGTCCGGCGAACACACTGACCACCGAGGCAATCTCCGGGTTGAGCACTCCGGCCACGCCTTCCACTTGCTTTTCGGTCAACAACGCCGTGACGTTGAGCTTGACCCCTTCCGACGCCAGTTCCTTGATGAGTGGCAACGCGCTCTCGCGCTTGGTGTTGGTGATGGGGATTTTGACGTAAACGTTCTCCTGCCAGTCGCGGATTTTGACGGCTTGCCGACGCATCTCGTCAAAATCGTCGGAGAACACCTCGAACGAGATCGGCTTGATCTTGACGACTTCCAGCAGCGATTTGGCAAACGTCTCGTAGTCAGTGATGCCCACCTTTTTCATCAGCGTGGGATTGGTGGTCAATCCCTGGATGAAAGGCTTGCGGTAGAGGTCGAAGATTCCCTCGCGCTCGGCACCATCGGCGAAGATTTTGACCGGGAGGGATTCCAGCAGTGGCGTGCTCATGGAGAATGAAAAGGAAGGGGTAAGTGGGAGCGATACCATATAGGCACCGCGCCCGCCGCAACAAGCGGATTCTCGTGATGCCGAAGTTACGGGCCTCGTCCTGGCGGTAGGGAAGGCGGTCCCTCGCCGTCCCATTTGTTTTCATTTCGGGCACCCCCCCGGCTCGCCCGACCTATCCAGCTAGGCACGGACGGCCGGGGCAGCCGTCGCTACCGTGCGTCGAGGATGATTTCCACCGCTTCTGCGAAGGAGTTGACCGTCCAGTCCGGCGCTTGCCGGAGGGCTTCCTGATATCCCCGGTCGATGAATACTGTCCGACAACCGGCGGCGTGGCCGCAATCCACGTCGCGCCAGCGGTCGCCGATCATAAAGGATTGAGACAGCGAAATTCCCATCGCATCGGCTGCGTCGAGCAGCATCCCGGGACCCGGTTTGCGCCGGGGAGTGCTGCCCGCCGCGCCGCCCGGATCGTAGCAGACCTCCACCCGCTCGATCTCGGGGAGGGCGGCCTTCATGGTAGCGTGAATGGCTTCCACCTGTTCCCGGCTTTGGGTGCCCCGGCCCACGTCGGGCTGGTTGGTTGCCACCACGAGAACGAACCCGGCTTCCTTCAGACGGGCGCAGCCAGCAGGCACATCCTCGTAAATGTCGAACTCCTCGACGGTGTCCGGCGGGTACGGCAGCCCGCCGCGGACAACCGGGCGGTTGATCACGCCGTCCCGGTCGAGGAACACGGCGCGGGACGGAAAGGATGAAGGATGAAGGATGAAGGATGAAGGCGGCAGAGAGTCAGCCATAGAATTCCGGGTCTTTTCCTTCCGCCTTCTACCTTCTACCTTCTGCCTTCTGCCTTCTGCCTTTATTTCGTGCTCTCCCACTTGGTCTGAGCGACCTTGAGCCTGGGGTGCGAAACGAACAGGTGCCAGACCACGGCCTGGAATGCCTCGGCGTGGGGCGTCGTATTCTCCGGGTTGACCGTGGCGATGATGATCGCCACATCCGCCACCTGGGCGGTGTAACCGCCGTCGCGGCCCACGATGCCGATGATGGCGCTGCCGCGCTCCTTACCCAACTGCAACGCGCGCACCAGATTGGGGCTGACGTTCTTCTCCAGATTGCCGCCGCCGACCGAGAAAATCAGGAGGCCGTCCTTCGCGTTGAGACGGCTGCCTTTCAGCCATTCGGCGAAGACGCCTTCCCAGCCCTCGTCGTTGGTGCGGGCAGTCAGTTCACTGACGTTGTCGGTCGGGGCGTAACATTCCAGGCCGCCGATCTTGCGAAAGTCGTTGACGGCATGGGAGGCGTTCGCGGCGCTGCCCCCCACCCCCAAAATAAAGAGCCGACCACCCCGTTCGCGGACCTGGACGAGAAGGTCCACGGCTTTCTCGCAAAGCGCCGGGTCCAACCTGGTGACGACTTCGGCGGTTTCGCGGAGGTGTTGCTCGGAATAATTGCTCATAAAATGGGATTAATTGGCGATTTATGTCGCAGGCGTCGCAGGCGTCGCAGATTGCAAGAGTGCGTCTAATTCGGCCAGACCTTCGTGCGAACCGATCTCGTAAAAACGGTGCCGGACCTCGAATCCGGCCAACCGGCCGGAACGGGAAAGGTCGCGGTAAACGTCGGCGAGGTCAAAGGGTTGATCGTCGGGGTAGGCCGTGAGCGCGTCGGCGTGGAGAATGCCCAGACCATAGTCGATGTGCTGCATCTCGGGGCGGCGCTCCTTTTTGTCGTAGGTGTGGATGGTGCCATCGGCGAAGACGACGTTGCTGGTGTCCCAGCGGCCCTGGTTGTGGAAAACGGTCATCAGGCCGGGTTGCCCGCTGGTCTCGAAAGCGGCGGCGGCGGCGGCGTAATCCATCGGCAGGTAGCTGTCACCATAGAGGACGAGGAAGCGTTCGCCAAGGAGGGGGAGCGCGCGCTTGACGGCCCCCCCCGTGCCGAGAAGTTTCGAGCCGTCGAAGGCGTATTGGAGATGGATGCCGTGGGCGGAGCCGTCACCGAATTGTTGTTGGATCATCTCGCCGAGGTGCCCGACGCAGAGGACCGCCTGCCGGAGGCCGTGGGAATGGAGGAGGCGCAGCTGGTGGGTCAGGAAGGGTTCGCCCGCCACGGTGACCAAGGTTTTGGGGATGGTTTCCGTGATCGGGCGCAGGCGCGTGGCCAGCCCCCCCGCCAGGATGGCGACAGGCCAATCGGCCAAGGAAAGCGTTGTCGGGGTGTCAGTGCTCATTTTCTAACGCGGAGACGCGGCGAAGGAGGAGTTTCGCGGAGGAGCAAGAGAAGTTTAGATGACGGTCTTCGTGCCCTCGAAGTCGAAGCGGAAACGCACTTCCTTCATGCCGGTGCCGCGCAGGGCGTGGCGGAGTTTCGACTTGTCGTGAGCGTAGAACATCAGGAAGCCGCCGCCGCCCGCGCCGATGAGCTTGCCGCCCAACGCGCCGTTGGCCATCGCAAGGTCGTACCAGTCGTTAATTTGCGGGTTGCTCATGCCGCCGCTGCGCTCCTTTTTGCGCTGCCAGTGGACATCCATCAGACGGGCGAATTCCTCCAGGTGGCCGCTTTCCAGCGCAGCCTGACTCTGGAAACCGAGGTCCTTGACGAAGTGCAGGTTTTCCACCATGCCCTTGTCGGCGGCCTTGCTCTTGTCGTCCTGCTCCTTGAGGATCTTGGAGGCGCTGCGTGAGTAGCCGGTGAAGAAGAGCAGGAGGTTGTCCTCCAGGTTGAACATCGTTTCCTCGCTGACCTTGAGCGGCCACGCCTGGACGGTGCCGTCGGGCAGGAATTTGAAGCACGTCAGGCCGCCGAAGGCCGCGATGTACTGGTCCTGCTTGCCGATGGGTTCGCGCAGTTTTTCGAGTTCGATCCGGCAGGCCTGCTCGGCGAGTTCGGCGGGATGGATGAGGTTCTTCTTGTGGGCGTGGAGGGCTTGCAGGAGGGCGGTGGTGAAACTGCCGCTGCTGCCCAGGCCCGTCCCGGCGGGGATGTCGGCCATCGAGGAGAGTTCCAGCGAGGCGGGGGAGACTTCGACCAGGCGCAGGGCCTCGCGGATGATGGGGTGTTCGATCTCGTCCACCGAGTTGACCCGCTCCAGCTTGGAATACTTGATGATGCCCTCGGCCACGAAGGTCTGGTGGAGGGTGATGTAAACGTACTTGTCGATGGCGGCGGCGATGAGGAAGCCGGTGTGCTCCTGGTAGTAGCTGGGCAGGTCCGTGCCGCCCCCGCCGAGGGAGATGCGCAGGGGTGAACGGGTGATAATCATGGCTGGAGTGGCGGCGAGGTGGTGGCGGTGAAAAGCCAGAACATAGGGAAAAGCGGCGCGAGGGCAAAGGCCGGGCGGACGAAAACTTGCAGGAGGGCCGTCGGACGAACGGATGAGCACCGACGCTGCTGAATCCCATCCTTAAGGTAGTGTAAAAAGTTGTAACTGACTCCGTTCCCTTTCCTGACCCCGTTTCCTTTCGCATTAACGGACCCAAGCTCAGCCGCCGCCGGGGCGAGAGCAAGCGTAGAACTTGGAGGGTGAGCCAAACGCACCGGCGGTCGGCTGGAGCGACTGGTTAGGGGCAATGCCGTCAGGGAATTGATTTGAGAGGCGGATGGTTTGAGTGAGAGTAGGCGGATGGAAATGCGTTTTTCACCGATTTCGAGCGAGTGCTGCCAACGACCGCCTTGGAAGCGATCCTTGCCCAACACGGTCCCCGCCAGCGTCGCCCGCCGCGGCTGAGCGGGTGTAAGTTGCTCGCCGGATTGGTGTATCATGTCAGTCAAAGGCGTGGACCTTTGGGCGCGCATCTGCAAGAACTCACCGGCGAAAGGCTCAGCGAAGCCGCACTGAGCGAACGCCGTCTGACCATGCCCTGGGAAGTTTTCGCCGCCATCCTGGAGGCTGCGCTCGTGCCGCTGGCCGAACCGGCGCGCCATCCAGAGGCCTTCTACGCCGGGCTTCGACTCGTGGGCATCGATGGAACCCAGTTCTCCTGCGGGAACACCCCGCGCATTCTCGGCACCATGACCAAGGCCGCCAGCCGGCGCTTTGAGGCGGCCTTCGCCAAGCTGGGGTGCGCGGTGCTCGTGGAGTTGGGCACGCACGCGCCGCTGGCCGCCGCCATCAGCGCGCCCGATCTGGCCGAAAGCGAGAGTGCCCTGGCGGGTGAGTTGCTCGTGCGCCTGCCGCTAAGCATCTGCGAAATGGAATCTCGGTGGATGGCGATCTCCGAGCACCCTGTTTTCCCG
>CAHJWO010000061.1 GCA_903642295.1 PVC group bacterium | reverse complement strand
CGCTCACATCGGTCGGATAAACTTTGCGGCTCTTCACCGCGCAATCTACCTCAAACCAAGTTCATGACAGACTCTAGTGGCGGAAAAAGGCCCCGGGCAGCATCCGCCATGCACGATTTACTTTGGCAACCCAGCGCGCGGTGGCAAACTCGCCGAGCGAGGCGTGCATCCGTTGCTCCGCATCTTTCTGAAGCAGTAGCAAATTGGGCGCAGTAAACTCCCGCTGGTCGTCGCTCAGCTTGATTGAATAAACTTAGTGGATCACAGGCTCCCTTACCCATACCAAGTTCAGGTAGTGGTTCTTAGTAAGTGATTGGCTGTTGGTTGTACTCGTGGATGAACAGGCGCAGGGCGAGTTCGTGCATGCGCTCGCACTTGGAAAAGGAGAGCGTTTTGCGCACAAAACGGCCCAGGCGTTGGCGCAGGGTGTTGTTCCAACGTTCGACGTGGCACGTTTTGCCCGCGCCTTTGCCGCATGAGCGGTGAGTACGTTTGGGAAAGACCTCGTCGTAGGCCAGCCACCAATCGCTGCGGGTCGCCCGGCAGCGGTAGTCGGGTGGGATGCGCTCACGCAGGGCACGGGCGCTGTCGGCGGAGCGATCTCCCACGAAGTAGGCGACCACCTGCCGGGTCTGTCGGCAGAGCGCCACCCACACCCAGCGGGCGTTAAACTTGGAGCCAGCGAAACTCCAAAGCTCGTCCAGTTCGAGCACGTCGCCCGCCTCGGCGGGCGAAAGCGTCGTGCTCAGCGGCGGGAGCGCCTCGGCTTTTTTTCGAGCTACCGGGCGATGGTCTGCCGCGCCACGCCGAAAACACGTTCGGCAGCCCGCAAGGTCAGCCTCTCGGTGGCTACCGCTCGCAAAACCTCCTCGCGCCGCCGCGGACTGGCGGCTTGGCGTTTGGGTGTCAACACCCGCCGCGCCCCGCACGCCTTGCAGACAAATCGCTCCGATCCACAAGCGTTGTGGCCGTTTTTGACGATGGCAGGGCTGCCGCACGCCGTGCAGCGCGGCACGGCCAAAAGGGTCTGGCTCATGCCCATTGGTCATAGCAGAGAAAATCCAGCGCGTCACTTAATCGTGTCCACTACCCACGTTCATACAACGATCTAATTTCTCGACCTGACATCGTAAATTATAAAGTCTTGCTTGGACGACAGGGATGTTCAATCCTCTTGCGAAAAATTTGTTGCAACCGATGAATCCACATATTTATACGCTTGCATTGCAAGCCATTTTTCAAAAGTGCCTCGACCTGCGGCTAGGAGACAATGTGCTCGTCATTTGTGACGAAACCTTTGACGCCTTCCTCACACACGCGGAGGACGCTATAGAAGAACTAGGATTGGAGGCGACGGTCGCCCGAATTTCGTGTCGGCAACAAGAAAGGACGGTTTTGATGTCGGCGCGCCGAGAAGAAAAATATGTATCACTGCCCAGAGCCTTGGAGGCGGCAATCCGTGCTTCATCCGCCATCCTCAACGTGCTGGGGCCTGAACTCAGCACGAGTGCCTTTCGGCGTGCCGTTCTCGAAGCCAAAAGTGATCAGAGTCGAGTCGCGCATGTACCTGGTCTTACAGACGACATATTGGAAATCATTCTTCGAACTCCGTTTGATGAGGTCGGACGGAAGGGCGAACTCCTAGCTTGGGTGCTCGGCGAAGCCAAAGAAACCATCGTCCGAACACAGGATCGTACCGGGAATTTGCACGAACTAAAATTCCTTCTGGGTGGTTGGGACAACGAACCCATCCTTAGCCCTGGCATTATCGCGGCGGGCGGCTGGGGCAATGTTCCTCCTGGCGAAGTGTTCTGCTGCCCTCCACACGCGCACGTCGAGGGCAGTATTTGCATCAACGGGAGTGTCCCGTATCACGTTTTCACAGCAGGTGAAGAAATCATCCTCTTCTTCCGCAACGGCAAGATGAGTTGGGAAAATTCCGCGCCATCTCCTGCGAGCGATTTTTTTCTCAAGGAGAAAGAACGTGCTGATTCTCTCCGCGATGAGCATTGGAATACCTTTGCCGAATTTGGGATCGGGTTGAATCCGGCGATCGAATATTTGACAGGTAATTCGTTGTTCGACGAAAAGGCCGACGGGACCATCCATATTGCAGTGGGTGACAATTCGGTGTTTGGTCACGATCTGGTCGCGGAAACGCACGCGGATTTAGTCACGTACCGCCCTACTTTGATCATAGATGGCCGCACGGTAATCCAAGACGGAAAACTATTGTTGGATGATATCCAAACTTGGCGGAGACAGTTTAGTCCTCACGATTTCAACCTTAGTGAAGATGCGTTCATCCAGTTGGACGAGCGGCATTGCTCGGTAACAGCAGGGTACTTGCAACGCCGCTTGTCGAGAGGGAAGCGCGTGGGCCTGGTCGATATAGGTACGCCTGACCTGGTAAGCAGGTTGACGCTGCTCTACGACCAACTACGCGCCTCCGGAAGGATTAGCGTCAACACGCTTTGTGACGACCATTCTCATTTCGACGGCACTCCTACAATTGACCTAGTGCGTGTGCTTGACCATTACCGCATGCTCAAAGTTGTCTTGTAAGATCATGTCCGCGCAAACGACTCTCAAACTGCTTCGTACAGCACTGGGCGATCCCGAATTTTCGAAGTATATCGTTTCGACCAACGAGCCGGGCACATATTTTCAGCTGTACCAAGTGTCCCTGCCCACATCGCGGTTTCGGGGACTGCCACCCGACTGGCTTTTTGCAGTTTTAGACAGTGATACCTTCAGACACCAAGGGTCTTCGCGCGCAGCGGTGAACCAGGAAGCACAGCGATTAGTAGACACGAGGCGGTCCAGCGACCTCTTGTTTCTGATCTCGGCGGAGTCCGGCATTCATTTGAACGAAGATTTCGCATCAACCGAGGATCGGGTTTTTTGCTTGGACGCCCCCAATGTCTCGCGCAGTGAACCCAGTGCGATGGATGGCCGACTCTCTCCATTTGTAACCGCTTTACAGCGGCGCGGTCTCGCGGATCAGCCGTTGAGCATCTTCTCGCCTTATCAGCGGAATCATCCGGCAACAGGGTGGCGCTTTTTCGGTCGAAAAAAAGAAGTCCGCAAACTCATCGACGGACATGAAAACTTCATCATCGTGGGCGCACGTCGGATGGGGAAGACATCGCTCATGAACGAAGCGGCCCGTCTGTTGGAGCAACGTGGCGAAAAGGTGCATTACGTGAGCGTAGTCGATTGCCGTACACCCGAGCAAGCTTCCGCCACAATTCTGCAAGCGTTGTCTACCCAAGCAAGAGTCAGGGCGGTGCGTCACGGCGAGGCGCTCAGTCAGCGGCCACTGGCAGTCGCTCTTCACGAGATGACATCCACTCGTGAGCGGACGACTTTGCTGCTGGACGAACTTGGTTATGTCATCGCGTCGTTACACCCGGAGGCACAGGTTTTTCTAAGCCTTCTGCGCAAGCACACGCAAGCAGGGAATCTGCGCATCATTATCTCCTGTTTCGAGGAAGTGTTCGTCCGTCAGCAAACCGAGTTCACCGGGCCTCTGGTGAACTTTGGAAACACGTTGCGCATCGAACCATTTTCAGACACCGACGTGGAAGAGATTGTGTTTGCACCTTTGGAAATATGGAAGCCGCTGCAGTCTAGCGACAAACAAAAGCTAAAGAAAATTATCAGTGCTACAATCGGCCATCACCCCTTGTTTATTCAGGTGTTTTGCTTGGAGCTTTTTTCCAGGGCTACTTATCAGCCGGAATCATTGGTGCAAATTGCCAGCTCTTTGATCGGCGGCGAGATGGCGGCATCTTTTCAGGATGCGGTTCGACAAATATTTTGGGGTTTGCCCCGGTCGCTCCCCAAATATTTGTTCCTTCTGCGTTGCCGCGAAGCGCACGATGAGGCAACAGAGCTTTGGCAAGCTGAATTGGACGATGATTGGCTCATTGAAAGACTCAAGAGACTCGGATTTTCTGCTCTTACCGATGCGCGGCGAGCCATCCTGGAAGGGCTGGAGGTTCATGGGTTGTGCTCCGCGATAGGATTTAACCGTACTCGTCAGCGAATCGCGGTGCCTATCGTCTACCGATATATCAAAGAAGTCGAACATCCGGTGACTGACCTCATCAACAAACTGGCAGCCGATGTGGAAAAAGAACAATCTATTTGGGGACTGACCAAAGTTTAATATCTATGTCTCTGCCTTTGTTCCAAGCCCTACTCCTTCAGCGATACCTGCGTAAGATGGAAGAACGTTTAACCAGCGGGCAATCCATCTTGGTGGAAGGACCGCGTTATTACGGGAAGGAAAGCGCGGTGCGGTCGCTCGCCGCAGGCCTGCGCAACAGGGCTGGCTGGACCTCCGTGGAACTTTCCTCGCGCCCGGATTTTCCTGCCCGCAATTTCGACCTCGCAGCACTGAAGACACAGTTCTTCGACCAATTGAAGATCCCTTCGCCCACCGAAGCGTCCTCTTTCGAGGAGAGCATCTGGCAAGCCATGGTGAAATTGCCTCGACCGATTTTGATCACCCTCCGTGGCGGGACCCGCGGAAACGAAATAAATCATTTTCAGCTGTTAGCTATCTTTGATCGGCTGCTCCAGCGCGCCCAGACCCAGGACTATGAAAGACTAGCTGTCATTGCGCTGGACGATGGTTCCCTTTCTCAAAGCAACGAAAGCGTGGTTATTCCAACTGATCCATTTTCCTTTCTAAAGCCAATCCTGCGTCTTCAGCCGCTTTCTCGGGCAGACATCGTAGTTTCCCTCACGAACCTTCCACTTGCGCTGGCCAAAGCGGCAAATGCGGATCGAGAACTGATCGCTACCTGGCTGACGGAAAATACCGGCGGTCATCCCGGGCTGCTCGCAGAGTTACTGAACGTTTGGCCGACAGGAGAGAAGGAAGCCACGCTGGATGCTCTGCGCCCGGTATTTAACGAAGCACTGGAGGATTCTGCTGTATTAGGCTCCCTGCGTCACGCCCTGCAGGATGATCCTGAAGGGCTTTCTCGCACCGCGCTCGAGTACGAGCAACCGCAGTTTCCAGAATCTCAGAGTCCGAGGGTGAGCCTCTTGAGCCAACTAGGTGTCTTGCACTGGATCTCCGCTTCCGAGCGACTCAGCCTATGCAGTGGCGTGATTACTCGGCTCGTGAAGTCGGTGGCCACACGCTCCCGCCAAATCGTGCGTCGTGTCGGCACCATGGTTAACGAGAACGGGCCCCGGCTCTTTCTGGACGAGGAGGTTCCTATTGACGACGACACGGTTGTCGTCCTACAACTTTCCGATCTGCACATCGGTCCGGAGTACCGGCATGCGATTCGTCTACAAGGGTCCGTGGCAAATCCTGAAGAGCGCACCCTAGGCGAATTGCTGGCAGAAGACTTGGAAAAGATGGAGTTGACGGGTCGGATCGACGCCGTGGTTTTGAGCGGCGATTTCGTCAGCAATGCCGCCAACTGGGATCAGTTCCAGCGTGCACACGACATCGTCGAGGAGATTCTAGAAGCGACCAAAGTCAAACGCGCACAAATCATCCTGGTTCCCGGCAACCATGATGTGAACTGGAAACCAGGAGAGTTGACGGAAACAATCAACGCTCAGAAAGTGAGCATGGATAACTACGACGATTTTGCCAAGCGATTGATTGGCAAGCGTGATCCGGACAGCCTGCGCGTGGTATCACGCTCGAAAAACGTGCATCTGAATATCCTCGGTCTCGATTCCAATTGTGTGGAAGGGCCTGAGAGTGGTGGGATAGGCTTTGTCTCGCAGGATAACTATCGTGCAGCCCAGAAAAAGCTTGCCAACTTCGGGGCTGTAAAGCGGCCCAAGAAGGGCGACAAAAAACCGGTCCAACCGGTACAGCGGGAGCACCTTTGGATCGTAGTTCACCATCATCTGCTGCCGGTAATCGACTTCACGATGGTAGCGGCAAAGCAACGCAAAGTCAGCGTGATGGCTAACGCCTCGCTCATGCTGCACAACGCCGTGCGGTGGGGAGCAGAGCTTGTGCTGCATGGGCATGCGCACCAACCGGCGATCACCGTCACACGGCGTTGGCCGGGAGGAAACAACCGAGGTTTTTCAACGTTGCCAGTGGTTGCTTGCGGCAGCATCGGAGCAAAGGTCGAACAACTCGGGCCGTTCGCTCGCAACCAGTATTTCGTCATCTATCGGCGGAAGGAAGACATTATCTTGCGTTCGCGCAGTATGGACGAGCAGGGAGTATGCTTTACCGCCCACAACGATGTCCTCCTTCCGCAAAACGCCGCTCCACTTGAGAATTGAAGGGCACGCTTATCAGCGAATGGCAATGCGAACCACTTGAACGACGCCTTTCTCCCCTTCTGTCGATAAATTGCACGTCATTTGGGTCTCCTGTAGTCGGCACCGGCGTGGACAAATCTTTATAAAGCGGGCTTGTTCGGTCGGCAATCCCGTCTGGTTTACGGCGATGACTGTTGCAAAATATTCTTGTATATCATGCCCAGGACCCGGTAATTAGAAAACTATGTCGCCGAAAAAACATGCATCCTCTCGCTTGATAACTTGGCAGGTCGGCAAAGTCAGGTTGGCGTTCGGCATTCTCGCCGTCGTGCTGATAAGCGGATGCTTCACGTTGCAAAATCCGGTGTCGCTGGCGAATTCGCAATCGCTCAAAAGCTCCACGCTGGCGTTGATGGACAAAGCCACGGAATCGTACAGCGCGCACTCGCAGGAGATTTCCGATCAGAGCGCACGATTGGAACAGGCCTACGATCATGAACTCGGCCGTGCTTCCAACGGACCATCCACCAAGCTCTGGACCACTTTGCTGCACGTTGATTCGAACTTACCCGGCAGTGGCATTTATGCGCGCTTTCTGACGCAATGGCAGGCGCAGGGCACTCTCAGTCCCGTCTATATCGCCGACAAAAAAGGAACCGTTGGCCGGGCGTTTGATAAGATCATCGGCCTGGAAAACGCGAAGCCCGTTCATTAACCGTCTTCACTGCTTATGGCCGACATCGATACCGCCACCATCAAGAACGACATCACCAGCCTCGCGGAGTCCAGTCTCGCCGACCACTCCGGTGCCGCGATTCAAGATGGCACCGGGCTGTTCACGCAGAACCAGGACCTCGTGCAGCTTTACAGCGATCAACTGGGCAGAGGGGAAATCAGCCAGGCCATCCTGGAGAACGACCTGCGTGAAGACTTGCTTGGTCTCGCGAACATGGATCAACTCGTCAACACGGGGCTGGAGCAGGCGCGGATCACCACGTTCACCGAGGGCGTCATCGGCATCCTCGTGCGTGCCGCCATCGCAGCCGCGATTGCAGCCATTTAGGGGCGATACAGCACTGGGCTAGCATTCCGTTCCAGAGGCAAAACTCGCCGCCATCATTGTTTTAAAACTGTTCCTCGCCATGGCCGAACCTGACCCGAAGATCACTCTTGGCATCAAGCACAAGAATTATCTGAATCTCAAGGTCAACCCGAAAAACCCGTGGCAGGGGAACAACGGCTGGGACTCACGAGGTCACACGGTTTTTCTCTCGCCGGAGTGGGGATTGCGAGCGGCGATCATCAACTTGCGGACCTATTGGTTTTCCTATGGCCTGCACTCGACCATCGCGATTCTTTCCCGGTGGGCGCCGGTGGACGACACCATCGGTTCCTTGAAGGGGAATCCGAAGAACGACCCGGTGGCCTACGCAAACTTCGTCTCCACTCGCACGAAGCTCGACCCCAAGGCGGACCTGCAACTTTTTCATCCGAACCGGACGCTCGATAACGTGGAGAATCTGCGCAACCTCATCAAGGCGATGGCCGAGATGGAGAATTACAGCGGATTCACCTTCCCCGACGCGGAGTTTGATGCCGCCGTCAAACTCGTCCGTGATGGCACCTCCGCGCCCACCGCAAACGCGACGAAAACGACCGACGCGAAACCTTCTCCGGCAGCCCCTGCCGCCACCACGAAAACTGCCACCGCACCCGCGGACGGCGCGGGCACGACCGCGTCGTCGAACGCCATCGGCACCAGCGGAAACCTGCTCGCGGATCTCAACGACGACCTGCGCCAGAAGCTGGGGAAACTCACCGCGCTGGACCTGCTCAAACTGCTCTCCGTCCCCGCATCCACGCCCGAGATACGCCGTGCCCTGCCGGTTGACGATAAGGCAAAGGCGTACAAGCCGGGCAGCGGTACGAAACAGCCCGCGTCGGCCACCGTGTTGCCGGGCGGCGGATTTGTCCTGACGGCGGAAGTTTTGAAAAGGCTCATGGCGATCAACGCCTTCCCGCGCAAGCAAGGCGACGAGATGATTTTCTTCGGGCTTCGGGGTTGCCTGCCCGTCGCCGCGCAGGGCACGTCTCTGGCCGCCACCCAGGCGCTCAAAATCGTGGCGCTCAACTACACGAACCCGCGTTGCACCATCGGCCAATGGAAGTTGCAGGACGAAAGCGTCGCGGCTTTTCCCGGCAGTACGATCCCTGCCATTCGCTACGTGGAGATCTCTGTCCACAAGGAGGGCCAGGGGACGAATCAGCTGCTGCCGGGGTCTTATTGGTTTGTCAAAGGCGTTCACCACGCGGGCAAACCGAGTGGCCACCGGGCGTTTCTCCAGGATGGCAACCGGATCTATCTGCGCACCACCGACAACACCACGTACGATCCATCCGACACGCCGGATACCGGCAACCCCGGCGACGACCTGCACGCCGCGTTCGGCAATGGACTCGGCGGTCTGTATTCCAGCGCGGGCTGCCAGGTGGTGATGGGCTATCCCCACTGCGAGGCGGGCAACGTGGACACCCCACCGTGGCCCACCTTCCGCGACAACGCCTACCGGCTCCAGCAAACGCTCTTCAACTATCTCCTGCTCGACGCCGCCGATGCGGCGGCGGTTGCCGCCGATCCCGTCACGCCCCGCCCGCTGCGGCTGCGGTGCGGTTCGCACGAGGACGCGCTGCCGGGGTCTCCCGGCGTGATCAAGGAAGTGCAGGAGGCGCTTATCCGCGAAGGTTATCTGACGGGCGAACCGGACGGTTCCTTCGGCGCGGGCAGCACGCTGGCGGTCATCGAATTCCAGAAGAAGGCCTTCGGCGCGCTCCACGCGGACGGTGTCGTCGGAGCGCAAACCGCCGTCGAACTGAAGATCTCCGATTGGCCGCTCGTTTAACCCATCGCCTTGCTTATCGCCATGGAACGCATTCCCAAACCGATCAAGAAATTCGGACCCGCCGCGTTTTTGCTGCTGCTGCTGGTGATTTTCCAGTGGCATCTCATCGCTGCTTGGCCACCGATCCTGATCTACCTGCTCAGCGTGGTGGTCGTGATCCTGGGAATTTACTCCCTTTTGCGATCCAAGGTCGTCTCGCTCGACAAATCGTTGCAAGACACGCATTTCGAGCGATTCCGGCAACTCCAGGGTTTCTACAAGGCGGTGGCCCCGGTCGTCCGCAACGACCCGTCCACCCGGGCCGCCGTGGCGGAGTTCGAGTCCCAACAGGAGGAGTTGGAAAAGATGGTGGACGCAGACGGCAGTAAATTTAAAAGTCCGGACGCGCAGAACGCCGTCCATAATCTGCAACTGGTCTTCCTGCAGTTTGAACCCGCCGATTACCTGACCCTGAGCGTCCAGATGCTCGAGGGAGCTTACCGCCAGACGGCGGGGGCGTTGGCTTTCGAGGCGTATCTTGGGGTGCTGCGCAACCGGCCGACCGACCCGCCGGTCACCCCGGAGGAACACACGCAAATGCTCCGCGCCGACGCCACGTTTCTGACCAACGAGACCCGGCGGCAGGATCTGCTCATGCAGCATGTCGAGCATACCCGCCAGCGGCTGCTGCGCTCGGCCTTCCGGAGTTGGTGGTGGAACGTGACCCCGCTGCTGGCGATCCTGATCGTCTATCTCTCCTGCGAATCCTGGATCGGGTTGGTCAAGCCGCCCGCGCTGCCGCCCGCGTCGACACCGAACGCAATCGCGGCCTCCGCGCCCGTGGCCGGGCCGGACGACAGGAATTGGCAGGTGAACTTCGTCAACGACTATCTGCTGGAGCCGGAGCAACCGGGTGAGACAAAACCCCACGCCAATCGCGAGAAGATGCTTTATCGGATCATCATCATGGTGACGCTGCTCGCGCTGGCCGGAATCGCCGGAGCGTCGGGCGGCATGATGAGCGTGGTCCAACGCATCCAGAGCGGGGTGCCGAACAGCGATGCAAACACCGACCTGCGGGCACTCAGCCTGGCGGAGACCGCGGTGTTTTTTGCGCCGGTCACGGGGCTGATTTTTGCGATTGTGCTCAGCCTGATCTTCGCCAGCCAAGCGATCAAGGGAACGCTGTTTCCATCGATTCCTACCGACGGATTTTGGTATCACACTCTCTGGGACGCGCCCGGCATGGCGTTGTGGATGTTATGGGCGTTCGTCGCCGGGTTTTCCGAGCGGCTGGTGCCGGACATGCTCGATACGTTGACCAAGCAGAGTGCGGCCAAAGAGAAGGAGTCCTCCCCTGCGGGCAGCCCGGCGCGGCCCAGCCCCCAGGGCGCGGGCAAGGCCGGAAAAGATGGCGAAACGACGACGACGGACGGCGAGGCAGAAGTGGCCGCCGAAGACGAGGAGAGCGACACGGACACGACGGACGCGACGGACCAGACAGACGCCGAGGATAGCCCGGCAGCAACCAGTCCGACGTTGGTGCTGGACCCGTATCCCGACACGATCCCCGCCGACGCCACCGCACTGACGATCACCGGCAAAAACTTCGATCAGGACACGCAGGTTTCCGTCAATGACCAGCCCAAAGCCGTGACGGAGCGCGCGGCATCGAGCCTCAAGGTCGATCTGGCCCACACCGACCTGCTAGGCCAGACGATCCGGGTTGCGGCGAGCAACGCCAGCGGGCAAAACGCCGGTCGCTCCAACACCCTGGTGATCCCCATCGGCGAACCGGGAGAACTGAACTGATCACGGGCGGCGTTCCCGATGGTCCTTTCCAGTGGAATCGTATCGTTTTCTCCGCATGACCAGGCACGTTGAACTCATCCATTTGTCCGACATGCATTTCGGCGAAGATCATCGCTTCGCGCCGGGACTCACCCCGGACGGGGTCCCCGCCGCCGCCGGGGGCTATCCGACCCTGGCGGATTGCCTGCTGAGCGATCTGCTCAACGAGAACAACGAGCCGCCACGGCCGACCCTGTCCGGTCCGGTCTTGCCCGCTTCCATTTACAGCGAAAGCCGGGATTGGAACGTCCCGCCGATGCCCAAACTCCTTTGTCTGAGCGGCGATTTTACCGTGGGTGCCACGCTCGAAGAGTTCAACCAGGCGGCGGATTTCATCAAAAAACTTTGCGCTGCCCAGCCGTCCGGTCTCGGGGTCGACGGCAGCCGGATCTTCGTCTGTCCGGGCAACCACGACCTCGACTACGAGGCCAAGGACCCCAAGCTGCGGTGGAGCGAGTATGCCAGTTTCCTGGGCGAGATTTACGACGCGAGATTCAAGGCTGCGGACGCCGAGCGCTTCGGCGGCGTGCGGGTGTGCGACGAAACAGGGGTGATCGTGCTCAGCCTCAACTCCGAGATGGAGGTCCACAATCAGCCCAGGAACAAAACGCGTGGCGATCTCAGCCAGGCCCAGTTGCATTGGGCGCAACGTCTTCTGGAAGCCGTTCCCAAATCGAAACGCCGTGATTATATCAAGGTGGCGTTGGTGCATCACCATCCCATCCTGCTGCCGACGCTGGCGGAAGCCGGACGGGGTTACGACGCGATCAACGGCGCGCAGCATCTGCTGATGTTGCTGCATCGGTACGGCTTCCATCTGCTGCTGCACGGGCACAAGCACTACCCGCACACGTTCCATGAAAACGTGCGCAACGCTTTCGAGCGCAACGATGAACACGCCCTGTTGGTCGTGGCGGGAGGATCGTGCGGCTCGCGCGGCTTGCCGGATAAACAGGGCGCGACGCAGACCTACAACCGCATCTGCATCCACTGGGATGCCGAGCAGGGAACGACCCGCGTGCAGGTAGTGACTCGCGGTCTCGTGCGCCACGACGAGGACGGGACCGACCTCCTGGCCCCCGAATGGCATTGGCAAACCCTGGCCACCGACGACCGCCATCTTCTGCTGGGTCGGCGAGCGCGGGTCCCGTCGCCTTCCGCCATGCGCTACCTCGCCCCCGGGCCGGCCGACAGCGTGGAGTACGCTGCGCGCGCTGGTGAGTATGGGCGCACCCGCGGTAATTTTCCCGTCGCGGAAGTCCGTCCCTCCCTCCTGCCCGGCCAGACGAACGAGGTGCTCCTGCGCCTCGTGTCGCATCCGTCAATGTCGCGCCTACCAGGAGACGATCCTGTGGCGGTGACGTGGTCGGCTGGCTACAAATTCCCGAAGGTCCATGTGACCCGCGACGAGGACCCGGAGTTCTGCGCGGTCTTTGCGTATTACGGCGGCGCGCTGATGCAGGCCAGCCTGGAGTTTGCCGACGGCTACCGCTGCGATCTGTTCATCTATGCCCCGATGTTTGCCGCGGTGCCGGAGGTCGCAGCAGCCAATCCACCGACCGCTTGACTACCTCGGCGTCACTTGCTAACCCTGTACAGGATGAAGATTTACGTCGCCGGTACCGTGCCACGTGCTGGGATGGAGCCTACCCTCTTTTCCGGTCTGGAAGATACTTATCGACAGATCACCGTAGCGGTCAGGCAAGCAGGTCACACGGCCCAACTGCCTCTCTTTGAAGACGCGCTCGCGCAGATGGAGACGCGCACTTTCCAGGAAGAGATTCATCGGCGCATCAGGGACGCAGACTCGGTGATCACCATCCTTGATCCCCCCAGTCTATCGGTCGCCTTCGAAGCGCATTTCGCTGCGGGAGCGGGCAAGCCACAGGCGATCCTCGTCGAGGACCCGGCCAACCCGCCCCCGGGCGTGCGCGAGCTGATGCATGTCCATTGTTACGCCCTGTCGGAAACGTCCCTGCGGAGCGTCGTCCAAGAACTCGCCGCTCAGGTCGCCGCCAAACCGTCAACCGTCGCTCCGCCAGCGTCGGCGCAGGCGTCCTCACCATGGTGACTCGTCAAAAGCGGACCAAGCGCACGCAAGAAAATGATCACGAGAAACTTCAAACCGATGATGCTGTTGGCAACATTCTCGTGACGAGAACGTTGTGATAAAATAAAACCATGCGTCCCGTCCCGTGTTTCGACGAATTGCATGTCATCTCCGACCTCCATCTCGGAGGCATCAACGGGAGACAGATTTTCAATGCGGGTGAGGTGGCGGGCGCCTTCATCCGGGATCTCGCCGCCCGGCCCACCGAGCGGAAAGTATGCTTGGTCATCAACGGCGACCTCGTGGATTTTCTCGCTGAACCCGCCGCGACGTGGTTCGACCCCGAAGGGGCCGTGGCCCGGCTCGAACGCATCGCCACCGACGCCGCTTTCGCCCCCGTCTTTTCGGCGTTGGCGGCGTTGGTGAGGACCGCTGGCCGCTCGCTGGCGATCACCCTGGGCAATCACGATTTCGAGCTGGCCCTGCCGTGGGTGCGCGAACGCCTGCTGGCGCTGCTTACCGACGGCGACGAGGCGGCGCGCAGCCGGATCACGCTGGCCTTCGACGGCGCGGGTTTCCGCTGTCAGGTCGGCTCCGCGTCGGTCCTCTGCGTCCATGGCAACGAGGTGGATGAGTGGAACGTGACCGATCATGAACAGATCCGGCGCATCGGCCGGGACATCGTCCAGGGCCGGATGGCCGAGCCGTGGAAACCCAACGCAGGCACGCGGCTCGTGGTGGAGGTGATGAACGCCATCAAGCACGATTATCCGTTCGTCGATCTGTTGAAGCCGGAAACCCAGGCGGCGATTCCTGCGCTGTTGACCGTCAAGCCCTCGCTCGCCGGGAAGATCGCCGAGATCGCCAGGGTCGCCTTGCGGATGAAATGGGACGCCGCGAAAATGCGGTTTGGCTTCCTCTCGGCGGAGAACCCCTTGCCCGGGGAAAGATCGGTCGCGCCAACCCCGATGAGGGTGATGGAGACCCCTTCGGGGGTGGGCGGAGAATGGCACGGAGCGCAGCCGACGGACGACCAAGTTCTCCGGCGCTTTCTGGGACCGGCATTTCCTGACTCGTCAGCCCCCGGTCGCAATGCGGACGCGGCCAGCCTGCTCGCACGGGCCGAGGATCACATGGAAAACAAGCGGTCGCCGCTCGATCTCCTGGAATCCCTGGATGGCGACGCTCGGCTCGGGGCGATGGCGGCGGCGTGGAAGCGCCTCACCGGTTCCAATCAAGCCGAGGTGCTGCGCGCGGCGCTCGACGGCATCCGGAACGATCGCAGCTTCGTGCTGGAGGAGCCGGACGAAACCTTCAAGCGGCTCGACGCCCTGATGGGGCCGTGCCTTCGTTTCGTAATTGCCGGCCACACGCACCTGCGCCGGGCCTTGCGGCGCACGGTCGGCGGCGGCTTTTACTACAACACGGGAACGTGGGCACGGCTGATGACGATCACGCCCGAACAGATCAAGGCGGACGCGGATGCCCTCCACATCTTCGAGGCGTTGAAAGTCCCCTCGCTCGCCGAACTCGACCAGACCGAATACGTCGTCCGGCATCTCACGGGAGCGTGTATCGAAGTTGTCGATCAGACCACGTGCGGCTCCTTGCGCGAGTACACGCTTGCTGGCAAAGAGCGACTGCACGCGGTGGTCCTCGAAGCCAGCATCTTCCAGTAACTTCAACCCGGCCTCTTATGCGCACGATCACGCTCGAACTGCTCCGGCACGGACCCGCGCACAACCAACTCCTCTCGCGGCTGACCAATTATCTGGCGCTCTGCGGCAACCATGGGGCGCAGACCGTGCACATGCCCTTTGACCACAACCAGCTCCTGCACCGCTTGCACGCGCTCGAATATCAATCCGACGAGCGATCGCGGCAGTTTCAGCTCGAAGACACGGCACAGACCATCGGAGGAGTGCTCGGAGAGGTGGCGGGGCTCACGGCCGAGCTGAGCCGCAGCCGAGAAACCGAGGATGCCGTGCTCCACCTGCGGCTGGTCATCTCCGCGTCTGAACTGGCGTTGGTGCCGTTCGAGCTCGCGGATGCACCCCATGGTTTCCCGGGTGCGGGACAACCGTTGCTTCTGCAAAATCAGCTTCCGCTCTGCATCACACGCGAGGTGCGCCGGGCGGCCGACGCGCGTTTTGAATGGCCTCGTCGTCCGAAGATTCTCTTCGTCGTCGCCCAGCCGCCCGGCTTCGGCGAGGTGCCGCTCGAAGCGCACCTGCTCGCGTTGCGTCAGGTGTTGGAGCCGTGGATCAACGGCTATGACGATCCCGCTGCGCGGCAGGCCCAGGTTTCGAGTTTCCTCACCGTGCTGCCGGAGGCGACCATCGACCAGGTGCAGCAGGCCTGCGCGACCGAAAATTTCACCCATATTCACATCCTAGCGCACGGCATCCGCTACCTGGATGGCGAGGACTATCGGTTCGGGCTCGCCTTTCATCCGCGGGACGCCGCCGACCCTTGCGACATCATCAGCGGATCGCGTCTCGCCACGGTCCTGCGCGCCGTGCACGAACCGGCGTGGCGCCAGCTCGGCTGCCCGGCGGTGGTGACGCTCGCCTGTTGCGACAGCGGCAACGTGGGTTCGGTCGCCGGGGCTGGCTCCAGCGTCGCCCACGCTTTGCACGGTGCGGGGATTCCCATCGTGGTCGCCAGCCAGTTCCCGCTCACCTTTGCTGGGTCGGTTCTCATGGTGGAAATTCTCTATAAGGGATTCGTCCACGGCCTCGATCCGCGATCCGTGCTGAACAATCTCAGACGCCAGCTTCGCGCTCGCGAGCCGCGTTCGCACGATTGGGCTTCGATTGTCGCCTACGCATCCCTGCCCCCGGATTTCGACCGGCAACTGCCCAACGTGCAGATCGAACAGGCCCGCGCCGCCATCAACGGCGTGCTCGAAGAAGCGGACCGCCACGTGCTCGAACTTTCCAGTTGGTGGCAAACGAAACGGGGGCCAAAAAAACCGCCTACCACCACGACGGCTCCGAATAAAACGGCCGACAAATCCTTGAAGGATTACCAGAGAAAAATCGGCGATGCGGAGCGCAAGTTGCAGTCCGTCCTCGAAGCCGCGCCGCATCACGCCGCCGACATCTATGGGTTGCTTGCAGGCACGAAGAAACGCGAGGCATACATTCTTCACTGTTTGAGTTCCCTTGAACACAGCGCGAGTCCCAGCAGGCGCGCCGAGGAATGCGTCGCCGCGCTCGTGCAATCACTCGCCTACTATACCTCGTGCCTTGCGGCCCTCCCCAACGGAAGCTGGCCGCTGCACCAGGTGCTTTCGCTCGCGCTAACTTTGGGCGACCAGCGACATCGGCACGGCGAACTTTGGTTGGAAGCCGTCAGTCTCGGGTTGACCACGCTGCGCTACGACCCTTCAGAAAAGTCGGCCCTCGCACACACGGACTTGCTGGAACTCTACTTACTTGCCTGCGACACGTCGCGCTGGAACAGCGGTGCCTTAGTGACGCAGTGTCTCCTCGGGCTCCACCCAGAGCTTGGTCTGAAGGATGCGTCAATGATCGCATCCGACCGCGCGGCGTTCCACGCCCGCGAACTAATAAGGAAAAAGGGTGCCGAGTCGTTTGCAGTGCGGACAACCGTCCGGCAGATCGTTCGTTATCACGAGTGGTTTACCCATGTCTCGGGCTCCCTGCTTGGTGGTGTTGGGGGCGACGCCGAAAGATTACTCGATATTCTCGATCCTTGAGGCAATGGCAGGTCCAGCGATACCAAGTTTCTCCTAGCCGCTCCGTCCGATGCGGGAACAACCCGCCCGAACTACATGCCAACCGTTCTCTGGGTTAACTCTCCCAGTGGTTCAAAAAGTCAGGTTTGTCAATTTTCAATCGATCCGGCGACGGCGACGGATGATGTGTCATCTGGGTGCAGACTACCCGAAGTCCGATGGCAGGCTAGTGGCCGCCTACCGAATACCCATTTAAAATTACTGAATGCGATTGCTGGGTCCGAAACCGCAAATCGATGACCACAAATTGATTGCAGACGATCCGGCGGTAGGATCTGTACTCACCACATCAACTCTTCCAATTACATAAAATACTCATTTCGAGAGACTTATGCGCTCCAGCGGTAGGATTCGAACCTACGACCAGGCGATTAACAGTCGCCCGCTCTACCACTGAGCTACGCTGGATTAA
>CAHJWO010000060.1 GCA_903642295.1 PVC group bacterium | reverse complement strand
GTCAGAGTAGCGGTTGTAGTCGTTGAGGTGGCGGTGGCCCGGGTCGAGCCGGTTGATCAGGTCAAAGTCGGGGATGACCTTGATTCCATTGATCACCTGCGCGCCCGTGGTCTTGATCAGTTCGACGCCTTGCACGCTGTTGTACACGGCCCACTGCGCGGAAGGATGGGCTCGCACGATGGCTCCCAGTCGGTCGAGCATCGGGGATTCCAGCAATTCCGGCAGGCCGACGTTGACCGGATTGACCAGCGCGAGCCTGGCTACGAACGCCGCCGACCACAGCGCGGGCAAGAGCCACCGCGGGCCAAACAGAAACGCGGTGACCGCCACGACCGCCGTCAGGGCGAACGCGGTCAAACGTCCGGGGGTTAAAAATTGGACGAATACCGGCTGATACCAGATCAGAAAAGCCAGCACCCCGAGCGACCAGGTCAGGGCAACCGTCACCGCCGGCCGCGTCAGCCGCCCGCCTGCCGCCGGCCGTGAGGCCAGGGCCAGGACGAGGAGGATCGTCCCCGCTACTCCCGTCCCGAGCAGCGAACGTTGCTCCGTTTCACGGCCGAGCAGCGTCAGATCGCAAAACCAGCGTGGCAGCGGCACGAGTGCGTAAGCTGTCATCAGGCCAAGATAGCCGGCGAGCATCACTTTCAGGCCCCGTTCCCGCAGCCATTCCGAGACGCCCACCCCCTCCCGATGGGACAGGTGCCGCGCGAACGACCACGCCCCCAACGCCAGCGGTACGATCCAGAGCGGATAAAAGTTGGCCGCCTCGCAGACGTTCATCCCGCCCGCGTAGTTTCGCTCGTCGGTCCCGAGCGTGAAGAGACCCGAAAGAAACTGCACCAGTGGCAGGCTGCCGCCGTAGGCGTGCCGCTGGCCGGGATAGATCGTCGCCGCTTCGAGGTGAAGCGTCGGCAGGCAGTCCCGCAACCAGGGTACCAGCGCGAGGACGGTCACCGCCACGGCGCCAGCCAGCCGGCAGGTCGCGCGCCGGGAGAACAGCCGCTTCTGCCACAGGTAACCTACCACGATGGCCGCGCCGAGATGCAGCAGTGCCACCGCAAACGCCGGGTAACAACACAGGGCGAAATTCGCGGCGCACCCGACGAACACCAATGCTGATAACAGGTGCCGGTACCATGGGCGGGGCAGGAAAAACGACAGGGCGGCCAGCAGCGCCACCACCCAACTCGTGAGCATCTCCGGCAGCATCGTCGGCGTGGAAAACCACCATTGCATAAACCCGGAGAACTGAACCGCCAGCGCACCGAAGACCGACCACCCGAAGCGCCCATCGGTCAGCACCCAGAACAACCCAAAACCCGCCGCGAACAACCCGAAGATTTTCAGGTTCCAGTACCAGGCAAAGGCGTAGTCGAACCGCGCGACGAAGAACCCCCACAACTGTGGCCGAAAAGCCATTGTGTAATGCCGGGTGGGCAGGCTCAGCAGCAACGGGGTCGTCCCCGCGCCCAGCGCCGGATTGCGGACCGGGAAGGGCTGCGGTTGCCGCGCCTGCGAAAGCGCGGCGGTGGTCCAGAAGAACCACTCGTCGCCGCGAATCTCCTTGGGCGTCCCAACGAACAGACCGGAACGCACGTCCTGTACCCGGAGGTCGTTTGATGCCGCCAGCCGCCAGCAAGCGATGCTGGAACCATTGAGGTCCAGGGCGACGGCAGCGAGAAACAGGAGCGCTAGCATCATCAGCAACCCCTGCGCCGCGCGGGTCAAAGGCGGCAGGCGGCGCGGCCACGCATCCGTCGATGCCGGATGATCGCCGTCCAAATTGGTCTCTGCGTTTGGTCTTGGTTCCAAGGTAGCGGGAAGGGAAGCAGACGTAAAACCGGCGTCAGGCGCACCCGGCAGGATTCGTAGGGCGGGCGCTCCGCCTGCCGTGGGTGGACGCGGAGGATTGGCTACAACGAGAAAAGCCGCTTCAATACGTCAGGCATCTTCGTAAAAACTTTCCTACCAACTGCCCAGCCTGCCCAGCCAGAGCCAGAGCCGGTCGCCCAGCCAGGCAGCCAAGGCACCGATCACCAAACCCGGGACCGCGATTTCCAGGCCGGTCCACCCCGCCGAGGCGGGTGGGTCACCCATCAGGTGCCACAAGGCCATTCCCCCGCCAAACAACGCCCCGCAAACGAAGCGTACGGCATATTCCAGCAAATCCGGTCGATGATCGGGATGCACGACGGACCTTTCCACGAAAAACCTCACGCGGCCAACGCTTCCAGGCCGCTCAGCCGCAGCCGCCGCGCAATCTTCGGCACCACGCGCGGCGCGCAGTCCTGCACCGCTTCCGCGATGGCCTTGATGTGCGCGGGCGTCGTGCCGCAGCAGCCGCCGACGATGTTGAGCCACCCTTGCGCGGCCCATTCCCGAATCTGCGGGGCCAGCGACTCGGGCGTCTCCGGGAAGCCGGTCGGCGAGAGCGGGTCGGGCAGTCCGGCGTTGGGATAACACGAGACGTAGATGGGTGCGATGCGGTTGAGTTCCTCGATGTACGGGCGCATTTCCTTCGGCCCGAGCGCGCAATTCAGCCCGATGCTGAGCAACGGCGCGTGCGACATGCTGGTGTAAAACGCCTCGACCGTCTGGCCGGTGAGCGTCCGTCCGCTCAGGTCGGTGATGGTGCCCGAAACCATGATCGGCACGCGGCTCGCCGGATGGTCGTCGAAATATTCCTGGATGGCGAAAAGCGCGGCCTTGGCGTTGAGCGTGTCGAAAATCGTTTCCACGAGGAGCACGTCCACCCCGCCCTCCAACAGCGCGGCGACCTGCTCCGCGTAGGCGGCGCGCACCTGGTCGAAGGTCACGTCGCGCGCGCCGGGGTCGTTCACGTCGCGGGAAATCGAAAGCGTTTTGCTCAACGGCCCGATGGCCCCGGCGACGTACCGGCGTTTGCCGTCCTGCTGCTCGACGCGCCGGGCAGCCCGGCGGGCGCAGGCGGCGGCGGCGAGGTTCAATTCATAGGCCAGCGGCTCCAGCTTGTAATCCGCCTGGGAGAGCGAGGTGGCGTTGAAGGTGTTGGTCTCGATGATGTCCGCGCCCGCCTGGAGAAAGGCGGCGTGGACTTCCTCCACCACCTGCGGGCGCGTGATGCTCAGGAGATCGTTGTTGCCCTTGAGGTCACTCGGGTGCGAGGCGAAACGCTCGCCCCGGTAGGCGGCCTCGTCGAGCTTGTAGGTCTGAATGTTGGTGCCCATCGCTCCGTCGAGGATGACGATGCGTTCGCGCATCAGTTGTTCGAGCGGGTGGGCTGTGGTGTCGGCTAGCATGGCAGGAAAATATCGGCGCGTGGTGGCGGAATGCAATTAACAAATAATCATATCATGATATTTTGATTTGTCTCAATCGGAGGTCGGATAAGATCAGGGCAACCGCACTTCGGGATAGGTCGTGCTCAAGTTGTTGAGGTCTTCCTTGTCCCGCTGCAAGACGACACTGCGCCTGCCGCCCGGCTCCGTGTACAACTTCACGATCAGGATGCCGTCAAAATCGTCTTTCGCCCAATCGCCTACCGCCGTCGGGTCGCCGCCGAATGCCTTGAGGAATCGCCGCACGAGGTCGCTCAGGAGGTGGTGCTCCCAGACGACGAAGATTTTCGATTCGCGGTAAACGGGGTCGGACAGTTCGCCTTGCAGGGCGGCGATCTGGTCAAAGGCGAACTTCGTTTCCACGGTCATCCCCAGGCGGATGGCGGTCGGCTCCAGGGTGGCCAGCGGGCGGACGTAGGAGTACGGCTTGCCGCCGGATTCGAGTTTTTTCGTGGTGGCCGGAGCGTACAGATAGTCGGGCCGTCCAAATTTTTTCTCCAGCACAAAGGGAAGGGCCAACGCGCGGTTGAAACCTTGCGCGCTGAGTTGGCCGATGTCGGGCTCGGTTTTCTCGCCGTGGCGGATGAAGACGATGGTCTCCACCTTCGTGTCCGCCGGGGTCGGTTCCCCCATGATGGGCGGCGGCGTGGCTGACAACGCGTCCGGCTTGTTGCCCGGCGGATCGGCCTTCTTCTCGATGAGCACCGCCGAGGGCGTGGCGGCGGGCGGTTCCTGTCCCTCGCTGGGACGAACGGCCAGGATAAAAAGCGTTGCGACGGCGAAGGAGCGTAAAACGTTCATGGCGAAGGGTTCCACCGTAGAACTCCGGCAAGATCCGCCGTTTGTCATCCGGCTTTCCGCGGACTGACGGAGGAAGGAGACAAATTTGAGAGGCATTTGCCCTGCCAAAAATCCAGGGAGAAACGGCTTCCGCCGACTTGCGTTCACGGCTGTTTTCCACCAATCGGCGTTGGTTCGCTGGTCTCTGGAAGCCTGGTCCTTCCTCAGAGCCTGGTCCTTGGCAAACGGTGGTTTTCACGCTAAGGGTGTTCGCCCGTTCTCTTTCGTACCCGTTCGCTTACCCGTTTCTTCATGGACAGAACAGCCTGGATCGCCGTCACCGTCAGCATCGTCTGTTTGATGGGGTGGCAGTTTTACGTGACCTCCAAGTACCCGCCGGTGCCCGTCAAGCACGCGCCCGCCGCCGTGGCCGCGCCCGCGCAGGCTTCGCCGGGGGCGACCGCGGCCGCCGTCCCTGGCACAGCGCCCATCATCACGTCCGGGCAGCCGGAAGTGGTCGCCGACCGCAAGGAAGCAACGCCCGCGCTCGCCGCCACACCGGAAGCGCCGGAGCAGATCGAGACGGTCAAGACCGAACAGATCGAGCTGCATTTTACCAGCCTGGGCGGCGGCATCGCCGAGGCGATTCCGCTGGGCAAGCAGCACGTGGCGGAAAACGGCGTCAACATCCAGTTGGGCCACGCCGGACACACGCCCATCGGCGCGCTGAGCGCGACCGCCGACGAGAACACCCGCCTGCCGTATACCCTGCACCGCGAGGGCAACACCGTCACCGCCGAGCGCACCGAACCGGACGGTCTCAAGATCAGCAAGGAATATTCGCTCGATTACCAGGGCGACCCGAAACAAATCCCCGCCGTGCGGATGAAGGTGAGCTTTACGAACACCGGCGCGCAGCCCTACCGGAACGCCGGTTATTTCATCCACGCCGGGGCGGCCTCGCCGATCCACCGCAAGGATTTGCCCAATTACACCGCTTACGATTGGCTGACGGAGGGCAAGTACCACACGGACCACGTGACGAGTTTTGAAGCCGGGCACGTCCCGCTGGTGGGCATCGAAACCCACGCGGCCAAGGACGTGATCGCCACCCCGATCTCCAAGGTGGGATGGATCGCGGTCAAGAATCAGTTCTATGCCACGGTGGTGACGCCCCTGGACATCCCCGGAGTTGATCAGGAACCCGCCGCGCGCGAGGTGTGGGCCAAGCGCATCGACCTGCCGCCGACCCCGGAGGACACCGCGCAGGGGTTGCCCGTCATCCGGGGCATCGACGTGGCCCTGGGGCTGCCCGCGCTGGAACTCAAGCCGGGCGAGACCCAGACGCGTGCATTCCAGATTTACGCCGGGCCGAAGTTCTTCAGCCGCCTGGAACGGCTGGGACACGACGAGCAGGAGGTCATGGACTATGGTAAGTTCAAGCTCGTGAGCATCACCCTGCTGGCGTTGCTCAACACGTTCCACAAGTGGCTGGGCAACTACGCCCTGGCGATTATTCTGCTGACGATCCTGGTCAAGGCGGTGCTGTTCCCGCTCCAAAATAAGGCCAACAAGTCCATGAAGCGCATGAGCGCGCTCACGCCGGAGTTGACCAAGCTGCGCGAGAAGTACAAGGACGATCCGGGCCGGCTCAACAAGGAGACGATGGCGCTGTACAAGACGAACGGCGTCAACCCGGTCGGCGGGTGCCTGCCGATGGTGATCCAGATGCCGATCTTTTTCGGGTTTTTGTACATGCTCTATCCGGCGGCGGAACTGCGCAACGCGGGCTTTTTGTGGGTCCACGACCTTTCACAGCCGGACACCGTGGCGCACTTCGCGGGTTTCCCGATCAACGTGTTGCCGCTGCTGATGATCGGCACGCAGTTCTGGCAGATGTCGCTCACCCCCAAGAGCGGCGACCCGCAGCAGCAGAAGACGATGATGTTCATGCCGTTGCTGTTCGGCTTTTTCTGCTATAATTTCGCGGCGGCGCTGGCGCTTTATTACACGATGCAGGGGCTGCTCACGATCCTCCAGCTTTACATCACCCGCACGGGGGCCGCCCCTGCGGCTGGCGGGGCGGGGGAGGTGACCGTGCTCAAGCCCGAGCCGCCCGGTGGCGGGGGCAAGCGGGGCGGCGCGAACGGCAAGGGCGGGTCCAAATTCGGCGGCAACCCGTTCCCGCGCAAAACGTGATTTATGAACCCCACCCCCCGAGAACTCCTCGACACGATGCTGGGCCACCTGGGCTACGCGTTTGAAATCCAGGAGGACACGGCGGCCGACGGCGTGATTACCTTGCAGGTGTACACCGCCGAAGCCGAGCGGCTGATCGGCCCCAACGGGGAGGCTCTGGACGATTTGCAGTTTCTGGTCAACCGCCTGTTACAGGCCAAAGATCGCCACGCGCCGCGCGTGGTCGTGGACGTGGAGCACCACCGGACGATGCAGCAGGACGGCTTTCTCAAGGAAATCCGCGTGCTGGCCGAACAGGTGCGCGCGACGGGTCGGCCCGTGCAATTGGAACCGATGAATTCCTATGACCGGCGACTGGTTCACAACGCGTTCAAGGATGACCCGCAGGTAACGACCTACAGCCCGCCGGACGACGCGCGGCTCAAGCGCGTGACGCTGTTGCCGAGGCGATAAATAGACCTCCGGCAAAAGTCCGCAGATTTCGCAGGTTTTCGCAGATGACCAGCAAAGGGATCGCTTGGGTGGTATTTTCCTCCTTCCCATCGGCGGAAATCTGCGCAATCTGCGGACGATTTCCGATTTTTGCCGGAAGTCTTATGTTTCCCCCTTCGAGAGCGTCACTTCCCCTTCCACTCGACCATCATCCGGTCTTTTTTATAATCGAGCGTCACGACGGCATCGAGAAAGAACACGTTGCCCAGGACGGCGGCAATATCGGTCTCGGGCAGGTGGGCATCCTTGTCGGCCAGGTAAGCGGGCGGCGTCGGTGCGTAGAGGTGGCTGCCCAGGGCAACCGGCAGGGAGGGCAGGGCGGCCCGCAGCACGCCGTCCTCGTAAAAGGCGGACGGTAAATCCGGGAGCCGCCTGCTCTCCAGCCACGGCAGCCTGGTGGTAAAGAGGATCATCGTCCGGGCGAAGAGCGTGTCGAACTGGGCGACGACCGGGTGCTCGCCCACTTTGAATTGATCGGTGGTGAGGAGGTAGGGGCCGTCCTTCAAATATTGCTTCCACTGGATCGGCACGACGACCACCCCGGCGGGCGGGGGGGGCATCGCGGGCAGCACCCGCAGCTTGTGCGCCTGGTAGTCAATCTGGACCACCTGCGCCTCGAAGAAACGGTATCCAATCGTCCCTTGACAGGTAATGCCCATCGCTTTCAACTGCTCGCTGATGGGCAACACCAGAAATGGCTTGTCCTCGAAGTCAGTGTCGCCAATCCGCGTCTTTGCCACGGAGAATTGTGGGGTGGATATGTCGGGTCCTTTGGTGCCGGCGGGGAGGTGGAGCAGTTTTTCAAAAGGCAACTTGAGTTCCTTCGCCAGATCGAGGTCGATCACGGACGCCTGGTCGCCCGTGTCGAGCACCAGCTTGATCACATGGCCTCCGCTGATGTCCACGTCCAGCAGGATGACGCCCTGGGTGAAGTCAAAGGAGGCTTCCATCGTGAGCGGGGCCTCCGTCGTCGGCGATGGATTGGAAGCGGGGGCGGGGGATTGCGCCTGGACCGGCTCGGCGGACATCAGCCGCGCCAGCAGGACCACCCGAGGCAGCCAACGGGCCGCGCGGAAAATGAGCAACGAAAAAGACCGGCGCATGGCGGTAAGAGGGGAGGGGGAATTCGTTCGTTCAATCGTCGGTGAGGTGCAAGGAGCAGCCGATAATTTCCGGCTTGACAAATCACTTTTTGCCCTCATTGTCTCCCCTCCCGTGCCGAAGCGTCGTCTGCCCCGGGTAGAGTGGTGTGCCTGGGATGATCGTTCCTCGTTCCGCCGGGGTGGCGGCGACCGGCGGTCCGTCCCTGTCTCTTATGCAAAGCCATCTCCTCGACCAAGCTTCCAAGCTCATCCCCGACCAGCAGAAATTGATCAACATCGTTTCCAAGCGGGTGCGCCAGCTCAGTCAAGGGCACCGGCCGCTGGTGCAGGTCATGCCGAGGATGGTTTATAGCGACATTGCGCTCAAGGAATTGATCGACGGGAAGTTGACCTACCGCGATCTCGCTACCCCAGAAGACGTGGTCTGATTTTACGGCGCGTTGTTTCGATAGCGTGTCCGTTTTCTAGCTTGGGGCGACTGGTGGGGTAGCAAGTCGCCATCCGCCCGACCGTTGATCAGGACACCCTTGACCACCCCTGGCGTCGATGGCGTGGCGGGCCGCCCTGGCTCGCTCGGAGCGTTTTACCCTTGCGCGTTGCGGTGGAAGCCCGGACGTTGTTCCTCCCATGCCGCCCGCCGAAGAGGATGTGATCAACAACCGCAAGGTGCTCCGGGAGTATCACATTCTCGACCGTTTCGAGGCCGGGATCGAACTGCGCGGCACGGAGATCAAGAGCATTCGCGGCGGCCGCGCCAACCTCAACGACGCGTATGTGCGGGTGGACAAGGGCGAAGCATTTTTGCTGAACGCCGACATTCAGCCTTACGAACGCGCCAGCCATAACACCCAGCACGTGCCGAAGCGCGAGCGGCGATTGTTGCTGCACCGGCAGGAAATCGACAAGCTCTACGGTCTGGCTTCCATCAAGGGTCATGCCTTGGTTGCCCTGCGTTTGTACTGGAAGAACAACCGCTTGAAGGTCGAGATCGGCGTGGCCAAGGGCAAGGTGGCGTCGGATAAGCGCGCAGATTTGAAAGAACGCGTGACCCGACGGGAAACGGAGCGCGAGGTCGCGCGGTTCAACCGGAAGAACGGGTAGGAAAAGGCAGAAGGCAGAAGGCAGAAGGCAGAAGGCAAGACAACACAGTGCTTCATCCTTCATCCTTCTGCCTTCTGCCTTCAAATTCCCCGCTGGCGGCGACCGGACACTCGTGCCACTTTACTTCCATGACCAGCCAGCTCGATCAACTCAAGCAGTATTCCAAGGTTGTCGCGGACACCGGGGATTTTGGCACCATCCAGGCTTTCAAACCCCAGGACGCCACCACGAATCCGAGCCTGATTTATGCCGCCGTCAAAGAGGACAAATATAGCCACCT
Source organism: PVC group bacterium (assembly GCA_903642295.1). Lineage (GTDB taxonomy): Bacteria > Verrucomicrobiota > Verrucomicrobiia > Chthoniobacterales > SZAS-18 > CAHJWO01. The sequence goes on along the minus strand of CAHJWO010000060.1, from coordinate 8,050 downwards.
GCTGGAACAGGCGGTCGAGGAAAACCGGAAATCGTCGCTGACCGGCGACAAGCTGACCGACAAGATTACCGACCGGCTTTTGACGCTCTTCGGCATCGAGATTTTGAAGATCGTGCCGGGACGCGTTTCGACCGAGACCGACGCCCGTCTTTCGTTCGACACCGACGCGCTGGTGCAAAAAGGGCGCGACCTCATCAAGATTTACGAGGAGCACGACACCCCGCGCGAGCGGGTCTTGATCAAGATTGCTTCCACTTGGGAAGGCATCCGTGCCGCCGAGATTTTGCAGAAGGAAGGGATTCACTGCAACCTGACGCTCCTGTTTTCGACCGTGCAGGCCGCCGCGTGCGCCGAGGCAAAGGTGCAGTTGATCTCGCCGTTCGTGGGGCGGATTTACGATTGGTTCAAGAAAAGCACGGGCCAGGAATACACCGGCGCGGATGATCCCGGGGTGCAGTCCACGGCCAAGATCTACAATTATTACAAGAAATTCGGCTACCCGACCGAAGTGATGGGTGCGAGCTTCCGCAATGTGGGTCAAATCGCCGAGTTGGCGGGTTGTGATTTGCTGACGATCAGTCCCAAGTTGCTCAAAGAGTTGGCCGAATCCGAGAAACCGTTGGAGAAAAAGTTGGACCCGGAGAAGGCCAAGTCGGAGGAGATCGAGCGCGTGGCGACGGATGAAAAGAGCTTCCGGTATCTGCTCAACGAAGACGCGATGGCAACCGAGAAGACAGCGGACGGTATCCGGCTGTTCGTGGCGGATATCCTCAAAGTGGACAAGCTGATCGCCGCGAAGATCGGCGGCGAAGCTCCGAAGGAAGCCGAGAAAGTGGCCGCTTGATTTCCGGCAGGGATACGTGTGCGGCCCGAGAGCACACGCTTTTCTGTCGGTTCGATATATTTTTCTTTATATATTGGAGTGGGCGGCACAACCGGAGGTCGCCCAGCCGACGACTCTCCTTCGTATGAGCGAGAGTAGTCTGCGTAACCAGTTGGTCGGCACGGTCCGCGAAGTTCTGTCTGACAAGGTGGTCTCCGAGGTCATCATCGACACCGCGGCGGGGACCATCAGCGCGGTGATCACGACTCGCTCCGTCCAAGCACTAAACCTCCAGCCCGGCGATAAAATCCATGCCCTCATCAAAGCGACCAATGTCTCGGTGGAACGAATCTAAAACGTGGGTGACTTTTTGCGCGCTGGCACTGCTGCTGGGCGCGGCGGCAGCGAGTCCGGTTCGGGCGGCGGAATCACTTTCGGTCGCGGCGGCGGCGGACCTAACCTACTGCCTGGACGACATGAACGCGGCCTTCAAGAAGTCGCATCCGGACGCTGACATCAAAGTGTCCAGTGGTTCGTCGGGTAATTTCGCCACGCAAATCAAGAATGGCGCACCCTTCGAGGTGTTTTTATCGGCGGACATCGGGTTTCCGCGCGACCTCGTCAAGGCGGGCCTGGCCGATGAAAAATCGCTGACGACCTATGCCGTGGGGCGGTTGGTGCTGTGGACGGCGCGGCCCGAAGCGGTCGATGTGACGAAAGGGCTGGCGATTTTGGCCAAAGACGAGCCGGTGAAAAAACTGGCGATTGCCAATCCGGACCACGCTCCCTACGGGCGTGCAGCGAAACAGGCGCTGGAGCACGACAAGCTGTGGGACGGGGTCCAGGGGCGGATCGTGATGGGTGAGAACATCGCGCAGACGGCGACCTTCGTGGCGACGGGCAGCGCCGATGCAGGGATCGTTGCGCTATCGCTGGTGATCACCGGCGCAAACTCCAAAATCGGCAAATGGCAGGAAATTCCCGCCGACAAGTACGCGCCGCTCGAACAAGCCGCCGTTTTGACCAAGAAGGGCGCAGACAGCGCCACGGCGAAAGCGTATATGGATTTTCTGCGCACACCCGAGGCACGAACCATCTTCGACCGTTTCGGATTCCGGTTGCCCGAAAAGAAAGGTTGAGGATTGCAGGATGACGGAGGAAGACGGCGAGAGGCGGCAGCCGCCGTCTGGAAGGGGCCCGTTTCTCCAGACTGGATTTTTGCTGGGTCTCACCGGTTTGGCGGTCATTCTTTACGTTCCGGCGTTCGAATTCCGGCTACCGCCCTTCGCGTTGGCCATCGCGCTGACGTTGCGGCTCGCGCTGACGACCACGTTGCTGCTGCTCGGGCTGGGGGTGCCGTTGGCGCATTGGCTGAACACCAGCGTCTGGCGTGGGGTGCCGGTGGTGCAGACGCTCGTCGCGCTGCCCATCGTCCTGCCGCCGACGGTGATCGGTTTTTACCTGTTGGTTTGCTTTGCGCCGACCCATCTGCCGGGTTCGCTCTGGTTGCGGTTGACGGGCAGTTCGCTGAGCTTTTCCTTCACGGGGCTGCTAATCGGGTCCGTGTTGTACAGTCTGCCTTACGCGGTGCAGCCCTTCCAATCGGCCCTCAAGGGGGTGCCGTCGGCGCTGCTCGAAGCGGCAGCGGCCAGCGGTGCGTCGCCCGGACGGGCGTTCTGGCGCGTGCATCTGCCGTTGGCGCAAAATGGGCTGATCGTCGGCGGAGTGCTGAGCTTCGCGCACACGGTCGGAGAATTCGGCGTCGTGCTGATGCTTGGTGGGAACATCCCCGGCCAGACGCGGGTGGCCAGCATCGCCCTCTACGACGAGGTGGAGAAATTCAATTATCCCACCGCGCACCTGTATGCGCTGACGCTGCTGCTGCTTTCTGGCGCGCTGCTTTCGGTGGTGACGTTCATCCAGCGCCGCACGCCCGGGCTGGGGTAGCCCTCCGGCGAAAGTCCGCCGGAGGAAGGTTCCAGAACGAAGAAGGGACAGCCTGTTTCACGGCGGTCACCCTGGAAGAGAAATCCGCGCCCCCTGAAATCGGAAGGGCCTGCGGCTCAACACGGACGGCTGGGACAGCCGTCCGGACCTTGGGGGATTCAGTCGCTGACACATTGACGCTGTTCCTCGATCAGTTGGCCGATGGTCGGATGAGGCGGGAGCTTGCTTGACACGCGGCGGCGGCGGCGTTTCAACGCGCCGTCGAGGAGGGCGTGCTCCTCGACCGTGAGTTGCTCGTCCAACCACCGCCGGGCCCAGCCGTCCGCGCCGTAGCGCTCGGTGAGATCTTCGTAATTCCAGCCCTTGATTTCCGGTGAGCCGGGCTCCAGCGAGGCATCCGCGTCGCTGGGAATCAGCGCGGGGTCGGTGCGCGCGGCGACGGGCAGGAGGCGTAGGGCCTCGTCGCCGTCGCGGGCCAACACGTCGCGGACCGTCGGCTCCTGGGCGCGCGGATTCACGCGGCGACCGGTCAACAGGCCCTCTGCGTTGAGTCGATACGCCGCCAAAGCCGGGGGGCTGCCGAAACTCCAGCCCACCACGAGGCGGTCCTTGTCGATCAGGATGCCCACGCCCCGGTAAAGCACGGTGCGGTCCGTCTCGAAGGTGAGGGCGTAGTTTTCGCCGACCGCCGTGATATTCACGGCTCCCTCGAAGCCGCCGCTGCCCGGCCGGCGGCAGACGAGATGATGCCGCCCGGGCAGCACGTGGTCGCCCGGGTCGTCAAAACGAATTTCGCCGACCACGTTGCCGGAGTCGATACTGCTGATCCAGCGGCCCTGCCATTCGTGGGCGGCGTCCACGCGACGGTATATCGCCACGCCGTAAGCCGCCCCGCCCGTGGAAATGGAGACGCCCACGAGATTGTCCGCATCCGGGAAACCCAGGCCGCGCAGCCGCCGCGCGCTATTGCGCAGGTGCCAAGTCACCGCGTAGCCATGATTCCGGGCGGCGATGTCCGTGGTACCCGCGTAGATCGCACTGGCCAGGGTAGCCTCGGAGGTGTTGGGGAGGCTGGCCACCAGGTAGCGGCCCGCCAGGTCGGCGGCGTGGGCATGGGGGATGTTTCGACAAGCCAGGAGGGTCGTGGCGAGCGCGAGCGCGCGAAAGACTGCCAGGGCGACGCCACAGCCGGCCGGAACAGCCGTCCGGACCTTGAACTGCCTGCGGCGGGGTTTCGCACGCATCTGCTCAGGGCGAAAGACGCTCCAGGGTCCAGGAGCCGTCCGGTTGGCGTGTGTACTCGAAACGGTCGTGCATCCGGTTGGCGCGGCCCTGCCAGAATTCGATGGTTTCCGGGCGGACGCGGTAACCGCCCCAAAATGGCGGCAGCGGGATCTCCCCGGTGTCACCGTAGCGGGCGCGGACGACGCCAAGACCCGCGTCGAGGTCGGCCCGGGACGCGACCACCTGACTCTGATTCGAGACCCAGGCCGCCAACCGACTTTCCCGCGGACGGGAGCGGAAATAGGCGCGGGATTCCTCGTCGCCGACCGGTTCGACGGGGCCGGTGACGATCACCTGCCGCTCCAGCGCCAGCCACGGAAACAGAAGGGAGGCTTGCGGATTTTCGTGGAGGTGGCGGCCCTTGCGGCTGTCAAAGTTGGTGAAGAAGACGAAGCCTGCGTCGGTCAATCCTTTGAGGAGGACCGTGCGGACGCGCGGGCGTCCGTCGCGGCCCACGGTGGCGAGGCTCAGGGCGGTGGGTTCGAGGACGCCCGCCCGGTTTGCCTCGTCGAGCCAGAGGTTGAACTGCGCGATGGGATCGGGCCGCAGATCGGCGCGGTGGAGCTCGCCCCGGAGGTAATTGCGGCGTTCGTCGGCGAGGTTCATGGCGGAAAGGGGGCAGGAGGCAGGATGCGGGAGGCAGGATGCGGGATGCAGGATGCAGGATGCAGGATGCGAGAGGTGCGATGGGGGAGGTGGGAGGCGGGGCGGTTCTCCGTTTGGTGATGGATGGTAACTCGTCAGGGTTGCGCTTGCTTTGGTTTTTGGTGCTTCAACTCTTCGCGGCGCATGGGCATCGCGTCGATGCGGCGGTAAAGGACTTCGGCGGTGACGGGGGTGTTGCTACGGTATGCGTCGTGGCCGTCCTTGCCGATCAGGATGACCTCGAAGGATGCTCCGTCGGCGCCGAAGCGTTTCGCCAGGGTACCCGGCGCGTCGGAGGTGGACGGTTTTCCCGCTTTTAGCATGGGCAGGACGACGAGTTGGCGATCCTCAAAACCGGCTTTTTCGTTCTGCCAGAGCCCGAGTTGTTGCCGGTATGAAGCGTCCCTTTCGGAAGCCGCGAAGACGAGCAGGACGCGATTGCTGTCCCGGTAGCTGGAAAGTGATTTGTCCGGGGAGCCCTGCGCCCGGATCGGCAGCGGAAGGGAAGCTGACGCGGCCACGATGATGACGAGAGTGGGAAAGGTCACGTGGTTGTTACGTTTGCGAGCGGTGGGCGGGATGGACCGCCTTGCGATCCGCCACTTTCAAAAAGCGGGGGTTCGACGTACCTTTGCCGCACATGTGGACTTCTCTCGCGGCGGTGATCGGGGCGGCAATGGTGGGCGTTGTCCTCTTCGACGCGTTTGAGACGATCCTGCTGCCGCGCACGATCACGCAGGGATTCCGGCTCACCCGCATCTTTTACCTGGCGACCTGGCGACCGTGGGCGGCCCTGGGGAAGCGGCTGCCATCCGGTTCGTTCCGGGAACATTTTCTGAGCTTTTTCGGGCCGCTGTCGATCCTGATGCTGACGGGCTGCTGGGCGCTGGGGTTGGTGGTGGGCTTCGGGCTGTTGCAATGGGCGTTGACGCCGGAAAGGCACGCCGGGGGCGGGATCGGGGCGGGGATCTATCTGAGCGGCAATCTTTTTTTCACACTGGGGTTGGGCGACGTGAGTCCGCACACCCGCATCACGCGCATCCTGGCGGTGATGGAGGCGGGGCTGGGCTTCGCGTTTCTTGCCAGCATCATCAGCTACCTGCCGGTGTTGTACGCCGGATTTTCCCGCCGGGAACTGCTCGTCCTGCGCATGGACGTGCGCGCCGGGTCGCCGCCGAGTGCGGGCGAGTTGTTGCGCCAGCACGGCCACCGCGGCGACGCGCGGGACCTGGATGACCTGCTGCGGGTGTGCGAGGCCTGGGCCGCCGAGATGCTCGAAGTCCACCTGTCCTACCCGATTTTATGCATGTACCGCTCGCAGCACCGGGACCAGTCGTGGCTCGCCACTCTGACCACCCTGCTCGACACCTGCGCGCTGTTGATCGTCGGCGTGCGGGGCATCGAGTCCAAGCAAGCGCCGGTGACGTTCGCCATGGCCCGGCGCGCGATGCTGGACATGGGGCACATTTTCAGCCGCGTGACGACCGAAGACCCGCACCGGCCCGACCGCCTGCCGCCCGGAGAACTCACCCGGCTGCGGGATTTACTCAGCGACGATGCCGCGCTGGAACCCGGTTCAAAGGCGGACGTGAAGCTGAACCGGTTGCGGGCGACCTACGAACCGGCGGCACATGCCTTGTCGGAATACATCCTGATGCCGCTGCCGCCCTGGCTGCCGTCGGCGGAGCACGCTGGTCGCGCGACCAGCGCCGCCGAGGTGCTTTTTGAGGAGCAAGGCGCCACGGATGTCTCGGTGATCTGAGAGGGCGAATTGGTAAACCGCCGGAGGCGGTCCCTCCGAGGGAGGGTGGGCTCTCCGGGCTCTGCCCCATCGGGCCTTAAGGCCCCCCGGTGGTTCCAAAGAGAGTGGACTTCCGGAAAATCGGAAATTGTCCGCAGATTTCGCAGATTTCCGCAGATGGGAGGGAGGAAAAGACCACCCAGGCGGTCCCTCTGCTGGTCATCTTTGAAATCGGCGGACTTTTGCCGGAGGTCTAATCAGGGAAGACCTCGGAGAGGCCTCAGGACCTGGGAGTCAACGCAGTAAAACGACAAGGGTTTGGGCGACGTTCTTCTCAATGGTGAAGTTCCGGGCCTTCGCCAAGCGGGACTGCCGGGTGGCCGTGCGTCTCGCGGGATTGGACCACCCGGCCAGCAGGGCGGCCAAACCCTCGCCCGTTGCGGCGTCCACCGGGTCGAAAACCTCGCCGTCCATCCCCGGTTCGATGATTTCGGAAAAGCCGTTGGCGCTGGTGGTCAACACCGGCAGCCCGGTGGCGAGGGCTTCGAGGCAGGCGTTGGCGAAAGGGTCGTAAAGGGTGGGGGCGGCGAACACGTCGGCGGCGGCGTAGAGGCGGCGCATGTCGCTGACCGGTCCGAGAAAACGCACGCGGGCCCGGCCTTTCCCGGAGACGGAGCGGAGAAAAGGGCGGGGGTGGCCGCGTCCGGCGACGAGCAGCACGGGCGGCGGCGAATCCGGCAGCCGGTCCACCGCCCGGAGAAGATGCCGCAGGCCCTTGCGCTCCCAACCCGTGCCCGCGAAGAGGATGGCGTAATCGTCGGGCGCGAGTTTCAGGTTGGCGCGAGACGCCGCACGTTCGTGGTCCGCGATGGGTTGAAAATATTCGGCGGGCAGCCCGTTATAGACCACGGTGATGCGGTCGGCGGGCGTGCCGTAGTGGTGCATGATTTCGCGCCGGACCAGTTCGGAATTGGCGATGACCTTCCCCGCGCCCCCCCGGGCAAACAAGCTTTCCTCCAGGGCGAGAATCTGGCGGTGCTTGCCGTTGAAGGTTCGCAGCAGAGGTTGCCACCAGCTTTCGGCTCGGGCGCGGCGTTCCAGCCAGGCGCGGTGGACGCCGTCGCCTGCCCGGTAACAATCGCATCGCCAGACGCGTTCCAAACTGAACAGCCGGTCACAACGAGCTGCGGTCAAGCCCGCCAAATGATTGGCGAACGCGCGTGGGTTCCCACCCGGCACGGCCACGAACCCGCTCCCGGCAGGTCGGTGCTCGGGCGGCCAACCAGAGCTGGCAAAGAGGGTCGGGGAATGCCCGGCGGCTTCCAGGGCCACCACGAGTCGGCGAAGGTATTGCTCCGCGCCGCCGGTGGGGGAGTAGCCGCGGCGTACGAGTCCAATGTTCATGGCGGAACCAACCGCAGATTACGCGGTTTTCCGCCGATGGGAAGCGGTCGGCGAATCACTCGCTCAGAATGACAGGAAAAAGGGACGGTAGAGCCATCAAGTCAGAAATGGGATGAAACCCACTTTTCCGCAAGGTCATTCCATTTGGCCCAAGCAGGTCAGTTTGGGGAGCGCACGCGCCTCGCGTGCTGCCGACGGCGCCCCGC
>CAHJWO010000059.1 GCA_903642295.1 PVC group bacterium | reverse complement strand
GCCTCTGTTCGCTGGAGCGCGTTGTTAGGCGCGTGACTACGGAGTCTGGGGAACGTGGAGGGCGCTCAAAACTGGCCGCGATCCCGTGCGCTCGCGTAGCGCCAGCCAACCCAGAGCCACCACACAGTGAGGATGGTGAATACCGGAATCTGAGCAGCGGGCCAGATGTGACCGACGATCCACGAAAGGAAAAACGCGAAGAAGATGCCCATCGCGCTGGTGAGCATGAAGGTGATGATTAAACGCATATGTGGTGATGATGCAGCGCCTAACGCCTCCAAGCTCAGCGACAGAGGCTGGCCAAGTCAAGCGTGGAGGTCCAAGGTAGCCTCAGGGCCAGCCTCTGTTCGCTGGAGCGCGTGGTTAGGCGACGGGACTTGGGAAAGGCGGTCAGAACGGGTCGAGCAAGCGAAGCTGGTCGGGCGTGTTGGCGACGATGAGGGTGGAAGTCGGCGGGAAGAAAACGGCAAAGCCGCCGTGTGGGAAGATGACGCCCTGAGCGCGTAGAAACTCTGCCCAGTCGGTCTTGGTGCGTGGTGCGTCGGGGAACTCACGCGGCTTGATGCGGTAAACCCGGACGACGCAGCCGGAAGGGACCGGAGGAAGCTCCAAGTTGGTGGGCGTGGCCCCGCTGGGCGGAGCGTTGCTGGACTCGTGCTTGTAGTAGTAGCCGCCCCACACGGCTGAGCGGGTAGGCTCGTCGGTGTGCGTGCAGCCCGCAAGTGCGGCAAGCGAAACGCAGAAAATAGCAGGTCGCATGTTCATGTGCGGCGAGTCGCCTAACGGCCCAAGCTCAGCCGCCGACGGGGCCGAGGTCAAGCACAGAGTTCAGCAGCAAGCCCCCCGGCCCCGGCGGTCGGCTGGAGCGCCGTGTTAGGCCAAGGCAAAGAGGCCAAACCGAGGGTGCACGGCCAGAAACGCGCTGTGCACGGCCAGAAACGGGCTCGGCACGGCTGCAAAGGCACGGGCAGGAAATAAAAGGCGACCGGGCACGGCAGGAAGGGGCATGGGAATGACTGGAAACGGCCTGGGCACGACTGGAAGCGGGCTGCGCACGAGGCAAAACGGCCTGCGAGCGCCGGCAAAGAGGTTGTGCACGGGCGAAAGGCGAGCGTGCATGGGCCTAACGCCTCCAAGCTCAGCCGCCGCCGGGGCGAGAGTCAAACTGGAAGTCAGCGGGAACATGGCCGCCCCGGCGGTCGGCTGCAGCGCGTGGTTAGGCCTTGGGTTGATTCAGAAACCGGCGCATTTCGGCTTCGATTTGTTCGCACATGGCGATGTGTGAACTTACATCAACGCCTGCGGGTAGGTACTGCTTACCGTCAGGTGTGAGAAGAAACCGAAGAAAAGTAGCGGCTGTATCGTGAGCACGCCGAAGCATGTCATAAATCTCCCAAGGCTTTGGAGACGTTTCTGTCCGTTGAATCGTGAGATGGGCTATGTGCTTGTCTATATCCTTCTTCTCTGAGTCAGTGAGGAATTTGCTAGGTGGCACAAAACCCTGGTAATCAAAGGCACTGATATCAGTAGGGTTGTGCCGGGGAGCGAAAAAGTCGTTGAGAACCCGGATGCCGAGGAGCGATGATTCTAAGGTTGCATTCCACAAACCCTGCAACGTGCCCACTGGAAGCGAGCCTTGGACAATGGCTTTGATTTTGTCCTCCCAAACAAAGGCAGATGGAATTTGGCCAAGTACCTCGCAGAAGTCTTTTGCTCCGCCACGAAGCTGCTCGGTGGTATGTACCGGGTGCTTTTTCATCGCTTTCGGGCCTAACGACCCAAGCTCAGCGACGGCGGGAGGAAAAGCAAGCCACTCAGCGGCAGACGCTCCCCCGCCGTTCGCTGCAGCGCCTGGTTAGGCGGTGAGGGTGTCGTACCAGTCGTGGTCGCAGCAAAGTGCCTGCTCGCCACAAAGAGGACAACGCTCCACGTCACAGCCAAGCGCATGGTACTGCCCGGCCTTAGCTCCGCAGTCGTGGCACAACTCGCCACGGCCGGCTCCCCAATCCTCGGCTTCATCGCCGTAACGGATGCGCGGGTACTCGGCCCCGGCTTTGGTGAACGTGACGACAGGCTGCGCCTCCTCCAGTGCCCTGATGCGGGTGAGGTGCATCTCGACACCGTTGTAAAGCTGGCAATCAGAGTCCATTATGATGTCGGGATCGCCTAACGAACTCAAGCTCAGCGACAGAGGCTGGCGAAGAGGACATAATAAGCAGAAAAAACGTTCCTCGCCAGCCTCTGTTCGCTGGAGCGCGTGGTTAGGCCTACGGCGCGTGAAAGGTGGATGCTCGCTGCTCAAGCCAACGGAAGACCAAGTTTGCGGGACAGGTCTTGCAAAAATCCGTCGCGAGCATCTTTCGCTTTTTTCTCGTCCTCTTGAACAGTTTTTTCTGCCTCAGCAAGATGTTCAGAGAGAAACTCAATATCCTTCTGCCCCCGGTCGAGCTGCGTTGGAGTGACTGTAAGAAAGTCTCCTTCAAGGCCAACTGATCCGAAGGTGCTTCTGCTCAGTATCTTCTTCAATGCTTCGTGGATCGTTTTAGTGACTGGCGGTTCAGTCCGAAGTGCGACGATGTTGCTTTTGGTGGCGGACTCAACGATGGAGACAATTTTGATGTTCATTGGGGTGAAAATGAGTGGGCCTAACGAACTCAAGCTCAGCGACGGCGGGAGGAAAGGCGAGCCAAAAAAGGACAGACAAGCCCCCGCCGTTCGCTGGAGCGCGTGGTTAGGCTCCCCGCCTACAGAGGGGCCTCTGGACCGCCGGAACGATAGACGGTGACTCCGGCGGGGGAATGAGGGGCGCTGCCGCCGGGAAGGGCTGAACGAAGCGACTGGCTGGCGGGAAGAGAGGACGTGCAGACGGGATGGCCCGAGCGGGAACAGACGCATGCTGGCGCGAACTCGGAACCGGCGTGCCACCGGCAACAAGGAACGGAAACACGCTCGCCCTCGAAGAACCCTACCCCGGCACTACCGGTTGCTGGCCTAACGGCTCAAGCTCAGCCGCCGCCGGGGCCGCGTCAACGCACGAGTTCAGCGGGAACGCCGCCCGCCCCGGCGGTCGGCTGCAGCGCGTGGTTAGGTGTTGCTGACGGCGGCTGGCAGCAGCTCGCAGATGCTGGCCCGCTCCCACACACCTTTGGTGCGGTCAGCGCGCGGATTGTCGGTCGCGTTGGATTTGCCGGTGCGACCTGGGAGCGGCGGTTCATAGCCCGAGGGCGTGGCGTCGCCGGTGTGCAGCCTCCAAGCGCACCAACCCAACTCGGCGGCTTCAAGCACTGGCAACACCTCGGCCCCAGCAAACCGGGCCGCCCTACCTTTGACGCGCCGGAAGCCGGGCAAGCTGCGGGCGAGTAGACGGGCTGCTCGGCTGGCAGTCAGACGCTTGTCAGACTCCAAAGTGGCCGTGAGTTCCTGCACCAAGGTTGGCTGGTTGTGGTTCTGGTACCGGGTAACCACGATCTTCACGCTGCTCATAGCCGGATTGATAAGTTGGGCGACCTGCACACCTAACTAGTAGTAGGCGAACGAAAGTCGCAGAAAAAGACGAGTGCTGTTCGTCTAATCCGGTTTGCGCGCTTGGTGGGGCAAAACACGCAAAAACGTGTCAAAAAAGAGCCAAAGGGTCAAGCACGATCTTCCGGGCCTAACAGAAAGTAGACGAACGAACATCGCAAAATAAGGCGAAGTTCCTTCGCATAGCACAGAATGGGGACGGTGTGGAAAACGACCCGCGAAACCGTGTCAAAAAAGAACCAGAGGGTCAAAGGTAATCCCCGAAAGATATCCTGCAAATGCTTGGCCGAAGTTGTAAAAAGGCTTTACCCCCCTTCCGGCGCCACCAGCAACCGCCGCATCGCCGCGTCCAGCCGATCAATCGCCACAGGCTTGGTCAGGTGCTCGCTGAAACCCGCGTCCTTCGACTTGCTCACGTCGCTCTCCATCCCGTAGCCGCTCAGCGCGATGCCCGGCGGGCCTCCCTGTTGGCGCAGCGTGTTCATCAGGTCGAAACCCGTGCCGTCCGGCAGGCCAATGTCGCTGATGAGCAAATCAAAATTCTCGTCCCGGGCGTGCGACAACGCCTCCGCCACGGTGTGCGCCACCGATACCTTGTACCCCCGCCGCCGCAACAGCCGCGACATGCCCAGACACGTGTCCAGATGGTCGTCCACCAACAACACGGAGCGACCGGCACCGTCGAGCACCGGGGGCGCTTGCTGTCCGTTGCCATTCACCGTCCCGTTCGTGGGTGGTGCGATCAGCGCCGCCGCTGACGCCTGACCCGCCTCCGTCGCACCCGCCGGCGCGTCGTCCTCCCGCGTCGGCGCGGGCACCGTCGCCAACTCCACCGTGAACGTCGCGCCCTTGCCGTCGCCCTCGCTCGTCACCGTCAGGCTGCCACCGTGCGCCTCGACCATCGCCTTGGAAATCGCCAGGCCCAATCCCAACCCCCCGAACCGCTGGTTGATCGACCCCGACCCCTGCTCGAACGCGTTGAAAATCCGCCGCACGTTCTGCGGGTCGATGCCGATTCCCTCGTCGATCACCTCGATGCGCAGCGTCTCGTGGAACGCCGATCCCTCCACACTGGACCCGCTCATGTTCTGGCCCATGTGCGCCCCGGTCGCGCCCGCCGCGAGGTTGACCGAGCGCACCGTGATCCGCCGTCCCCCGGGCGTGAACTTCACCGCGTTCTTGAGCAGGTTCCAGAAAATCTGCTGGAGCCGCGCCGGATCGGCGTGGGCGTGGTGCGCGCGGGCGCGCAGGTCCAACTCCACGCGCAGCTTCTTTTGCGCGATGTCGCTCTGGCAGATTTCCAGCGCGAGGCGCACCGTGCGATGGACATCCAGGTCCTGGCGGGTGAGTTGCAGCTTGCCTTTGCTGATGCGCGTCACGTCGAGCAAATCGTCGATCAGCCGCGCTTCGAGTTCCACGTTGCGGCGGATGATCTCCAGCGGCAGCCGGGTCGCGGGCAGCGCGTCGGAGAAGACTTCCAGTTCGGCCACCATCGTCAGCACGGGCGAGAGCGGGTTGCGCAACTCGTGGGAAAGCTGGGCGAGGAACTGGTCCTTGGAGGCGTTCGCGGCGATGAGTTCCTCGCGCAGGGTCACGGCCGCCGTGGTGTCCTCCACCAGGCACAGCACGCCGAGGGTGCGCTGGCGGCTGTCCTGGAGCCGCAGCAGGTTGGTGGTGAGGTAGCGGGTCTGGCCGTTGGCGAAGACGGTGCGCTGCTCGACGGCCTGGAACGGCACGCCGAAATGCAGCACGCGCGCCAACGCCTCGCGCGTGGCGAGGCCCACTTTCTCGAAAGGCACCAGCGCGATGCCGCTCTGGCGCGGCAAGCCCGCCAGGGCGGTGGCGATGTCGATGAACAGCGCGTTGACGTGCAAAAACCGCTCGGTGTCGGGATCGACCAGCGCGATCCCGATGGGCATATTGGCGAGGATCTTCTCGTTAAAGAGTTGTTCCTGCTCGATGCGCAGGGTGCTCAGGAGTTGCCGCCGGTAGAACGCGGCGAGCAGGACCGCCGCGACGGTGGTCCCCACCACCAGCAGCCCCACGAGCAGCGCCGTCTCGCTCAGGAGGCTGCGCACCGGGCGATAGAACTCCTCCGCCGGGCGTTCGAGCACGGCGTGCCAGCCGATGGCCCCGATGGGCGCGAAGAAATAGAGCGTCTGACGGATTTGCGCGTGGCCCTGCCCTTGCTGCTGCTCGAACGCCCGGAGCAGCGCCGGGTCGGTGTCGCTCTGGCCGGGGAGGGTGGCCTGGAAACCGCCGTCGAACAACGGGTGCCCGCTCTCGTCCACGATCTGGACGCTGGTGCTGTTGTTCATCTCCATCGCGTGGAGGCGGCGGCCCAGGCGCTCGACGAGGATGTCCGCGCCGAGGTAGCCGACGGTCGCGCCCGGCTTGTCGCGCACGGTGACGACCACGCTGACGACGGGCCGTCCGTCCGCCGCCCGGGCGTACACGGGGGACACCCGGCAGACGGTCCCGGGCGAGTCGGGCAGGTTTTTCCACGAGTCGGTGGTGAACTCCCCGGCTTTCGCCTGGCCGGAGCCGGAGCCGGGAAGCTGCGGGACGGAGGCGATCAGCTTGCCGTCGATGCCCGTCAGGAACAGGCCGTCGATGCGCTTCTGCGGATAAAAAATATTCGCCAGCCAGTCCGGCGGGGAGAGCAGGGGCACGGCGGGCAGCACGGTGATGCCCGGCGGCACGGCCACCGCCGATGGCGACAGCGCCGCCGGCGCGTGTGTGGGCGGCAGGGGGCGGCGGCGGTTGGGAGAAAAAGGGCCGGGGGGACGCTCGTCCGAGGGCGGAGGGGGCGGCGGCGCGGGCGGAGCCGGGGCGGGGACGGCGGCAAACAGCCCCGCCGTGCTGGGCAGCGTGCGGTAGTAGTCCATCGTCTCAGCCGTGCGCTCCAGCTCGTTGCTGATGTGCTGGGACAGGCTGCCGACGAGCGTCTGGCCGTCTTCAAGGATTTTGCCTTCCAGCGTGCGGCCCAGTACGGAATATGAATAATAAGCCAGCAGCAGGGAGGGCACCCAGCCGACGAAAAGTACGCACAACGCGAGTTGATACGGCTTGAGCCGGGGCCGGGACACGAATTTGGGAGACTCTTTCACGATGAACGTGTACGACCGGCGTTTAAGCCCTTCTGCCTTCCTTGCAGCTTGTTTTCTTGAATCTTGAACCTTCCCCCGGCGGACTTTCGCCGGAGGCACCGGGGACGTTTACTCTTGACGGAGGGGGATAAACAGCCATCATTTCGCCGGAAAATCTAGGGTACGCCTCTCTTTCCTTTTCTTTTTCGCGCCTATGTCCGGATCTTTTGGTGAATTATTGTGGACGCTCTGTTATATGGCAGTCCTGATCGGGTTCTCCGCGTACGGGGTGCATCGTTGGTGGATCATCTACCTTTTTTTGAAAAACCGGAAGCGCGCTCCCCAGCCCGCCGCCCACTTTGACCATTTACCCGTCGTCACCGTTCAGTTGCCTATTTATAATGAGCGTTACGTCGCCGAGCGCCTCCTGCGCGCCGTCGCCGCGCTGGACTATCCGCGCGAGTTGCTGGAGGTCCAGGTCCTCGACGATTCCACCGACGACACCCGCGACCTGATCGCCCGGGAGGTGGCCGCGCTGGCCGCCACGGGCCTGGACATCCGCCATATCCACCGCACGGACCGCACCGGCTTCAAGGCGGGTGCGCTGGAAGGCGGGATGCGCGACGCCAGGGGGGAGTACATCTTCATCTTGGACGCCGATTTCCTGCCCAATCCGGACATCCTGCACAAGACGGTTCACTTCTTCACGGACCCGAACGTCGGCATGATCCAGACCCGCTGGGGGCACCTCAACCGCACGTATTCGTTGCTCACGCGCGTGCAGGCGATGTTCCTCGACGGCCACCTGCTGCTCGAACAAACGGCGCGCTCGCGCTCGGGCCGGTTCTTCAACTTCAACGGCACCGCCGGATTGTGGCGGCGCACCTGCATCGAAGAGGCGGGCGGCTGGCAGCACGACACGCTGACCGAAGACCTCGACCTCTCCTACCGCGCGCAGTTGGCGGGCTGGAAGTTCGTGTTCCTCTCGGACGTGGTGACCCCCGCCGAACTGCCCGTGGACATGAACGGTTTCAAGAGCCAGCAGCACCGCTGGACCAAGGGCAGCATCCAGACCTGCAAGAAGATCCTGCCGCGGATTCTGCGCAGCCAGTTGCCCTGGAAGATCAAGCTGGAGGCGACGCTGCACCTGACCTCCAATTTCTGCTATCTGCTCCTGGCGGCGCTGTGCGTGTTGCTCTCGCCCACAGGCTACGGCGGACACGGCTGGGTGCGGTTCTTCCTCTTCGACGCCCCGGTGTTCCTGCTGGCGAGCGTGTCGGTCGCGGTGTTCTACATCTGCGCCCAGCGGGAGCTTTATCCCCGCTCGTGGATCAAGGAAATGCTCCTCCTGCCGCCGCTGATTGCGCTGGGCATCGGCCTGTCGCTCAACAACGCCCGCGCCGTGCTGGAAGCCATCTTCAACCAGACCAGCGCCTTCGTGCGCACGCCCAAATACGGCATCGAGGCGCGCACCGGCGAGCAGGCCGCGACATGGCGGCAGAGCCGGTATTTGCCCATCAAATCGCTGCTGCCCATCGCGGAGTTGGGATTTGCCGTGTACTTCACCTATTTTGTTTACACGGCCGCGATGGCCGGGCATTATTCGACCTTGCCTTATCTGGTGCTGTTCCAGTTGGGATTCTGCTACGTGGCGTTCTCCTCGCTCTCACAGTGGATTCCTCCCCGGTGGCGCTCGGCGCAGGCAGCCTGAGAGAAAGTCGGAAGGTGGAAGGCGGAACGCGGAGGTAGGGAAAGATTGGGCTGACTTCTTGCGTCCCTTCGCTGTTCCATCCTGACTTTTCCGTTTTCCACCTTCCGACTTCCGACTTCCTACCGATGGATCAAGCCGTTGCCCGAAGCTTCGTTCGTTTCTGCGGTCTGACGACCGTCACCCTTCTGTTGGGTGCCTGCGCCGTCACGCCGCCGCTCGCCGCCACCCGCAATCAGGTTATCATCAGCGTCCGCGACCAGAAGCTGACCGTGGTCAAGGAAGACCATACCCGCGTCGTCTTCCCGATTTCCACGTCCAAGTTCGGCCTGGGCGACCGCCGGGGCACCTATGAGACTCCCACCGGCGAAATGGCCGTGGCCGCCAAGATCGGCGGCGGCGCCCCCGCCGGCAGCGTCTTCCACGGTCGGGTCCGCACGGGCGAGATCGTCAAGGTGGACGCCCCCGGGCGCGACGCCATTGTCACGCGCATCCTTGCCTTGAAGGGTTTGGAGGCCGCCAACCAGCAGGCATTCTCGCGCGGCATTTATATCCACGGCACCCCCGAGGAGCGCAACATCGGGCGGCCCACCAGCTACGGCTGCATTCGAATGCGTTCCCGGGATGTGATTGCCCTCTACGATATGGTCCGGGTCGGCGCGCGCGTGCAGATCATTGATACGACGCAAAACCAGGCCATCGCCGCCAACATCGTGCGTCCTACGCTCACCGGGCCGCTCGGCGCGCCGGGTGCCGTGGCTCCTTCTGGTCCTGCCACCGGCGAAACGGCACCGGCGGTCGCTTCTTCCGGGCAAACGTCGGTCGTCCAGTCCATCACGACCACGGGCAGCGGCCCGGTCAAGACGACCACGACCACGCTGGCGGCCGCCAACGGCGGCGCGGCCCCGGCAACCACGACCACCGTGAAAACCACCGGAACGCCAGCCGCCGCCGCTCCGGTAGCGGGCAAGAAGGAATGGAACGGTTCCCCGGCCAAGCTGCTCGCCCGGCAGACCGCCGCCGAGGCCCGGGCCCGGCAACTCGACGCCAAGCCGCCGGTCGGCGCGCCGACGCCCACCCATCCGGTTTCCAACCCCAAACCCACGGACGGTAGCAACAGCGCGGACCCGACAATCTTGCACCGTTCGGCGCTCGACTCGCTGTAGCCCGCTCCTTTCGCTCGCACCCATTTTCTTCGCCATGCTCTTCGTCAAGCGACTGCTCACCGCCCTCTTGCTGTTCGCCGTAATTTTCTCGGTGGTGTACCTCGGCGCGATGATGGTGGGCGGCGCGATGGCTGGTGCCCGGGCGTCCGCCGCGCAGCAGGCAGCACACCCCCAGGATTTCAATACGAACTTCAACCAGGGATTCGCCATCGGGGCGAGGGCGGGCGCCGAATTCCGGCGGCAGTACGGGCAAACGGTCGGGTTGACCGCGCTCGGCGTGGCGGCGGTCGGTTCATTGCTGCTATCGTTTGGCGGGGTGCTTCCCTGGTGCCGCGAGCGTAAGCCGCCGCCCTTGCCGCCAAACATGCGTTACGGGGGTGGGGTCAGTCCATTCCGAGAAATCCGTTGACAGCGTGCCCGGGAGGCGGCAGCTTGGCGGCCCTTCATCGACTTCAGCAATTTTTCCGACATGGCCAACACGAAATCCGCCGCCAAGCGCGCCCGTCAGACTCCCAAGCGCACCCTGCGCAACCGCAAGGTAATCACTGCCCTCAAGACCGAGACCAAGCGCGTCAGCACCAGCTTTGCCGGCACTGACAAGGCCGTGTCCCGCAAGAACTACGAAAAACTGGTTTCCGAGTTGGACAAGGCCGCCAAGCGCGGCGTGATCCACAAGAACGTGGCGAACCGGCGCAAGAGCCGTCTGGCCAAGAAGATCGCGGCGTTGGCTTGATCGTTCCCCGTCCGCCGCCTGGTCGGCGCATCGGAGGTAAAACCAGGGGATGGCTTTCCGGCCATCCCTGTTTGCTTTTGGAGGAAGCTTCGCCGGAGGAGTGCTGTCACTTCTGCCATGATCGCGCTGCTTCCTGTTTTGCTCTGCTACCCCGAGCGAGTGTAGCGAGCCGGAGGACCTTCCTACCTGGCCACCCGATCCGGCGTCTTCATCGCCGAAGTGGGATGACGCAAGGGGGATGGTGTGTTATTTCGCCCGCAGTCTTTCCTGAATTTCCCGCGCTTTCGCCAGAACCGCCTCCACCGGCTGCCCCGCCTTGCCCAGGACGCAGAAATGCCCCATCTTCCGCGCCGGTTTGGCTCCGGCTTTCCCGTACACGTGAAGTTTCGCGTCCGGTTCTGCCAGCACGGGCGTCCAATCCGGCGCGCTACCATCCGCCCGCCACAAGTCCCCGAGCAGGTTGACCATCACGGTCGGCCTCAGCAAATCGACGCCCCCCAACGGCAGCCCGCACACCGCGCGGATGTGCTGCTCGAACTGGCTCGTCACACAGGCGTCGAACGTCAGGTGCCCGGAGTTGTGCGGACGCGGCGCGAGTTCGTTGACGAGCAACTTCCCCTCCCGGGTCAGAAACATCTCGACGGCCAGCAACCCGCGCACGTCGAGCGCTTCCGTGACCGCCTCCGCCAGCGCCACGGCTTCGCGTAACACCTCTGGCGCGAACCGCGCGGGCGCGATGGAAACGTCCAGGATATGCTGGGCATGGACGTTCTCGAACACCGGGAACGACACGGTCTGTCCGTGACCATTACGCGCGCAAATGACGGAAAGCTCGGCGTCGAACTCCACCCACGCCTCCACGACGCCCCGCCGCGGCCGCCCGCCGCTCCATTGTTCCCACGCCTCGGCGAGCCCCATCCCGGGCGTGATTTTCAACTGGCCCTTGCCGTCGTAGCCGGATTCCGCCGTCTTGAGCACGCAGGGCGCTCCCAGCGTGGCAACCGCGTGCGTCAACTCCGCCAAAGTGGTCACCACGCGGAATGCGGCGTGGGGAAACCCTTGACCGTGCAAAAAATTCTTCTCGCGTTCGCGGTGCTGGCAGATTTCGAGCGCCTGCCAGCGTGGATGCACCGGGCAGAATCGCTCCACGATTCGCAGCGACGCCGGGGGGATGTTCTCGAACTCGAAGCCGACCACGTCCAGCCCCCGGGCGAATTCCTCCAGTGCGGCGGGATCATCGAACGGCGCGCGGACCACGCGCTCGCAAACGGGCGCGGCGGGCGCGGCTTCCCCGGCGGGGTCGAAAGTGCGGAACCGGTAGCCCATGCGTCGCCCGGCCAGGGCGCTCATGCGCGCGAGTTGCCCGCCGCCAAGCAGGCCGATGAGAGAACCGGGAGGCGTCATGGAAGGATGCAGGATGCAGGATGCAGGATGCAGGCAGAAATGAAAACTGCTTCCCACCACCTTTCTCCTCTGCTCCACCCTCTGCACTTTTGCGTCGCCGCGTTAAAATTCTGCTCTGCCTTCATCCTTCATCCTTCATCCTTCATCCTTTCCTTGTCCAGCCAACCGATCACGATCGCGTGCGGCACCGTCAGCACCGACAACAGGATCAGATACGCCACCGTCGCATTCGTTCCGCTCGCCAGCCTCGGCCATTGCCAGAAGATCAACCCCAGCCCCGGGAGCGACAACAGCGTGAGCACCAGCGTCCGCCGGTGAAAATCGAGCAAGGTTCGCCACCACGATAACCGCGCACCCTCCGGCCGCATGACGGCCTCCAACCGCCGGATGTGCCGCCAGGCATGGAACGCCATGAAATAACACGCGAATGCCAACAATGGCGGTGCAACCCGGAACAGCATCAGCAGCACTCCCGTTTCAAAGATGTTCCATCCAAACCCCCGCCGCCCCGCCCCGTCGCCAACCGGGCCACGGGCCTCCAGCCGGATCGCCAACGTCTGCACCACCGCGCCGATCCAAACCAGCGGCAGCGCGGCGTTGGCGAGGCGGCCCATCACTCCGGCCATCCCCGGTCCCATTTCCGCGAACGGCCCCAACACCGCCAGGGTCTCCGCCGGACGGAACGCCAGCGATGTCAACACGACCAGCAACCCTCGACCCAGGGCGAACATCCACCACACCGGGTCGCGGAACGTCCGCCGTTCGGGCATCAGCACACTGGCTTCCGCGCTGCCGAAGTGCCAGGCCGTCAGCGCGAGAAACCCCGGCAACGCGACGGCGGGCAGCCAGCGCCAGACCCCCAGCGTCAACAGCGCGGCCAACACGTAAACAGCGGCGGCGGCAGCCTGTGTTTTGAAGGTCCAGCGTCGGCCCGCCGCCATCCGCATCACCCACCAATCCGCCGCGCCGTGCGGCAAGCCAAAGAGCAGCCCGCTGGAAATCAACACCACGGCTTCCACCCGGCCCACCGCCTTCCCGGTCAACCCCAGCCCCACCGCCACCGCCGCGAGCGCCGCCAGCCACGGCACAACATACAACGCCCCTGCGGAAGGCGTTCGCAGCCCCTCGGAACCCGGTCGAATCATCGGCTCACTTCATCGGACGATTTCGTCGCTTGCGCAACCCGCCCGCCGCCCGCATACGATTAAGGCGAAGTCGGCCTGCGGAATGCAAGGGTGTGGTCCCGCCTCCTCCGCCTCCGGTCTTTCTGTCATGCAATTCACGCAAACATTCGTCCCCACGGCCCGCGATGTCGGTCTGCTGCCCATTGTCACCGAGCAGTTCCTGATGATCGCGCTGTTTTCCTTCGCGGGGGCGTTCGTCTTCTTCCTGACCAGCCGGCACAGCCTCGCGCCGTGGCACCGTGCGTCCGGCACCCTCACCGCCATCATCTGTCTGGTGGCCGGGGTGAGCTACTGGTGGATTCGCTATTACTACCACGACATGCTCCACGCTCTGGCTGCCCTGCCGCCCGACCCCACCGCGCGTCGCAAGCTCATCCATGACAGCTTCTTCGCCATCGGCGAGTACCGGTATATCGACTGGGCGGTCACCACGCCGCTGCTGCTGCTCAAGATGGTGCTCACGCTCAAGGTCAAGCCGCGCGAGATCATGGGCACCATCGCCATTCTGCTCGGAGCGGATTTTCTCATGGTCATCACCGGAGCCATCGGCGACCAGCAACTCGCCCCGGACGGCAATGTGCTCACGAAAGCCCACCTGTTCTGGGGGACGATCTCCACCGCGTTTTATCTCGTCATTCCCTACCTCCTCTTCGTCCGTCTGGGGCCGCGTTACGGCGGACGCGGCGACGACCCGAGCGGACGCGCCTTCCGGCTCATGGCGTTCTCGACGGTGACGACCTGGGGCGTCTACCCGTTGGGTTACCTCGTGCCCAGCCTCTTTCCCCACGCGGACTTGAATTGGGTCCACCTGGCCTTTGCGGTGGCCGACATCGTCAACAAGATCGGCGTCGGGGTGATCGCCTACCTAGCCGGGGCGCAGGAACTGGAGGAGCGCGTGCCCCGCGAGTCCGTGCAGAAAGCGTGGCTGGTGGGATGAGGGTGGCAAGTGAAAACTCGTCCCGGCGCGCCTCCCAAATTTTCTGCCGTCCTGAGCGAGTGAACCGAGTCTGCGAGATAGGCGAAGCCAAACGAACCGAAGGACCTTCCCACGCGGCGATCTGACAAAATGCTATTTCTCAAATAGCTCTTCCGGCAGTCTGACGGCCTGACTTTAAATTCCAAGATGGAAGGTCCTTCGACTCGTTACACTCGCTCAGGATGACAGAAGTTTTAGGGGGATGAGGACCACGAAGGAATAGATGTCCGACGAAAGTGCTCCCAAGAGAGAAAAGTGTCCGCAGATTGCGCAGATTTTCGCAGATGGGAGAGAAAAGGGGACGGGCGGTCCCTCCACTTCTCCTTAATCTGCGAAAATCTGCGCAATCTGCGGACACTTTCCGACTTTTGTCGGAAGTCCAATGTTCCCATCCGCCACCTCGCACCTCGCACATCGCACATTGCACATCCCACTTCCCCCTTGCCACCTGCCCCTTGCCGCTCCACCTTCCCCGCATGGAAATCGCCGCACAACTCGCTCTGTTCCTTGAGAATCAGCCCGGTACCCTGGCCGCCGTCTGCGACGAACTCGCCGCCGCGAACATTAACATCCTCGCGCTGACCATTTCGGACACCGTCGATCATTCCGTCGTGCGCATGATCGTCAGCGACACGGACAAGGCGCTTTCCATCTTCGAGGAGCACGGCACGCTGACGGTCGAGAACGAGGTCCTCCTGGTGGACATCGACAACCAACCCGGCAGCCTCTCGAAGATCGCCCATCAACTGGCCGAAGCCGACGTGAACATCGAATACGCTTATCTGGCGACCGGCCAGGCCTCGCAGCAAGGCCTGATGGTGCTCCGGGTGGACGACGCCGAGAAGGCGTTGAGCGTGTTGCAGCCCAGCTAGGTAGAAAGCCGGCAGTGGGAACCCGGAACGCGGAAGGCACGAGCAGGGAGTTGCCGGAGCCGGGCAAGAACGGCGAAGGCAAGGCTGAGCCTGCTGGCGACCCTCTGCCTTCCGTGTTCCCACTTCCGACTTCCGACTTCCGCGTTCCCACTTCCGCCTCCCCGCTGCGCATCCGGCACGTGGACAGCCTGCGCGCCGTGGCGGCGTTGCTGGTCGTGTGGGCGCATCTGGCGGACACGTTCGAAGCCGTCACGCCGCCCGGCCCGGCCTGGCTCGGCTTTCTGCGGACGCTCCCGCGCACGATCAACGCTGGCCGGATGGGTGTCATGATTTTCTTCGCGGTCAGCGGATTCGTCATCTGCCGCAGCTTCGGCGGACCGCGCGAGGGCGGTGCGCGGCGCTTTGTCATCAAACGGTTTTGCCGTCTCTATCCGGCTTATTGGGCGTCGATGCTTGGCGGCCTGTGGCTGGTTTGGCTGAAGGGAGGTCCGGTGACGTGGCCGGTCGTGGCCGCGAACGCGACGATGCTCCCGAGGTGTTTCGGCCAGCCGGATCTGCTGGGCGTGTACTGGACGCTGGAGATTGAACTGCTATTTTACGGCCTGTGCCTCGGCCTGGATGGGGCGCGCTGTCTGGACCGGCGCTGGCTGCTCTCCGCGTGTGCGGCGTTGCTGGCGTTCACCCCCCGGCTGCTGAAGATCGTGGACCACCACGCGGGCACCCACCTCGCCCTGACCAATGGCCAGCCGACGTTGGTTTTGAGTCTGGCGGTGATGTTCTGGGGCGCGGTGTTCCGGCTGGTTTACGACGAGACGGGCGGCTT
Organism: PVC group bacterium; assembly: GCA_903642295.1. Classification (GTDB taxonomy): domain Bacteria; phylum Verrucomicrobiota; class Verrucomicrobiia; order Chthoniobacterales; family SZAS-18; genus CAHJWO01. The sequence goes on along the minus strand of CAHJWO010000059.1, from coordinate 2,211 downwards.
CCGGCGGGGGACGTTCACCTGCCCGGGTACGTGGCTGCTTCTCGGACTGACGCTGGCGCTGATCGACCTGCCCGATCCGAACATCAAATGGTTCCTCCTGGGCCAACATCCCGCCAGGATTCCCCTCCATCTGACCGTGGTCGCGGCCCTGGGGATCTTCCTTCTCTGGGTGGCCGTGTTGCGGATCGACCACGTCGTCCTGACCTACCTCGGGGTCGTCAGCTATTCGCTGTACCTTTTCCACGCGGTGGTGCTGTACACGCTGGCGCACCTGGTGGTTTCCAGCCCGGCGATTGGCAGCCTGGGTCTGCCATTCTGGGCCTGGATTCCGGTGGGCGTCTCGTTGTCCATCGCGCTGGCCGCGCTCGTGTACCGCTGGGTGGAACGGCCCGCCATCGCCTTCGGCAAACGCTGGGCGACCCGGTAGGGAGGCCTCTCCGAGGCCTACCCCGTCTGTCTGTTGCCGGAGGCGTTGCATGTCACCCCGGCCAACGAGCAGGAACGCGATCCACCAACGCGGCGAGTTTGGTCACCATATTCCAATTCCGCCCCGAGGCGTGTTTGCTGAAACGGGCACTCATCATGGCATTCGCCATCACCGAGTTACCGATCCCGTCCGGGAGCGCCGCATAGAGCTGCCTCCCATCCGCTCGGATGCGCTCGCTGCTGATCATCGCGTCGTGCAAAGATTTCAACGTGCTGGCGGTCGGCGGCACCCGGAAAAACATCACCAGCAAGCGGCCGGGCGCAGTTGCCGCCGCGTCGGGGAACGGGTTGCGCGCGATCACCTCCGCCCATTCGGCGGCGGTGCGGACGAGAAAAACCGTGCTCAGGCCGAGTCGCTTGGCGGCCTCCGCCTCCAGAAAACTCTCCAGCGCGGCATCGTCCCGGTCGCCGTTGCTCTTGAAAACGAGGTTGCCGCTTTGCAGCAGGGTGCGCGGTTCGGTCAAGCCGATTTCTTCCAAGAACGCGCGCAGATCCGCCATCGACACTTTCTTATTGCCGCCGACATTGATGCCGCGCAACAGCGCGATGTGCGTCTTCATCCTGGCGTTATCCGGTTTCGGCAGCGGCCTGTCCAGCTCCGCGCCGTCGGTCTGCCGGTTGCCGGGTGGTGTCCTGATTTGGGGTGCAACGTGGCGGTCGCCGGTGAAACTTGCGCTTGAAGCGACCCCCTTCCTCTTGTTTGGTGCCCTGATCCCCTTTTCTCATGAGCATCGAAGTCAAAATCCCCTCGGTCGGCGAGTCCATTTCCAGCGGCATCATCGCCGCCTGGCACAAAAAGGACGGCGATCAGGTCCAGGCCAACGAACCCTTGCTCACCCTGGAAACCGACAAGGTTTCCACCGAGATCGTCGCCGCTGCCACGGGCCGGGTGACGTTGCAGGCCAAGGAGGGTGACGAGGTAAAAATTGGCCAGGTGGTAGCGATGATCGAGGAAGGAGCCGTTGCGGCCACCAAGACCGCCGAACCAGAAGCCAGCCCGGCCCCCAACAAAACCGCGCCTGCGCCCGACCCCGCACCGCAGACCGGCACGGCAGCCAAGGCACAGAACCTCGGTGAAGCCGCTTCGTCAAAGGGAGGCGCGGACCTGCCGCTTTCGCCCGCCGTGCAGCGGTTGGTGGTGGAGGAGAACGTCTCGCCCGCCGACATCACCGGCGGAACCGGCAAAGGAGGCCGCCTGACCAAAGGCGACGTGCTCGGCTACCTGGAAAACCGCCCGGCCACCCCGCCCGCGCCGCCGCCAGCCGCCCCCCCGGTTCCGGCGGCGCAGGCCGCGAAACCGCCGACCCCCGAAGGCCGCACCACACGCAAGAAACTGTCCCCGCTTCGTCGAAAAATCGCGGCCCAACTCGTCATGGCGCAGCAGACCGCCGCCATCCTGACGACCTTCAACGAGTGCGACATGAGCGGCGTCATGGCCCTGCGCTCCAAAATGCAGGATGCTTTCACCAAGAAGCACGGCGTCAAGTTGGGCTTCATGTCATTCTTCATCAAGGCGGCGGTGGAGGCCCTGAAATCCGTTCCCTCGCTCAACGGCCAGATGGACGGCGACGAGTTCGTGCAGAACCATTACTACGACATCGGCGTGGCCGTCGGCACGGAGAAAGGTCTCATCGTGCCGGTTTTGCGTGACTGCGACACCAAGAGCTTCGCCCAATTAGAGAAAGACATCGCCGGGTACGCCGCAAAATCGCGGGAAGGCAAGAT
>CAHJWO010000058.1 GCA_903642295.1 PVC group bacterium | reverse complement strand
CTCTATTCTGACGCCACCACGGCCAACGGCGCGGCCAACAATAACCGGGGCAACCAGCAGCAGCAGGGCGGCAACCGCTTTGGACCGCAGCAGCCCCAGCAGACCTCCGCCGCGAGCGAGCGCAGCCTGATCCAGGCGAGGGTCATCATCGTGGCCGACCCGCGCACCAACTCGGTGCTGGTCAACGCTTCCCGCGCCACGATGACGCAGGTTGCCCTGACCATCGGGCGGCTGGACGCCAGCGACTCGCGCAAGCAGCACGTTTTCGTCCACACCCTCTCCCACGCGGACCCGAGCAACGTCGCCTACATCCTCAACGGGATGTTCAACGTGAGCGGAACCGGTTCGACCACTTCGCAACCTTCCTCTGATACTCGCCTGACCAACCGCACCACGCAGGGCGCGTCCGAGAACGCCACCGGCTCGCTGGGCAACAGCACCAGCAGCAATAGAAGCAGCAGCCTTGGCCGCTGAGCTGCCACCGTGCCAGGACTCTTTTTATCGCCCGCCCACCCGCTTCCTCCCATGACGAGTTTATCCCGCCACCACTTTTTGCGCGCTCCCGCCGTGTGCCTGTTGATCCTGTTGTCCGCGCTCGCCGCCGCCACGGCGCAGCAGCAACAGGGAAACAACAATAACGCTGGCCGCGCCAATACCGGCGGCAACATCGGCAACCGCCAGGGCGGCAATCAGCAAGGCGGCTCCGGCGGGGGCGCGAACACCGCTTCCAATACTCGCACGTATCGAAACAATACGCAGGTGGGTGATGCGCTGATCCAGATCGACCCTGAGACCCGTTCGCTCATCATCGTCGCCGACGAGGACACGCACAACGAGATCATGAAGGTCATCAAGAATCTCGATAAGCCCAAGCCGCAGGTGCTCATCAAGGTGCTCTTCGCGCAGGTGACGCTCGACAACAGCACGGACTTCGGCGTGGAAGGAAGTTATGCTTTTAACGTCGGCCAACCGGCGGCCTCGCAGCTTCTCACCAGCGCCGTGCAGGCGGTCACTGGCACCACCGGCACCACGGGGACCACCACCACCGGCAGCACGACGAACACATCCCCCGCCTCGCAGACGACCACGACAACGACCACCAAACCCGTCAACGGAGGCACGCGCCAGACGGTCACCAGCACCACGCAGCCCTATCCCACCGTCACCGCCGGGCTCGCCGGGCCGTCGTCCAACTTCGGGTTGGCCGGTCAGACCACGGGCGGCTTCTTCCGGCTGAACACGCAGAATGCCACGGCCACGCTCTACGCCCTCGCGCAACGGGGCAAGGTCAGCGTGCTTTCCCGCCCGAGCATCCTGGCCCGCAACAACCAAGAAGCGGTCATTCTGGTCGGCCAGACGGTGCCGCTGCCCACCAGCAACACAATTGCCGACACGGGTGCCAGTACCCAGAGCGTACAATACACAGACGTGGGTATTATTCTGCGCGTGACGCCTTTCATCACCGCCAACCGCACGGTGGAAATGATCGTCTCGCCCGAGATCAGTTCGCTCTCCACCCAGACCGTCGCCATCTCCAATAATTTCAACGCGCCCGTCATCAACAAGACCAGCGCGGAGACGGTGGTCGTCACGCCCGACGCGACCACGGTGGTCATTGGCGGCCTGATGTCCAAGACGGAGAGCACGCAGGTCAGCAAGGTGCCGTTGCTGGGGGACATTCCAATTCTGGGTAATGCGTTCAAGCGTACCACCAAGAGCAACGAGAAGAACGAACTGGTGATCTTCATGACGCCCTACATCGTCGAGGGAACGGACCACTTGCAGGAGTTGGGACTGGACGACGTGAACCGCTCCGACGTGCCCAAGGAAGGGTTTAACGAAAAAGATGTCGAGCAATACCTCGACGGCAACGTGTCGCTTTTCCCGAACCTTTCGCCCGCCGCGCCGGCCAAGGTGACGACCAAGACCACCACGAAGAAAACGACCACCGTCACCGCGCGCCGGGCAGCGGCGGTCGGCAACTGAGGTCCTGACGGCTGTCCCAGCCGTCCGTGGCTTCTTCGGGAGAACGTGCGCCGCAGATTGCGCGTTCCAGAAACAAATGGGACGGCTGGGACAGCCGTCAGGACCTTTTGGCCCCGACCGCCGCTATTTCCGCCTCGGGATCAACCGTTCCAGCGTCGGGTTGGACGCCAGCACGTCGCTGGCCTCCACGAACGTCTTGACCAATTCCGCCGGGGACGCCCCCATCGGGCTGACCACCTCCAACTCGCGCGGCGTCACGCGCACCGTGCCGACGAAACCGGTCAACTGGATCGTGCATTCGCTGCAATCGGGTGGGTAGCGCAACGACGCCGCGCCGCCGGGCGCGTCTTCCAACTCGTCGATCAGGTCTTCCATATCGATGGATTCGCCGAACGAAAAAGACACGCGGTTAAACACGCCGCTAAACACTTCGTTGAGGCTGCCGTCGGCGAATACGGTAATGTCGCGGATCGTGTGCAGATCATGGACCAACCGGTAATCGCCGGGATCGGCGGGGTCGAGTTCGTAGCGCAGGTCCAGCGTGAAGTCCGTCGTCGTCAGCGTGGCGTCGGGCGAACCGACGTTCAGATTGATTTCCTTCCGCTTGTAGCCACGTGCGGCGCGCAGCTTTTCGAACAGGTCCCGCGCCAGGGTTTCGAGGTCGGACGCGCAGATGCTGGCAAATTGCCGCTCGAAGTTGGCGTCGGGCAGCACGGCGGGCACCTTGTGGAAACCTTTGCGAAAGCCGAGCAGGTTTTTAACGTTGCCCATGCGGGCGCCGAGCAGGTGAACGTTGCGGGTTTCTGCGGAGGGAGAATTCGACATAGAAAGAGAGCGGCAACCTACCACGAAAACTGCTTTTTATCCACCATCGGCGCGTTAGAAAATGCGGCCATTTCAGGTATTCGCGCCAAGCGTAAAACCCGCGCCGTTTTGAATCCGGGCAACCGTTGTCGAGCGTACTCTTCCTGTGCCCGCCGATCTGCTTCAGGAACTCACCGAGGCGCAGGAAGCGACCCCTTCCGCCGTTGCGTCCGCACCGGGTCTATCCGCCGCCCCGCGCCGCTGGCTGCCTCGCCGCGTGGCCTTCACGCCCGCCGCACTGGCCGAGCCTTACGGGCAGCGCATCCGCGAGCGCGCCGAAGCGCTGAGCCTCCCCGTGGAAATCCTTCCCGCCAACCGCCTCACCGGGCTGCGCGGCGCGGACGAACGCGAAACCTACCGCCTCGGCAAATCCACTTTGGCCGTCGTCACCGCGCCGCCCGGCGCATTCAAGCTGCAACCCATCCCGCCATCGGCGGACTGGCAGTTTCATCTCGCGGAGGGCTGCCCCGCGCACTGCCAGTATTGCTACCTCGCGGGCAGCCTGAGTGGCCCGCCCGTGGTCCGCGTCTTTGCCAATTTGCCGTCCATCCTGGACAACCTCGCGCGCTACCTCCGCCCGGACCGCCCGGAAACCAGTTTCGAGGTGAGTTGCTACACCGATCCCCTGGGCATCGAACATCTTACCGGCAGCCTGGCCGAGTGCATCCGCTGGTTCGGCGCGCGTCCGCCGGGCGACGGCGCGCACCTGCGCTGGGTCAGCAAGTTCGACGCGGTGGACCCGCTCCTCGAATTGCCTCACCACGAACGCACCCGCTGCCGGGCCAGTGTCAACGCGGTCTCGGTCTCGCGCCGGTTGGAGGGCGGCACGTCGCCTGTTCCGGCGCGCCTGGCGGGGTTGCGGAAACTCGCGCAGGCGGGCTATCCGGTCGGCCTGGTGGTCGCGCCCATCATGCCCATCGAAAATTGGGAGGAAGAATACGGCGCGCTGCTCGACCAGGCGGCCCTTGCCCTGGCCAACGCGCCGGACATCACCTTTGAACTCATTAGCCACCGTTTCACGCCCGGCAGCAAGGAAATCCTGCAAGGTTGGTATCCCAACACCACGCTCGATTTCGACGAGGAAAAACGTGCCCGCAAGTTCAACAAATACGGCGGGGTCAAGTACGTCTATCCGCGCGATATCATGTCGGCGTTACGCGGCTTTTTCGAGCGCGGTATCGCGGAACGTTTGCCCCGCGCACGAATCCTCTACTGGACGTGACGGACTACCCTTCTACGGATGATTCGCCGGATCGCGGTCGCTGGCGCGCTCAACGCCGAAGAATTGCGCCTCCGGTTCCGTGATCACGCCGTCATGGTTCTTGTCGATGCGGGCGAACAGCCGACGCACCACCAGATTGCGGCGCTTGCCATGGGTGAGTTCGTCGGTGGTCAGTTTGCCGTCGTGGTTGCGATCCAGCAGCTTGAAGGAACTGATGGTTTTGTCCTGATTCGCGCGCTCGATGGCATCCCATTCCGCCAGGGTAATGACGCCGTTGGCATCCCGGTTGTACTGGCTGAAGATCGTGCCCGCGAATCCGGCGTCGAACTCGGCGAACGTCACTTTGCCGTCGCCGTTGGTGTCGAGCTGGTGAAACCGCGTCACCGCGCCGCCGGCAACTTTATGAGTATTGGCATCAGCGGTGGACATGCACCCGCTCCCGGCGGCGGCGAGGACAACGAGGGCGGAGGCGGCAGCAAGGAGATTCAGCGTCTTCATAGGTAAAATCGGCAATGGCAATCTGTAGAAAACAATCGCAACGCTCCGCCGCCTTGGCCGGGCGTGTCTCGCCGCCGATCAGCCACTTCCGCCTTGGATCTTGAACCTCGAACCTTCCTCGGACCCCCGGTTCTTGAATCTTGGATCTTTTATAAGCCTGTTCCTGCCGCGCGCTCCTGCGGCGACCGATCCAGCCCGGAGGGACGCCCTTCCTCCACGGAAATAAAGCCATCGTGGTTGCGGTCGATGCGGTCGAAGACGCGGTTGACCGCCGCGTCGCGGCCCGGTCCACCCGCCATTTCGTCGCGGGTCAGCTTGCCGTCGCCGTTGTGATCCAGCGCGGCGAAGACGCCCCGCCCGGCCCGGGTATTGTCGCGGGCGATGTCGTTCCACTGACTGGCAGTCACGCTCCCGGTGCGCGGCTGGTTATAGACGGTCAGCACGGCGTCGGCGAACCCGGCGCTGAACTCCGCCCGGCTGACTTGTTGGTCGCGGTTGGTGTCCATCTGCCGGAAGATGGACACCGTGCCCTTTTCGGGCGCAATGACCGTGGCGAGGCGGCTCGCACAACCGGCCGCACCGGCCAGGATCAACACACAGACGGCAAGAGCGGCGAAGGGCAATGTTTTCATCTTCGCCGACTTATATCCGAGGCAACCCCGGTCTGTCACCACCTGATTTGCAGGGTTTGCCCGCTCGCACCCGTGCCTGGTCACTTCGTCAACGCCAGTTCCCGCCGCGCCCCGGCCCCCTTGGGCGCGTCGTCCACGTACCCGGGCAAATCGTCGTCGTCTTCGGGCTGGATGCCCCCGCTGCCGCCGCCGGGTCCGACGGGCAGGAGGTTCAACCCGTCGTCGTCATCGTCGTCTGACCCGTCGTCCAGGTCGCGCACGTGCGGATCGACGAAATGGTCCAGTGCGATGAACAGCGCCTTGCAGTGCCGGGCGATGAGCAGATTCAGAAACGGGATCGGCAGCACGGTCTTGGCGAGCAGTTCCCAGGTGGACATCGCGGCGATGTCGTGCGTGGCCACGAGGGCAGTAAAAACCGTAATCCCCACGAACACCGCGAATCCCAGGTTGAACCCGAAGATGGCCAGCAGAAAGTAGCCCGGTTCGCGTTCATACGGATAGCCGCAGCGCGGGCAGCCATCCAGCGGGGTGAACCAGTCGTCCAGGTGGCGCACGCGCCGGATGGGCAGGAAGATGGGCCGCGTCCCGCACACCGGGCAGCGCAGCAGCGCCGCGCGCCCCAGGTAGGTGAGCGCCTTGCGCACCCCGAGGCTTTCGCCGGCAACGGTGGGGAAGCTGTCGCCGGTGGCCATCCTTTTCTCCTATCATGTCTGCGGGCGGGTCGCCACCGCGTTTTTTCTGAATAATCGCCGCCGAAACCCGGCGTTTTCCCTTGTCCAGCCGACCGGTGGCGGCGACCTTGTCCGCCCGGCTGCGTCCTCCGTCCATGAAGCAACTCTCGTCCCATCTGAGCAAACCCCGCCGCCGCATCTACGGCCTGCTGACCGCCGGCGGGCTGATCGCCTTTGGGGCCGCCGCCGTGGGCGGGCTGATCGTCGCGTTGGGACATTCCAGCCCCGACGTGACGCTGCCCTTCTGGGAATGCGGAGAGTACGTGCTGCTGCTGGGTCTCGTGAATCTGGGCATCTACGCGGCGGTCTTCTGGCAGATGGGCCGCCTCACGCGCCGGGAGGGCCGGAGGCCGGAAGTAAGCGATTTGCGCATCACTGCTCCCGGACAAACCGACGACCTCGCGCGCCCGACCCCCCCCGCCGCCAGCCCCGGACAGGGAAAACCACCGGGCGTCCCACCCCAGGTTTCGCGGCAGGTCCGGGGCACCGTCTCCTCCCTGAACCTCTACCCTTGAGCCGGGAACCCGGGTCCCTCCTTGAACCTTGAATCTTGAACCTTCCTTGGATCTTGGACGCTTGAAACTTGGATCTTCTCCATGACCCCTTTCACGATCCTCGCGCTGCTCCTCACGCTGGCGGCGTTGTTTTCCTACGTGAACCACCGTTTCATCGGCCTGCCGAACACGGCGGCGCTGATGCTCCTTTCCCTGGTCCTTTCGCTCTCGCTCATCGCGGCCGCCACCTTCGGCTTGCCGCTCAAGGACGAACTGGAAAAGTTGCTCAAGCAGGTGGACCTCGGCCAGTCCCTGCTCGGCGGCCTGCTGAGCTTCCTGCTCTTTGCCGGGGCGCTCAACATCGAGCTGGACCAGCTCCGCGAGCAACGCTGGCGCATCTTTTCGCTGGCCTTCGTCAGCACGCTGCTCTCCGTCGTGGTGGTCGCTGCCCTCGCCTACGGGATTTTCCATTGGCTCGGCCTCGGCATCCCGTTTCTCTACTGCCTGCTCTTCGGCGCGCTCATCTCGCCGACCGATCCCGTCGCCGTGCTCGGGCTGCTCAAGAAGGCGGATGCCCCGCCCTCGCTCAACGTCAAGATCGCCGGGGAATCCCTCCTCAACGACGGCGCGGGCCTCGTCGCTTTTCTCTTCTTCCTGGAATCCCTGCTCGCCACCGGCCCGACGCTGGACCTCTCCTGGCAGCGCGGCGTGCAACTGCTCCTGCACGAGGGCCTGGGCGGCATCGCCCTCGGCTACGCGTTGGGCTGGTTCACCTACTATCTCATCAAGACGGTGGACGACTACCATCTCGAAATCCTTCTGACCCTCGCGCTGGTCAGCGGCGGCTACGCGCTGGCGCTGGCGCTGCACACGAGCGGCCCCCTGGCCATCGCCACGGCGGGCATCGTGGTCGGCAACCCGGCCCGCCTCCGGGCCATGAGCCAGAAAACCCGCGAGAACCTCGATACCTTCTGGGAACTCATCGACGAGATCCTCAACGCCCTGCTCTTCGCCCTCGTCGGGTTGCAGGTGGTCGTGCTCAAGTTTCACGCCAGCTACTTCGTGGCGGCGGCGGCGATGATCCTCGCCGTCCTGTTGGCGCGGGCCTTGAGCGTCGGGGTGCCCGGAGCGATTTTCCGTTTGTTCGGGCGCGAGGTGGAGCGCGGCGGCCTGGTGCTGCTCACGTGGGGCGGCCTGCGCGGGGCGGTCTCCGTGGCGCTGGCACTCACGCTGCCCAACGGCCGGGAAAAAGACCTCCTGCTGGTGGTAACTTACGTGGTCGTGGCGTTTTCCATTCTCGTCCAGGGCACGACGATGCCGTTTTTACTCCGCCGCGTGCTCTCCGGGGAAGGAGTCCCGCCCGCGGTCTGAGTTTCAGGAGGTGGATGGCGACCTCCGGGCGCCGTTGGTTTTTCCGCCGTGCAGCCGCCTTGTTCCATGCGCCTGCCAAACGTTGTAACGTTTGCCTCTACATGAAGCCGATGCGAATCTACGCTCATTCTCACCGCTCTACTGCTCCCCTCCGACCCCACCGGAGCCCAACCGATCAACGTGCAAACCACCGGAGCCCATCCCGCCGACCCGCCGGGTCCGCACCCCGTTTCCCGGCGGCGTCACCTGTTCCCCGCCCTGGCCGCCGCTCTGACCGTGGCGCTCCTGCTGGTGGGTTTGGATGCCTATTCCCGCCGCCGGATCAGGCAGGCCACCACCGTGCTGGCCGCGCTCAACCTGCCCGAAAACACTCGCGGCACCACCCTGCAACGCCGGCTTTTCGCGCTGCCGGCCCGCCTGCCGGTGTACGGCAGTTCCGAACTGGCCATCGTGCAGAGCACCCGCGCAGACCTGCTGCTGCGGCGGCGTCAACACGGGTGCGACGCGTTCGTGGTGGGTCAGGCAGGTGACCGCTGCCTGCTCATCCTCCAGGAACTGGCCGCGCTGGGCGAGGCGGTGCGTGGACGGAAGATCGCCATCTTTCTGTCGCCCAGCTGGTTCCTGCCGCCGCCCACGGGCCGGGCGGGCAATCACCCCGACCACCGCCAGATGGCCGCCACTTTCTCGCCCTTGCAGGCGGGCCGCCTGCTCGTGGACAGCCCGCTCAGGCTTGCCACGAAACAGGCGGTCGCCGCCCGGTTGTTGGATTACGACAACGTCGTCCGCGACCGTTCCATTCTGGTCCACCTCGCCCTGACGGGTCTGGAGGCCCGCCCCTGGGTCCGGCGCGGCCAGTGGTTCGCCGTGTATCCGCTGCTGAAACTGCAAAACCGGTTCCTCGCCTGGCAGGATCGCTGCCACCTGCTGGCCCTGACCTGCGCCCGCCCGGCGCTCAAGTTGGCCGCTCCTCGCTACCGGTCGCGCCACAAAACGTTCGAGTGGGCCCGCACGCTCGCGGAGGTCACGCGGGCGGAGGCCAAGCGGCGCCGCGCCACGCCCGGCACCGGCGAAACTTTCCTCGCGGGTGCCGGGGAACTGCGCCGGGCCGCCCGGCTGGATCGGGACGAGGATTTCCTGCGCCGGATGGCCGCGTCCCCCGAATGGACCGACCTGGACCTGCTGCTCCGCACGCTGCGGGAACTGGGCGCGCGCCCGGTGTTGGTGGGACAGCCCATCAACGGTCCCTCCAGCGATGGCGAGGGCATCACGCCGCGGGCGCGTCGCCAGTATTACGACCGCGTGCAAAAAGTGGCCGCCGCCTACCGCGTGCCGCTGCGTGATTTCTCGGCTTACGAGGAAGACCCCACGTTCTTCCTGGACCTGGTGCATCCGAGCGCGCGGGCCTGGGTCCTGTACGATCAGGCGCTGGCCGGGTTTTACCACGGCAAGCGGGGCTGACCGCGTTTTTGCTGCCGCCACGGCCAGACCCCGGACGAACTCCGAGAAACCGGCGGCGCGCCCTTGTCGGACGCGCGCGGTTGCGCCTAGATTGAAGCCGCTCCCTCCGTTTCACCCCTGACCTTCCCTCCCCATGAGCAACCCCGCGACCGCTCCGCAAAACATCGAATCCTCCCTCGTCGAAAACCGCGTCTTCCCGCCCCCGGCGGACTTCGCCGCCAAGGCCCGCCTCGGCCACCCCGCCGACTTCGACGCCCTCTACAAACTTTCCGTCGAGCACCCGGACGTTTTCTGGGCCAAGGAAGCCGCCGAACTCCAATGGACCGCCCCCTGGAGCACCGTGCTCGAATGGAACGCCCCGTTCGCCAAATGGTTCGTGGGCGGCCAACTCAACGTCGCCGCCAACTGCCTGGACCGTCATCTCGACGCCCGCCGCGACAAGCCCGCCATCATCTGGGAGGGCGAACCCGGCGACGGGCGCACCCTCACCTACGGCGAACTCCACGCCGAGGTTTGCCGCTTCGCCAACGTCCTCAAAAGCAAGGGCATCGCCCCCGGCGACCGCGTCATCCTTTACCTGCCGCTCGTTCCCGAAGCCGCCGTCGCCATGCTGGCCTGCGCGCGCATCGGCGCGGTGCATTCGGTCATCTTCGGCGGGTTCAGCGCGGACTCCATCAAGGACCGCCTCGCCGACAGCGGCGCGAAGTTCATCGTCACCGCTGACGGCGGCTGGCGGCGCGGCAAGGTCGTCCCGCTCAAGGCCAACGTGGACGCCGCGCTCAAGGACAGCAACGGCGCGGTGACGGGTGTCATCGTTCTCCAGCGCACGAAGAACGAGGTCCCCATGACCGCGGGCCGTGACACCTGGTGGCATGACGAAACCGCCGCCGCTTCGCCCGACGCCCCCGCCGAATCCTTCGACAGTGAGCATCCGCTGTTCATCCTCTACACCAGCGGCAGCACGGGCAAGCCCAAGGGCATCCTGCACACCAGCGGCGGGTACCTGCTCGGCACCTACTGCTCGACCAAGTACGTCTTCGACCTGCGCGACGACGATATCTACTGGTGCACCGCCGACGTGGGCTGGATCACCGGCCACAGCTACGTCGTTTACGGCCCGCTGGCCAACGGCGCGACGGTTTTCATGTACGAAGGTGCGCCCGACACGCCCGCGCCGGACCGCTGGTGGGACCTCATCGAACGGCACCGGATCACGATCTGCTACACGGCCCCGACGGCCATCCGCGCCTTCATCAAGTGGGGCGACCAGCATCCCGCCGGGCACGATCTTTCCTCGCTCCGTCTCCTCGGCACGGTGGGTGAACCCATCAACCCGGAAGCCTGGATGTGGTTCCACGAGAAGATCGGCGGCGGACGCTGCCCCATCGTGGACACCTGGTGGCAGACGGAGACCGGCGGCCACATGATCACCCCGCTGCCCGGCGTCACGCCCACCAAGCCCGGCACCGCCACGCGCCCCTTCTTCGGCGTGGACGCCGCCATCGTGGACGACGCCGGGGCCGAAGTCGGCCCGAACGTGGGCGGCAAGCTGGTCATCCGCAAGCCGTGGCCGTCCATGCTCCGCAGCATCTGGGGCGACGAGGACCGCTACGTCAAAACCTACTGGAGCGAATTTGGCGAGAAGGGATATTACTTTACCGGCGACGGTGCCCGCCGCGACGCCGACGGTTATTTCTGGATCGTCGGGCGCATCGACGACGTGCTCAACGTCGCGGGCCACCGCCTCGGGACGAGCGAGATCGAAAGCGCCCTCGTCGCGCACCCCGCCGTGGCCGAAGCCGCCGTCGTCGGCAAGCCCGACGAGATCAAAGGCCAGGGCGTCGTGGCCTTCGTGACGGTCAAAGGCGGCCAGACGCCCAGCAAGGAACTCGCCGACGCCCTCAAAAAACACGTCGGCGCGAGCATCGGGGCCATCGCCCGCCCGGACGAAATCCGCTTCACCGACGCCCTGCCCAAGACGCGCAGCGGCAAGATCATGCGCCGCCTGCTCAAGGAAGTCGCCAGCGGCCAGGCCGTCACCGGCGATACCACGACGCTGGAAGACCTCGGCATCCTCGCCAAGCTGCAAGCCAGCGAGGACTAAAAGAGGGAGGCCTCTCCGAGGCCATCCCTATTTTCTCTGAGCTGATTGCGTGCGGTAAAGTCGGCACGCCCGAAGAATTCACTTCGCCCCCGCGTCTTTCTTCAGCGACGCCATGTCGATCACGAACCGGTACTTCACGTCGCTCTTGATCATCCGATCATACGCCTCGTTGATGTTCTGCATGTCGATCACCTCGATGTCCGACACGATGTTGTGCTCGCCGCAGAAATCGAGCATCTCCTGCGTCTCCGGCAGTCCGCCGATGCCCGACCCCGACAGCGACCGGCGGCCCACGATCAGCGGCAGCGCCTCCACCTCGCCCTTGAGCGGGTTGAGCGTCCCGACGATCACGATGGTTCCGTCGAGCTTGAGCAGGTTCAGGTAAGGGTTGATGTCGTGGCCGACGGGAATCGTGTTGAGCAGAAAATCGAACGACCGCGCGTGCGCGGTCATCGCCTCGGCGTCCTTGGAGATGAGCACCTCGTCCGCGCCGAGCCGCCGGGCGTCCTCCTCCTTGCCGGGCGAGGTCGTGATGACGACCACCTTGGCCCCCAGCGCATGGGCGAACTTGACGCCCATGTGGCCCAGCCCGCCCAGCCCGATGACCCCCACCTTCTGCCCGGCCTGCACCTTCCAGTGCATCAGCGGCGAGTACGTCGTGATGCCCGCGCACAGCAGCGGGGCCACCGCCTTGGGGTCGAGGTTCGCCGGGACGTGCAGCACGAACGATTCCTTGACCACGATGGATTCCGAGTACCCGCCGTAGGTCGGCTCGCCCGTCACGCGGTCCTGACCGTTGTAGGTCTGGGTCGCCATGTTTTCGCAGTATTGCTCCAGCCCCCGCTCGCAGCTCGGGCAATCCTGGCAGGAATCCACCAGACAGCCCACCGCCGCCAGGTCGCCCTCCTTGAATTTGGTCACGTCGGGGCCGACGGCGATCACCCGCCCGACGATCTCGTGTCCGGGCACGATGGGGTAGGTCGTCCCGTGCCAATCGTTGCGGGCCTGATGCAGATCGGAGTGGCAAACCCCGGTATAAAGGATGTCCATTTTCACGTCATCCGGACGCAGCGCCCGGCGCTCGAACGTGAAGGGAGCCACCGGCGACTGCGCATCCTGGGCAGCATAACCGAGGGTTTGGTAAGCGGAAAATTCGGTGCGTGAAGGGGTAGCGGTGGTGCTCATAAAATTGCTTTAAGTTTCAACGAATCGTTTGCCGGACGTTTTCTGAACGTTTTCGGCCCCGAATTTCTCGTCACAAACCCGCCCACTCTGCCGCTGACCGCGCTCTCCTTTGAGCCTTGGACCTTCCTTGGTTCCTTGAATTCTTGGCTCTTCCTCCCACTGGCGCTCCCTAAAAAATCTTGTATGCTGCCGGTTCGCCCCCTCCAAAGCCCGAAGTTTCCGCGCCACCCCGACCCTGCCCATTCCCGCCCACCAATTTCGTCCCTCGCCCGCCATGAACTTTCTGAGTACCGGCGTCAAGGAGGTCACGCGCCGGGTGCTTCGCCAGAAGAACCGGCTCGCGCTGGCCAACGCCCGCAAAATTGTCGAGAAAGCGGAAACGGAACTAGGCCGCCACGGCTGGCGTGAACTGGCCAACGACGAGCGCGTCCGCCCGGCCTACGAGGCCCTGCTGCGCCTGGACGAAACCCTCGCCGCCGCCCACGTCCGCATCGCCGAGCTGGAGCGCGGCGTCCGCGAGCAGGAAGACCAGCATGAACAAGCCCGGGGCGAGCACCGCGCCGCCCTCGACCGCCTGGCCGCCGAGCGTCAGCCCGCGCAGGATGCCCTGCACGCCGCTCAGGAACGCATCGCCGAGCTTTCCAGGGCGCTGCCCGAGCAGAACAGCAAGCGCGCCGCCCTGCAATCCGCCCAGCGCGCTTTCCTCAAGGAGGAACGCCGCGCCCGCTGGACCACGCGGTCCGGCAGCCCGGAGCGCGCCGCCTTCCAGAAGCAGTTCGAAGAACGCCGCGCCGCCCTCTCCGAGCAGGCCGCCCAGCTCGCCTTTGAGCGTAGCGCCCTGCTCGAGCCCATCGCCGCCTGCCACCGCGAGATCAAGGAAATCCGTGGCCAGCTCCGCCAGCTCGATGCCCGCGTCGCCGAGGCCGACGCCGAACTCGCCGCGCGCGAGCGGGCCGTCGCCGTCGCCGTCGCCGAGCGCATCAAGGAAATCGCCGCCACGCGCCGGCAGGCCGCCCGCATCGAGGAGGACAAAAGCGAATCCTACCGCACGATGGGCCACCAGTTGGCCGAACTCGCCGACGCCGCCGAAGACACCTCCGCCACCCCGGGCAAATCCGCCCGGGAAGGTTACGACCTGTTCCTCACCTCGCGCGAACAGCGGCTGAGCTACGCCCGATTGCTCAACGAGGACGCCGCGCTGCTTCAGGCCTCGCGCGACGCCGACAAGCAGGATCTGCGTATCTTCAATTTCGTGGGGGTCACGATGGCGGTGCTCATCGCCGCCGTCTGCCTGCTGATTTTCCGGACGCCCGGCCGGCACGAGTGGCTGCCGGGCAACACGCAGGCGCTCGTCACCGTCAACATCCGCGACTTTACCGACGCGGACTTCACCCGCTTCCTCCAGCAGAAGGAGCCGGACGCCTGGCAGGCAGTCTGGAGCGGCCTGGTGCAAAAGGTGGCCGAGGTGCCGCAGATCGACGTGCGTCGGCAGGTCTTGCGGATCAGCCGTGCCCTGGCCCCCGCCGACGGCCACGGCGGCCTGGGGGTCGATTGCCTGCTGGTGGATTTCCGCGCTTCCGTGGACGTGGACGACCTCGTGCGCCGCCGCATCCGCCAGGAAGGCGGCTTCGGCACGCGCACGGTGGGCGGGCTGCCGATCTACGAGAAACAGGGCATCGCCCTGGCGCAGATCGGGCCGGATACGGTCGCGCTGGGCTCGTGGGAGTCCGTGGAGGCGCTCATCCGCGTGCGTCTGGGTCTGCCGGCCGCCCCCCGGCCCGACGCCCTGCCCGGCGACCTCAAGACGGACGCGCAAATCTTCAGCGATTTCTCCACCCTGGACGAGGACAGCGCCTTCCGGCTGGTGACCCACCGCCCGCGCGAACTCACCTACCTGACGGACCCGCTGCTCAACACCCCGCTCCTCGGCGGCTGCGAGGCGCTCGGGCTGACGCTGGACATGCATGAGCCGGTGTCCGCCGTGTTCGTGCTCCACGCGACGAATGCCGGTTCGGCGGGCGGCATCGCCAAGACCCTGGAAGCCGTCCCCGATCAGGTGCTCCAACTCGCCAGCGCCGCGCCGAACCTTTTCATCGAAAAGCCGACGGTGACGGTGGTTCACGACACGCAGGTGGAATGGAAATTCCGCATGACGGCCCCGGCGGCGCGGGAATTCCTGCAAAAGGTGTCGCGCGTCGGTCTGGCGGCCGGGCAGGCGAAGGTGGCGGCGAAGTAGCTGGCCACCCGCGTTGGGTGCCAGGGAAACGCCAACTTTGTTGACGAAACCGTCGCAGGCCGGGAAAATATCCGAGTGTTCGACTTCTTCCGCTCTTTGTTCCCGAGGCCCGACACGCCGCCAATCGCGCCCCGTGCCGCCCCTCCGCCGCCGGGCAAAGACGAAGTCCTCACCCGACTGGCCGCCGACCTCCTGCGCGGCCTGGGCTGCGACGAAATGGCCGCCAGGGTCGCGGTCTGCTGGAACCACCGCCTGACCAGCACCGCCGGACTCGCCAAACCAGCGCGGGCGCAAGTGGTGCTCAACCCCCGCCTGCGCGATTTCCCCGACGAGGTGGACCGCACCCTGCGCCACGAGGTGGCGCATCTAGTGGTCGCCGCCAAGGCGCGGGGCCGTCGCGTGGCTGCCCACGGGCCGGAGTGGCGCGGTGCCTGCGCGGCGCTGGGCATCCCCGGCGAGGATCGCTGCCACACGCTGCCGCTGCCGAAACGGCAGATGCACCGCCCGCATGTTTACCGGTGTCCCCGTTGCGCCTTCGAGTTACGCCGGACGCGCGCCATCAAACCCCGCACGCGCCTGGCCTGTCAGACCTGTTGCAAACAGCACGCCGGAGGCCGTTTCGACGGCCGCTTCGAGTTCGTGAAGGTCAGGTAGGGACGGCTGTCCCAGCCGTCCCCGACTGTCTGGAAAACGTTTTCCAACCAGACAGCGTATTATCCGCAGAAGACAAATGGGACGGCTGGGACAGCCATCCCTACCTTACCCTACAATACCCGCTCCACGAACCGCTGGGCATCGAACGCCTCGAACGCCTCCACGCTCTCGCCCGTCCCGATGAACCGCGTCGGAATCCCCAACTCCTTCTGGATCGCCACCAGCACGCCGCCCTTGCCGCTGCCGTCGAGCTTGGTGACGATCAATCCCGTCAGCCCGACCGCCGCGTGAAACTCCTTGGCCTGCAACACGGCGTTGGACCCCGTCGTCGCGTCGATCACCAGCAACTTCTCATGCGGTGCGTCCGGGTCGTGGCGTGACAAAATCCGGTTAATCTTTCCCAACTCGCCCATTAGATTCGCCCGGTTGTGCAACCGCCCGGAGGTATCACAAATCAAAAACTCGATGTCCTTCTTGTCCGCCGCCATCCACGCGTCGTAACACAGGGCCGCCGGGTCGCCGTTGTACTGGCCCCGAACCATCTCGACGCCCAGCCGCTCGCTCCAGATTCCGAGCTGCTCGATTGCCGCCGCCCGGAACGTATCCGCCGCCGCCAGCATGACGCTGTGCCGGTTGGTCTTGAAATAATGCGCCAGCTTGGCCGTGCTGGTCGTCTTCCCGGTCCCGTTGACGCCCACCACCAGAATCGCCTTCGGGTGCATTGCCAGCGGACGGATCGGCGCGCTCGCCCTGGGCAAAATCGCCAGGATGGCCGCCCGCGTGACCTCCACCACGTCCTCCGCCGTGACCTCCGCGCCGCGCTCCCGCAGCGTCTTGATGATCTCCAGGGTCAGCGGTACCCCCAAATCTCCCCGGATTAGCGTCTCCTCCAGGTCGTCCCAATCCACCGGTTTGCCGGTGAACTTCTGCACGATGGATTTGAAAAAACCGAGGGCCACGGGGAAAGGCGGAAGTGGGAAGTCGGAACGCGGAAGTGAAAACTAGAACATCGGGAATCGGATCGAAAGCACGAAAAACGGGAGGATCGACGAGGGCAAGCGTTCGCGCCATGCCGCCTAAACTTCCGCCTTCCCACTTCCGACTTCCGCCTTTCCCGCCGTCCTCAGCGGTCGGCTCAGGTCCAGCTTCACGCGGTCGAGGATGCCGTTGACGAACCGGCTGCTTTCCTCCGTCCCGAACCGCTTGGCGATTTCGATGGCCTCATTCATTGACACCACCGGCGGAATGTCCTCCCGGTGCAGCATCTCGTAGATCGCCAGCCGCAAAATGTTGCGGTCCACGACCGCCAACCGCCCCAACTCATAGTTCTCGGCGTAGCGCGAAATCCGCTCGTCAACCTCCGGGCGGTGCCGCAACACCCCCTCGATTAGCGGCAACGCGAAATCGCGGATCGGCTTGGTGGCCGGGCGCAGGTCCCAGAACCCGGCGGCGTCCCCGGCGTCCGACCCCTGGTTGAGATCACAAAAGACGAGGAATTGCACGGCCGCCTCGCGGCCTTCACGACGTTTACCCATTGAAAAAAGCCGGGCAGAATTATTCGCGCAAATGAGCCACCAACCCGGCGATGTTGATGGCGGCGTGGGCGGCCTCGATGCCCCGGTTGTGTTCGGAGTCGAGGCAGCGGACTTTGGCCTGCTCTTCGTTCTTGCAAGAGAGGACCTGGTTAATGATCGGCACGCGCGTGGCCAGCGCGATCTGCTGCAAGGCGTCGGTGACGGTGCGACCGAGGTGCTCCGCGTGGTCGGTGTCGCCCTGGATGATGACGCCCAGCGCGATGATGGCGTCGATTTCGTTGCCGGCCTTGGTGGCGAGTTCCTGGACGATGAGCGGAATCTCGAACGCGCCGGGGACCTGCTGCAAGACCAGCCGGGCGTTGGGCATCACGCGCATCAACTCGGAGGCGGTGTGATCGACCAATCCCTGGACGTACTCCGGGTTGTACTGGCTGGCGACCAGCGCAAAGGTGTGCTTGGCACCGCCGAGCACGCGGGGTCCGCCAACTTTGATCTTGGGCAGCATGGTCGGCTATTGTTCACCGTCCGCCGGGGTGGTGCAAGGAGCGTCCTGGAAAAAAGGAAGCTTCAAGATGCAAGCACCCGGCTTCAGGCTAACTGCCGATCCGAAAAACCCGGTAGCGTCCTGGAAAAAAGGAAACTTCAAGATGCAAGCACCCGGCTTCAGGCTAACTGCCGATCCGAAAAACCCGGTTCCCAGCCCCGGCAGGGGCGGCAGAGTTTAGCCCGGGTC
>CAHJWO010000057.1 GCA_903642295.1 PVC group bacterium | reverse complement strand
TTCTCCATGTAAGCATCGAAACGGGGATCGGTGCGTGTACTCATGGCGCGGTCCATCCCACCAGATTCGCGGTCCCGAGGCAAGCCCCCGTGAAACCCTCTTTCGATGGGGGTGATCCATCGCGGACCGACTTGCTAGGGATGGTTGGCAAACCGCGTGGAGCGTCTAAATTCCAAGCCGGAACGGACCACAATATGCTCTGTCTGATTCCCACCGATGACTTCTTCCAGCATTTCCGTCGTGATCCCGACCAGGAACCGCCCTGCCCTCCTCGCCGAGACGTTGACCTCGGTGCTGAACCAGACCCGGCTGCCGGACGAAATTATCATCGGGGACGATTCGGACGATCCGCAGACGACGGTCCCCGTGGTCTCGCGCATGATGGACCTTCACCGCTACCCGAATGTGCGCCACCTCACGGCCCGGGCCGGCACTCAGGCTGCCAACGTGGAACGGCTCTACGCGAGCGCCGTCCACCGTTGGATTTGTCTTTTACACGACGACGACCTGCTCCTGCCCACGGCGTTCGAGATTCTGCTGCGCGCGGCGGAAGACTACCGGACGCGCACCGGCGTGCAACCCATCCTTGTGTACGGCAAGCAGATCGTCGTGGACGATGACGGACGCGAGAACCCGGGCGCAACCGACGGGCTCAACACCTTTTACCATCGGGGTCCCACGCAGCGCGAGGACCTGGCGTCGAATGCGATGCTGGCGGCCATCGTCCAGCAGGCTCCAAACGACGCTTACCTAGTGGACCGCGCGGCCGCGGTGGCTACCGGCTACAATCGGGACCCGGACATCGGCCAGGCGTGCGATTTCGCGTTTCCCTTTCGCCTGAGCAAGCTTGGCCCGTTTTGCTACGTGCCGCAGACGGTGGCCTTCTACCGCCTGACGGTTCATTCCGTCGGTCGCGGCCAAGGCCTGGTTTTCGACGATACCGCCTTGAAATGTTACCAGCTGTTGAAACGCGAGCTACCCGCTCCGATGCTGGCGCAACCGCTCGTGCAAAACGTGCTGCGCGACAAGGCCAGGATTGCGGTGGAGCAGGCCGGGCAGGCCGGATTGTTTCGCGCCGCTTGGAGGATTTTCTTTTCCCACGAACATCTGGTTTCCTTACCTACCCCCGGATTTTGGCTCCGGGCCTTGCGGCTGCTTCGCGCGGCGGCGACCCGGCCATTCGCACGCTGACAGGAGACAGTGGGGTACGCCCTGCTGGCAGCGCTGTTCGTTGTGTTTGCATCCTCCGGGTACGCGGCGCTGGCCTTTCTTACCAGTTCGCACGATCCTGTCATGAGAACGCTCTAAACGAAGATTTGACCTCACCGCCAATATGTCCTCACCCGATTTTTCCGCTTATGGCCACCTCCACGCCCGGGCGCGCGAGATCGCGCTGCTCAATTCCACCGCCGCCTTGTTGTATTGGGATCAGCAGACATTCATGCCGACGAAGGCCCTGGACTTCCGCGCGGAACAGCTTTCCTATTTCAACGGCAAGGCGCACGCCATGTTCACCGCGCCGGAGGTCGGCGACTGGATTAGCGCGTGCGAGGACGCCGGACTGGCGGACGGGCCGGACGTGGAGATGGGCACCAACGTGCGCGGTTGGCGGCGGCATTATGCCCGGGCGACCCGCCTGCCGACGGAGCTGGTCGAACGAAACGAAAGGGCGAAAATCCACGCCAATGCGGCGTGGGAGAAGGCCCGGGACGCGTCGGATTTTTCGGCGTTCGCGCCGCATCTGAAGACCGTGTTCGGGCTGACCCGGCAGATGGCGGATTTATGGGGCTACGAGGCGTCACCGTATGACGCGCTGTTGGAAGGGTTCGAGCCGGGGGCGCGGGCGGCGGAGTTGGCGGCGCTGTTCGACGTGCTGCGCCCGGCGGTGGGCGGTTTGCTGGGACCAGCGGTGGAGCGGTCCGCGCGCGTGCCGGCGGATTTGCTGGCGGGGCATTACCCGGCAGCGGCGCAGCAGGCGTTCAACGCGGAAGTGGCGGCGGCGATTGGCTTCGACTTCGAGGCCGGGGGGATCGCCACCACGACGCATCCGTTTTGCAGCGGCGTCGCACCGGGGGATTGCCGCCTGACGACGCGCTACGACGAGGAGAACTTTCTGGTTTCGCTGTATGGCGTGATGCACGAGGCGGGCCACGGGATGTACGAGCAGGGCCTGCCGCCCGGGGCGTACGGCACACCGGCGGGCACGGCGGTTTCGCTGGGGATTCACGAATCGCAGAGCCGGTTGTGGGAGAATCAGGTGGGACGCGGGCGGGAATTCTGGGAGCACTGGCTGCCCCGGGCGGCGCATTATTTTCCGCACCTCACACGGCGGACACCGGAGGAATTGTTCGCGGCGGTGAACCGGGTGCGGCCTTCGTTTATCCGCGTGGAGGCGGACCAAGTGACGTACGACCTGCACATCATCCTGCGGTTCGGGCTGGAACGGCGCATCCTGGACGGGGAACTGGCGATCCGCGACGTTCCGGCAGCCTGGAACGAGGAGTTCGAAAAGTCGTTAGGGCTAAAGGTGTCCGACGATGCGCACGGGTGTTTGCAGGACATCCACTGGAGCGAGGGGTTGATCGGATATTTCCCGACGTACACGCTGGGGAATCTGAACGCGGCTCAGCTTTTTCGGCGGGCGCTGGCGGATCGGCCCGCGTTGCCGGGAGAGTTGGCGGCGGGTCGGTACGGCGGGCTGCTCGGGTGGCTGCGGGAGAAGGTTCACCAGCAGGGCGAGCGGTTCCTACCCGGGAAGCTGATCGAACAGGCCACGGGCGAACCGACCCGGGTGGAGTATTATCTGGAGGGATTGCGGGAGAAGTTCACTCAATGATGAGTTCGGATCGACGCGCTGACCGGAATCATCATGATGACACTCGATCAGGTCCGTCGCTTTGCGATGTCGCTTCCGGAAGCCACCGAAGAGCCACACTTCGAATACACCTCATTTCGGGTCCGTGGGAAAATCTTTGCCACTGCGCCGCCGGAAGGGGAATATTTGCATATTTTCGTTCCCGAAGCAGAGCGCGAGATGGCCCTCGCGGCGGAACCCGATTTTCTTGAGGTATTGTACTGGGGTGCCCGTGCGGCGGGTCTGCGCGTCTTGCTTCCCAGCGCCAAGCCGCAAGTGGTCTACAAACTTTTATCGCAGGCGTGGTCGGGCAAGGCCCCGAATAAGCTGCTCGCTTCCTCGGACGTATGATCCGGCGGAAGGAAGTTCCGACGCTCCCTTCGCGGAAAACGCTGGCAGCCATGCGGAAAGCCGGTAGAGTCCGGTCCGTCCATTTGAAATCGACGGCTTTTCTCCTTCACCTCTGGCTGCTCCTTGCTGCCGCGCTGTCGCTCGGCGGTTGCGTGCGGCCCGGCGGACGTGTTGCCCAGGGGAACCACGACCAGATTCTCTACCTGGGCAACGGCGCCGAACCTGCCGACCTCGATCCGCAAACCACCATCGGCGAGCCGGAGAGCCGCATCTTCAACGCGCTGTTCGAAGGGCTGGTCTCGATGGACCCCAAGGATTTGCACGCCGTCCCGGGCGTGGCGGAACGGTGGGACATTTCGCCGGACGGCTGCGTCTATACGTTTCATCTGCGGCACAACGCCAGGTGGAGCAACGGCGACCCGCTGACCTCGCACGATTTTATCGAATCGTACCGCCGAATGCTTTCCCCCGCTCTCGGCGCGCAGTACGCGGAGATGTTCTTCAACCACGTCGAGGTGGTCAACGCCAAGGAGTTCTACGACGGGAAGATCAGCGATTTCTCGCAGGTTGGCTTTCAGGCGCCCGATCCGTACACGCTGGTCGTAAACCTCAGGAATCCGGCGGCTTACTTCCTGCAAATCTGCAACCACAACTCGTGGTACCCGGTCCACCTCCCAACCATCCTAAAATTCGGCAAGTTCGACGAGAAAAGCACGGCCTGGACGCATCCGGGTAACTTCGTCGGCAACGGGCCGTTCCGGCTCAAGGCGTGGCTTAACCAACAGGAACTCGTCGTGGAACGCGACCCGAATTATTGGGACGCCGCCAACGTACGGCTCCACGAAATCCATTATTACCCGACCGAAAACATCGACACCGAGGAGCGGGATTTTCGCTCCGGGCAGTTGCACGTGTCCTACGATGTGCCGCTGGCCAAGCTCGACGTTTATCGGAAAAACGCGCCGCAGGTCCTCGTCATCAGCCCTTACAACGGCACGTATTACTATCGGCTCAACGTCACCAACCCCATTTTGAAGGACAAGCGCGTGCGGCGGGCGCTGGCGCTGGCCATCGACCGCGAGGGCATCGTCAAGAACGTCATGCGCGGCGGCCAGCAGCCGGCCTATTGCCTGACCCCGCCGGATTATGAGGGGGGCTACGTCTGCCGGGCGGGCATCCCGACGGATTACGACGCCGCGCGAAAACTGCTCGCCGAGGCGGGCTACCCGGGCGGGCGGGGGCTGCCGCCGGTGGAGATTCTCATCAACACGAATGCCAGCCACCGCGCGGTGGCGGAAGTGGTGCAGCAGACCTGGCGCGACCAGCTCCATGTGGACGCGCGGATCGTCAACCAGGAGTGGAAGGTCTATCTCGACAGCCAGCACACGCTGAATTATTGCGCGTCGCGCTCGTCGTGGATCGGCGATTACGTCGATCCGTTCACCTTCCTGGGGCTGATGCTCTCCGACGGCGGCAACAACGATACGGGCTTCAATAACCCCGAGTACGACCGGCTCGTCTCGCACTCGCGCGAGGTGCCCGATCCCGTCGCGCGCCGGGAGATCCTGCAACAGGCGGAGGCGATCCTGCTCGATGACGCGCCGGTCGCGCCGATTTATTTCTGGACGCGCGTCTATCTGCGCCAACCGAGCGTGAAGGGCTGGTACGACAACATCCAGGACCGCCACATGCCCAAATTCATCTACCTGGAGGAAACCTCGCCGCCGCCCGGGTTGCAGAAAGTGGCGGCGGACGGCGGGAAAACCCGGCCTCTGCTCGGGCGGCTGCCGTAGAGGAAAGGGTTACGCAGTGGGACGCGGGGACTCAGGATCGAAAACCAACGGACGAGAGGGAACCAAACGCCATGTTCAAGTTTATCGCGCGCCGGCTGTTGGAAACCATTCCCGTCCTGCTCATCATCATCACGGGCAGCTTCTTTCTGATGCACGCCGCGCCGGGCGGACCGTTCGACTCCGAGCGGCGCGTGACGCCGGAAATCCAGCGCAACCTGGAGGCCCATTACGGCCTGAACAAACCGCTGCACCGGCAATATCTCGATTATTTGGGTCGGCTGGTGTTGCACGGGGATTTCGGACCATCGTTCAAGTACTCCAACCGGACGGTGAACGAGTTGATCGGCGAGTCGCTGCCGGTGTCGTTGCGGCTGGGGATGTACGGCATGATCATCGCGCTGGTGATCGGCGTGACGGCAGGGATCATCGCGTCGCTGCGGCCCAACACGGCGACGGATTACGTGCCGATGACGCTTGCCATGACGGGAATCTGTCTGCCGACGTTCGTGCTGGGTCCGTTGTTGGTGCTGCTGTTCGCCATGAAATTGAAATGGTTCAACCCGTCCGGGTGGTACGATCCGACGGACGCGGTCCTGCCGTCGCTGACACTGGGAATTTATTATGCCGCCTACCTCGCACGGCTGACGCGCGGTGGGATGCTCGAAGTGTTGAGCCAGGATTACATCCGCACCGCTCGCGCCAAGGGCGCGAGTGAATGGCGTGTGGTGCTCAAACATGCCCTGCGTGGCGGACTGCTGCCGGTGGTGAGCTTCCTGGGCCCGGCGCTGGCGGGGATCATTAGCGGATCGTTCGTCGTGGAATCCATCTTTCAGATCCCGGGGTTGGGTCGGTATTTCGTGACGGCGGCGTTCAATCGCGATTACACGATGGTCATGGGCACGGTGATTTTTTTTGCGGTGCTGATCGTCGCCTTCAATTTGTTGGTGGACGTGGTGCAGGTGTGGCTGAACCCGCGCCTGCGGTTCCAGTAATTTCCCCGCGCCGCCGCGATCCTCTTTTGCCTATGTTGGAACTCGAAGCAGTGAAGCAAGCGAAGGCGCTCGAATCGGCGACGCCGGAAACCGCCGAGGCCGGCAGCAGCCTCTGGCGGGATGCTTGGCACCGGCTGTTGAAGAACAAGCTTTCCGTGGTGGGCGGGGTCATCGTGATCATCGTCACGCTGCTCTGTGCGTTTGCCGGAGTCATCGCGCCGGACCCGAACTCGCAGGATCTGGCGTTGTACGCGAGCGCACCCAGCCACGCGCACTGGTTCGGGACGGATACGCTGGGGCGCGATTTGTTTGCGCGCGTGTTGTTCGGGGGACGGATCTCGCTGGCGGTGGGCATGGTGGCGACACTGGTCGCGCTTTGCATCGGCGTGGTTTACGGTACGATTTCGGGTTACTACGGCGGAAACGTCGATGCCGTGATGATGCGCATCGTCGATATTATCTATGCGCTGCCATTCACGATTTTCGTGATCTTGCTGAGCGTGTTCTTCAATAACGATGAAACGCGCGCGAGGATTAATCACGTCATCCACGCGACGGGCTTGAAGTTTAGTTTAGGATCGGAGTTTAACATCGTTTTATTGTTCGCCGCGATCGGCGCGGTGGAGTGGCTGACGATGGCGCGGATCGTGCGCGGACAGGTGCGGTCGCTGCGGAAGATGGATTTCGTGGAGGCCGCCGAGGCGTTGGGCATCCGTCCGCAGAGAATTATCTTCCGGCACATGATTCCTAACGTGCTGGGGCCGATTATTGTGTACACGACGCTGACGATTCCGTCGGTGATGTTGCTGGAGGCGTTCCTGAGTTTTCTGGGTTTGGGCGTGCAGCCACCCAATGCGAGTTGGGGCGTCCTGATCGGGGAAGGAGCAAAGAGTATGGAGGAATTTCCGTGGCTGCTGACTTACCCGGGATTGGCGCTGTCGATCACGCTGTTTTCGTTCAACTTTCTGGGAGACGGTTTGCGCGACGCGCTCGATCCGCGGGCGTCGAAGGATTAAGTGCAGAATTCCAATCGCACCTGTCTAACCATGATCGGCTCTCACTCCCTGTCATCCCCGTGTTCCTTTCCATCTTACCGCCTTCCCCCTTCTTCTGTCATCCTGAGCGAGTGTAACGAGCCGAAGGACCTTTCACCGCAGTAACCAGATTACCTGATGAGCCGGGACTACGACTTCTTTGTTTACATGGTCAGCAACTTCGCGGGCACCGTACTTTACACAGGGGTAACCAACGAACTGCATCGTCGCCTGTGGGAACACCAGACCGGCGAAGGCAGCAAATTTACCCGGCAATACCATGTAGACCGCTTGGTATATTTTGAACACTACGGCGAAGCGGTGGAGGCCATTGCACGCGAAAAACAAATCAAAGGATGGACGCGCGCCGAGAAGGAAGCACTCATCCGCACGTTGAAGCCGCTGCGCGAGGATCTCAGCGACCAGATTGATGCGTATTGGCAAAGAGCTTCGGAGGACAAACTGGTAAAACCACTGGATTTCGGATCATCAACCCAAGGCAACTCCACGTTGGAAGGTCCTTCGGCTCGTTACACTCGCTCAGGATGACAGACTTTTAAAAAGGCCGCGGCTTCCCGTAGCAGCATCGCGCGTTTTTACCCTTCTTATGCCCCTCCTTTCCGTCTCTAACCTCAGCACCGCGTTCCACACCCGCAATGGCATTGTGCGCGCGGTCAACGATGTGAGCTTTCACGTTGATAAAGGTGAAACACTGGGCATCGTGGGCGAGTCAGGCTCGGGCAAGTCGGTGACGTGTTACTCTTTGATGGGTCTAATCCCACAGCCTCCGGGCCGCATCGAATCCGGCACGGCGATGTTCGACGGCGTTGATCTGCTGCATTGCTCGAAGCGCCAACTGAGCGACCTGCGCGGCAAGCGCATCTCCATGATCTTCCAGGACCCGATGACCTCGCTCAATCCCTACTTGCGCGTGGGCGAGCAGATCATCGAGCCGTTGCTCATCCACGGAAAAATATCGCGGGCGGAAGCGACCGAGCGCGGCATCGCCGCATTGCGCGAGGTGGGCATCCACGACGGCGCGGCGCGGATGCGTGCTTACCCGCACCAGTTCAGCGGCGGGATGCGCCAGCGCGTGATGATTGCTATGGCCATCATCACCAACCCGGAACTGCTCATCGCCGACGAACCGACGACCGCGCTTGACGTGACCGTCCAAGCGGAAATTCTCGACCTCATTAAAAAGCTGCAACAGGACCACGGCACGGCGGTGGTATTCATCACGCACGACCTCGGCGTGGTCAGCGGATTCTGCGACCGCGTGCAGGTCATGTACGCCGGTCGCATCGTTGAGACCGCCCACGTGGCCGACGTGTTCCGCGAGCCCAAGCATCCCTACAACAAGGCGCTGCAACGCAGTATCCCGGCCATGCAGCGCAAGGGAGCGGAACTCTATACCATCCAGGGTTTGCCGCCGGATTTATCCAAACCCATTCCGGGCTGCCCGTTTGTGCCGCGCTGCGAATACGTGCAACCGGAATGCCACGCACCGGTACATCTCGAAGCCGTCGCACCGGACCATGAATCCGCCTGCACCCGCGTCCAACGCGGGACGCTCCACCTGCGCGAGCAGCCGCCCGAAACCATGTCCGCCACGCGCATCGACGAGGCATTCACCGAGGAGCCACCGGTTTCTGGCCGCCACGGGCAACAACCGGTTTGAGCATTTCCCTGCGCACCCCTTCCACTTCTACCTATGCCTACCGCCGATGCTTTTCTGGAAGTTACCGACCTCAAGACGCACTTCCCGATTGAGAAAGGTTTCCTCGTCAAGAAACGCGTCGGCACGGTCAAGGCCGTGGACGGCATCGACCTGACGCTGGCCCAGGGCGAGGTGCTGGGGTTGGTCGGGGAATCCGGCTGCGGCAAATCCACGCTGGGGCGCACCATTCTCCAGTTGATTCCACCCACGGAAGGAACCGTCGTGCTGGCGGGCAGGAATTTAGCAGGTCTGCGCGGCGGCGATCTGCGCCGGGCACGGGCGGATTTCCAGATGATTTTTCAGGACCCGTATGCGTCGCTCAACCCGCGTATGACGGTTTACGACACGCTGGCCGAAGCCATCTCCACGCACAAAAATATCCCGCGCGGTGAGATGCCCCGGCGGGTATCGGAACTCCTGTCGCGTGTCGGGCTTTCGCCACGATTTATTAGAAAATATCCGCACGAGTTCAGCGGCGGCCAGCGGCAGCGCATCGCCATCGCGCGAGCACTGGCCGTGGAGCCGAAACTCATCATCGCGGATGAACCCGTCAGTGCGCTCGACGTATCCATCCAGGCCCAGATCA
This sequence comes from PVC group bacterium, assembly GCA_903642295.1. GTDB lineage: Bacteria > Verrucomicrobiota > Verrucomicrobiia > Chthoniobacterales > SZAS-18 > CAHJWO01. The sequence goes on along the minus strand of CAHJWO010000057.1, from coordinate 8,436 downwards.
TCAATCTGCTCATCAAGCTGACGCGCGAGATGGGGCTGACGATGATCTTCATCTCGCATGACCTGAGCGTGGTCAAACACATCTCGGACCGCATCGCCGTCATGTACCTCGGACGCATCGTGGAGATCGGGCCGTCGGTCGAGGTGTTCGAGAAACCGCTGCATCCGTACACGAAAGCGCTGGTGAGCGCCGTGCCGATCCCCGACCCCGCGCGCGAGCGCCACCGCAAGCGCATCATTCTCTCCGGCGATCCCCCCTCGCCGGTCAACCCTCCCATGGGCTGCACATTTCACCCCCGCTGCCCGTATATGATCGAGGAGTGCAGGGCGGCGTATCCTCCGTTCGTGGACTACACGCCGGGCCGTCGCGCGACGTGCATCCGGCTCCACGAGATCAATCCGCCGGCCTGAAAACGAAAACCGCCGGGAACGTTCGGCGGCCAGCGCAAAGCGGCCTTGCGGCGGAAAAGATGATCACCTGCTCAGAACAACCTCGGGGGTGCGACGTGCCTTGGACGGCGTGGGTCGCCGCGGCGTTGTTCATGCTGGTCCTGCTGCCGAAGATCGGCGCGGGGACGCTGTGGCATCACGATGAACTGCTCACCGCCAACCGCGCGCGGGAGATGCTCGTGCGCGGTGATCCGTTCGCGGTAACGGTCGATTTCGTTCCCAGCGTCAAGAAACCGCCGCTCCAGTATTGGATTTGTGCCGCACTTTTGCGGCGGATGCCGGGGCACCCGGAACTGGCGCTGCGGCTGCTGACGCTGCTCGCGGGCGCGGCGTGTTTGCCGGCGGCGGCCTGGCTGGCGCGGGTGTCTTTTCCTGACCGGCAAACGAACGGAAATTTAGCGGCCTGGACCGTGCTGATGCTGGCCGGTTGCGGGTATTTGATCCACCACTCGCGCGTGGCGCTGCTGGACACCGTCGCGGCGTTGTTGTTGACGCTGGCGGTGGCAGGTTGCCAACGCGCGCGGCGGGACACCCGCTGGTGGTGGTTTGTCGCGGGGCTGTGCGTGCTCGGCGCGTGGCAAAAGGCACCTTACGGCCTGGCGGCGTGGACGGTGGTTTTGGTGGTACGCCGATGGCTGGGAGACAGGAGCCGGGAGGGCGATTCTGCCGCGCATGGCACCCGGCGTTGGCCACACCATCTGCCTGTGGCGTTTGCGGCGGCTGTCCTCGGCTCGCTGGGTTGGTGGACCATCCAATGGATGCACGAAAACCATGCGCTATTGCTCGCGGCGGGCCGGGAACAGGTGGGCAGCTTCCTGCGCGCGCACGACCCGACCGACGAGGGATTTCGTCCTTGGTTGTATTGGGCGTGGATGGCGCGGGACTGGGCGCTGGCGGGGATCTGCGCGCCCGTGGCGGCGCTGGCCGCGTGCCGGGCGGGACGACGCGACCGGGCACGCACGGAACTGGGTTGGGTGTGCCTGCTCTTCGGCGCGGCGCTCGCGTGCCTGCTTTACCGGGCGGAACGCTACCTCGTCGTCGTGACTCCGCTTCTAACGGTTCTGACCGTCGATTTTCTGCAACGCCTTTCCCCGTCTCTGCCCGTGGCAGCGCGCCGTTGGGTGCTGCCGGTCGTGCTCGCCGCAACGTTGCCGGCGGCAGCGTTCCAGTTCTTCAAGCCCGCGCCCGGGTACCCGGATTTGTTGGCCGTCTCACGGGAGCTTGGGCGCACCGTGCGTCCCGAGGAGCGCGTGTTCGTCTCCACCGACGCCGACGAAAATTTCGACGAAGCGGGGTTCATCCTCTTCTACGCAGATCTGCGCCGTCCGTTGGAGCCGTATTTGTTGCCGTTCCTGGAAGGATTACCCGCGGATGTCGGTCCCTGCCGGGGAATTTGCAGCCGAACGCAGTGGGAGCGTCTGAGCCGGGAGCGGTCCGCGTGGCGAGCGGTGCTGGCGCAAGGTGAGTGGGTTTTATGGAAGGGTTGATCGGAGGGAATAAGGGAGGGACGGCTGTCCCAGCCGTCCCATTCTTTCTGGTCAGTGATAGGCAAAAGGAAAGTTCACACGAACAAACGATGCCTTGGAAGTCCGATTCCCACGCTATGAACGGTGAACATCGCGCCCTGAGATTAGACCTCCGGCAAAAGTCCGCCGATTTCGCAGATTTTCGCAGATGACCAGCCGAAGGACCGCTTGGGTGGTCTTTCCCTCCCCCATCTGCGGAAATCTGCGGACGGTTTCCGATTTTTCCCGGAAGTCTAACGGCCGCCGCGTGCCTGACTGCGGGGCCCTCGGGGTCGTGAGATTCCCCTCGGAGTGACGGAGACCCTGCACAAAAACATTTTATCGGGTAAGCCGAATCCGCTCCAAGCGAGCGTAATGGGGGGTGATCCGGTGTTCTGCCAACGCGCGCAACTCATCGTCCGCATCGCGTTGTTTTCGCGCGGTATCGTCCTGGAAAACCAGCCTGCCGGGGGCCTTCGCGTGGAAGTGGCTGGCCTGTCGCATCCGTTCTCTATCCTCCAAGCCGAGCGTCAGGCCGAACCACGGCGCGATGATCGTTTCCACCGCCGTCGGAAGTTGCGAGTAGGCCACCAGACGCAAATCCGGGTCGCGCGCCGCCGCGTCCGCCGCCGCCTCGGCGAACCGTCCGAGCACGCGCGCACAGTAGTCCTCGACGGTCAGGCGCGACAACTCCGCCAACGTCAGCCCGACGCGTTCCAGCGCAACGGCGTCAGGCACCAGCGTTCCCGCAAAGTTGTCGCTTTGCGAGACCAGGATTTCGACCGGATCGCGGTAGAGAAAAATCGACGGCACGCCCGGAAAAGCCGCCCGGATCACGTCCAGGTCGAGGATGTGCCAGGGATCGAGCTTCAGGAACAGCCGCCGTTCTTCTGGAAAGCGCTGCGCGCCATAGGCGTGGACCAACCCGCGCAGCCAGGCGATCCGCTCCTCATCCGTGACGGGCGGCGACCAACGGTCCGAGCGCAGCACCTCGTCCAGCACTTCCGCTTCCGACACGACGACATGCGCAGGCAGCGCGGCGAGCATCTGGGAAACCAGAGTCGAGCCGCAACGCGAAAGATGGAAGACCAGCCCGGACAAAGGCAACTCGGGTGCCATCGCGGCCAATGCTGTCAGCGCTGCCATCGGAGTGCGGCGGAGCGGGCAGTTGCGCGCGCGGGCCGAGCGCACGGTTTGCTGGAAAAACGGCATGGTCAGCCGCACGTCATCCAGTCGGCACCATTCCACCACGGGCCGGCCGTCATCCTCCGGGAAGCAGCGGATGGGCGTCCAGTGCCGGAGCGGTCGGGCAGCGTGTTCGGCGGTCGTCATTTCGTTCCCGGCAGAGTACACCCGACCCCTGCCGTCCGGCATTTTTTCTCGCTTGCGCCTGCTCGATCCGTCCTTTTATCCTTGCGCCGATGCTCGTCCCCCCCGCCACCGAAACCGGCACGCTCGGTGTTTTTCAGCTCAAGCGTCTGTGGGCCAGCAAGCTGGCCGTCCGCCAGGGCCAGCCGGTCCCACCCGAGCGTCGGGACGAATGGGACCTGGATCAAATCCTTTTCTGTGGCCTGAACCTTGCGCTGGAGGAAACGTTCCAATTTCTTAGCCAAAGCGCACCAAACTTCGACGATTTCGAGCGTTGGGTCCTGCAAAAAAACGACGGCCGCCTCGACCCTCGCGTGGTCGCCCGCCTCAATGCCGCCATGGTTGGAGACGTGCCCACAAAACCGCTCCCCACCCCCGCCGACCTCGATTGTCCCGCGCCCGTGCTCACCGCCGCCGACCACGCCCATTGGGCCGAGCACGGCTACGTCATCGTGCGCGAGGCGATCCCGCGCGCGCAGGCCGCCGAGGCCGCCCAGGTCCTCTGGCGGCACCAGGGCATGGACCCCGCCGACCCCGAAACGTGGTACGTCAGAAAGACCCACGGCATCATGGTCCAGCTTTTCCATCATCCCGTGCTGACCGCCAACCGGCAGAGCGCCCGCGTGCGCCGCGCCTTCGAGGAAATCTGGGGCATGGATGACCTGTGGATGACCACCGACCGCGTGAGCTTCAACCCGCCCGAGCGCGAAGGCTGGCGCTTCCCCGGGCCGCATCTCCATTGGGACGCTGCCTTCGACACGCGGCCTTTCCCGTTTGCGACGCAGGGCCTCATTTACCTCACCGACACCCCCGCTCACCAGGGCGCGTTCGCCTGCGTCCCCGGCTTCCACCGGCGCATCGACGCGTTTCTCGACGCGCTGCCGCCGGGAGCCGACCCCCAAAAGGAAGACCTGCTTTCCCTCGGCCCGAAGCCCATTGCCGCCCGGGCGGGCGACCTCGTGATCTGGCACCACGCCCTGCCGCACGGCGCGACCCCCAATACCGGCACGCAGCCCCGCATCGTCCACTATCTCAACATGCTGCCGACCCCGGCCCGCTCCGCTCCGGCGGTCGGACAAACGCCCTGAACGCCCCTCTCTTCTCCATGTCTGACGAACTTGATCTCGCCACCGTCGAATCCGACCGTTTCGAACCACTCCTGAACAAAAAATTTTCCGCCGTGCCTTGGGAGGGACCCGTAGGCCAACCGTCGGTGGAGTTGGATCTGGTTCGCGTCGTACCGGCCCGCCTGCACGCGCAGGAAGGAAGGCGCGTGCCCTTTTCGCTCTTTTTCAATGGACCCGCCGGGGTGCATTTAGGGCAGGGTTTATACAAGGTCTTGCACCCGCAAACGGGAGAGATGCCGCTTTTTCTCGTGCCGGTGGCCAGCAAGGAAGAGCGTATCCAGTTGCAGGCGGTGATGAATTGATGGGAAGAAGGATGAGGACGGAGAAAATCGATGCCAGGGGCGAGGGGCGGAGGAAGCCGGCTTTGTGCTTTCTATCTGCATCCTGCGCACGGGATTCGGCGGGCAGCGCGCGCAAAAAACGGCTCGTCTTCCGACGTGCCCGGACGCAACGTCCAGGACGAACGATGTGGAACGGGACCTGCTAAGACGATGTCGACGGAGGTCGGTTATTGCCACCCGATTTCGATGCCAGCATCCAGCTTTCCCCCTTTCAGCAAGGTCTTTGAGTTTGTAGGGCAGGCGCTCCGCCTGCCGAAGCTGGGCGCTCTGCTTTCGGCAGGCGGGGCGCCCGCCCTATAAGGAGAACCTTCCCCAATTGAAAGACCTTGCCCTTTCAGGACGGCTCTACCCACCCCGAACGTTTTGTGTAAAGATTTAGTATTTTTGCGTTGACTTGTTCGGGTCGATCTTGGTAAGGCAATCATTCAGCCCGTCTTCCAACGCTTTCCCCGGCATACTCCCAAAGGAGTATATGCAAGCATCTTCGCTTCCGCTTTAATCGGCATCGATTCAATTCCTGCCTCGCTCTCCCAGTTTGTCTTATGGCTTCTGAACCATTCCTTGGCGACATTCGCATCTTCGCCTTCAACTTCGCGCCCAAGAACTGGGCTCAGTGCAACGGGCAATTGCTGTCCGTCAACCAGAATCAAGCGCTCTTCTCCATCTTGGGCACCACTTACGGCGGCAACGGCAGCACCACCTTCGCGCTGCCCAACTTCCAGGGCCGCGTGCCGATCCACGTCGGCACCGGCGGTGGGAGCTCTTACTCGCTCGGCCAGCTCGGCGGCAGCGCCAGCGTGACACTTGCAGGGAACCAGGTTCCCGCGCACACCCACATCGCGCAGGGTTCTTCCGCCACTGCGAACGTCGTCTCGCCCGGCTCGTCGGTGCTGCCCGGCACGGCCCCCACCAACGCCACGAACTGCTTCACCACGGACACCGGCAGCCTGGTCCCCATGGCTGCGGGCACGCTCACCACCGCGGGCACCGGGCAAGCGCACGAAAATCGCCAGCCTTCACAGGTGCTCACCGTGTGCATTTGCCTCAGCGGACTTTACCCGTCGCGCTCCTGACCTTCACCCGCATTTTTCTACCTCACACGCTTCCAATTCTATGGGACAACCTTTCCTCGGCGAAGTTCGCATGGCCGGTTTCAATTTCACCCCCCAGGGCTTTCTACCCTGCGACGGCTCCTTGCAGCCCATCGCGGAAAACGAAGCCCTCTTTAACCTGATCGGCACCACCTACGGTGGCGACGGCCAGACCACCTTCGGCCTGCCCAACCTGAAGTCCCGGGTCGTCATCCACCAGGGCACCGGCACCGACGGTATCACCTACCCGCTTGGGCAGATGGTCGGGGCGGAAAGCGTACCGCTTAACTCCCAACAGATGGGCCCGCATACGCACCCCTTCCAGGGGGCCAACGCGCCCGCGGGTACGCCGGGGCCGGGTAATGCTTATCCCGGTCAGATCGGCGTAGGATTCTATTCGACGGATACCAACCCGTCCAACCTGGTGCAGATGGCGTCGAACAGTACCAATGCCTCGGGCGGTAACCAGCCGCACAACAACATCATGCCTTATCTGTGCGTGAACTTCATCATCGCTGCCGAGGGCATCTATCCGACGCAATCCTGATCTCCCACCGCCGTTCTTCAGCCAGTTCGCAACTTTCTCTCCTTATCCATGGATCCTTACCTAGGTGAAATCCGCATGTTTGCCGGAAACTTCGCTCCCCGAGGCTACGCCTTTTGCAACGGCCAGCTGATGGCTATCAGCCAGAACACCGCCCTGTTCGCCCTGCTTGGAACCCAGTTTGGCGGGGATGGTCGGACGACCTTCGCGTTGCCCAACATGCAGGGCAGCACGCCTCTCAATTATGGGCAGGGCGCGGGCTTGAGCAACTACGTCATTGGACAGGCAGGCGGGGAAGCCTCCCATACGCTCATCACCTCCGAGCTCCCGTCCCACAACCACCTCCTTACCGCCGACGGGACAAGCGCCTCGTCAGCCAACCCTGGCGGCGCTCTTTTCGGCAAATTTCCTGGCCGCACCTCGGGTCTCCCGTATTACGCCTCGTCGTCCAGCGCGGTGGCGATGGCTTCCAACGCCGTGCTCCCTAATACCGGCGGCCAGGCGCACTCCAACCAGCAAGCTTTCCTGGCGGTCACTTTCATCATCGCGCTGCAGGGAGTTTTCCCTCCGCGTCAGTGACCTGCTTCCTGCTTTCTTTTTTCCGAGTCGATCTCCAGTCCTGATTCCCGGCCTCCCGCCGATCCATTCCTATGTTGCCCCGTTCTTTCCTTGCCCTCGGCGCCGCCCTGTTCCTGCTCACGGGCGTGGCTCCCTCCGTCCTCGCCGCGCCCGCTGCCTCTGGACAAGTGGCGTTCCCCGCCGCCGCTGGTATTCGACCCACCGGCCAGCCGGTCGGCCCCAGCCAGGTCGGCCCGGTGACCGACGGCGTCGGTACCGCGCTCTTTCCCAACGACCTCGTGTTTTTCGACCCCGATTACACGGGCTCCACGGGAGCCGCTGACACTAAAAATGGGGCCATCTTCAACCTGGCGGTGCGCAGCGGGGGTACCGGCGCGGAGTCGATCCTGGCCTCCGTTTCCGTTGGCTCGGGCCCCGCTTTTTACGACTCGACCAATGGGATCTCCACCGGCGAAAACGAGATCGCGGTCTCCCCCGCCGGCCTGGTGTACTACATTCGCAATCGCAACCCCACCGGCAGCGGGACCCCCGTGGATGATGTCATGGAAATCACTCCTTTGACCGGAGTGCGGCGGGTTGTCTCCCTCGGCGACAACACCAGCCTGGGCGTCAACACGCGGGATATCACCAGCATGTGCTACGACTATTCGACGGGCTCGATCCTCGTCTACGTCGCCACGGTCACCGGCGCTAGCACCCAGCCGGACAAGGGGATCTACCGGGTAAACATCGCCACGGGTGTGCGCACGCTGGTCATGCTCGACAGTACCACCGCCAACGGTGTGGTGGTGAATAATCCCGACTACCTGTCGACCGACCCTTTCGGCAACATTTTTTACGTCGATTTCAATGTCGCCACCACTAGCACCAATGACACTCGTTTTGTCGTCGAAATCCCTGTCACCACCGATAGCGCCGGAACCTACGGCTCGCGCAAATACGTCGCCAGTCCCACCCTCGGCTCGCAGGCGGCTCCCTTCGACGGCGTGGTGCGGACCACGCAGATCGACAACACCCAGACCATTACCCTGAGCGGAGGTTTGCCCACCAACGAATACCTGATCGTTTGCGACGAGGGGCAGAGCCAAACCGACTCCGACATCATCCGCCTTACCCTCTCGACGGGCGACCACGTCCGGATCATCAACAGCGCCACCAATACCGGCGCCGCCACCTTCGACCTGCCCGCCTCCCCGCAGATCGACACGACGGGCCGGATCTATTACGTCGAACAGCACAATTACGCGAACGGCAACACGAACAACGTCAACACGGTCAACTTCCTCCCGGCTGGCACGAAGAGTGACACGATCCTGAGTTCCGTGCAGAACATCAGCGCTCGCGGCCTCACCATGCGCATCGTGCCCCCGCCGACGCCGGCGCTGGCCGCCGGGACCGTGACCAACAACACCACCGGCACCACGGCAACGCT
>CAHJWO010000056.1 GCA_903642295.1 PVC group bacterium | reverse complement strand
CCGCCAAAGACGAGCATCACCAATCCCCACCACAGGTTGATGTTCACCCCGAGCGACTTGTCGGTCAGCTCCGTGCCTCCCGTCAAACCTACCGCGACGAGGATCACGCCAAAGATGGCGAACATCAGGCCCACCGGAAGTCTTAAATCGAGGTTCATAGGGAGAGGGAAAAACAGGTGGCAAACGCCCGCGTCAGGCAAAGATAATGTTCAAGATGACCGTGGCCGCCAACACGAGGATGCCCAGCGTGACCGGCTGCTCGTACCACGGTTCGTTGTCCGAAGCCGGCTTGGGCGTCAGCGAGTAAACCAGCCCCGTCAACTCCTCGTCGGTTTTGACCCGCGGCGTCGCCATCGAAATCAACACGGTCACGGCCATGCACGTGATCCAGGCCACGACGGCGATGTTGAAATTCTGTCCCATCTCGCTGTGGAAGGGGAACACGGGCTTGATCCAGCCGCCCTTGATCCAGCCGGGTGCCGCGCCGCCCACGATGGACAATCCCTGGAAGATCCACGCCGCGAACGTACCGCCCAATAGTCCCCAGAACGCCCCGTGGCCCGTGGCGCGCTTCCAGAACATGCCCAGCAGGAACGTGGCGAACAACGGCGCGTTCACGAACCCGAACACCAACTGCAAGGCGTCCATGATGTTGTTGAACTTCGACGCGAAATAGGCGGCCCCGATGCTCAACAAAATGCCCACGACCGTCGCCATCCGCCCCATCAGCAGGTAATGCGCGTCGGTTTTCTCCGGGGCGATGTAGCTCTGGTAGATGTCGTAGGTCCAGACGGTGTTGAAGGCCGTCACGTTGCCCGCCATGCCCGACATGAACGACGCCATCAGCGCCGTGAACCCGATGCCCAGGATGCCGGTCGGCAGATACTGTGCGAGCATCGTCGGGACGGTCAGATTGTAGTCCGGCTGCCCGTCGGCGCCGATGGGCAGGAAATGCCCGCCGCTCTGGTTGTGCAGCGCGATGGCGATCATGCCCGGCAGGATGACCAGCGCCGGAAAAAGCATCTTCGGGATCGCCGCGATGAGCGGCGTGCGGCGCGCCGCGTTCATCGAATTCGCCGCCATCGCGCGCTGTACCACGAGGAAGTCCGTGCACCAGTACCCGAACGACAGCACGAAACCCAGTCCGACCACGATGCTGAACGCGCTGACACCCATCGCGTTCTGCTCGGGATTCCAGAGGTATTTCCACGAGTGCGACCACGAGTCCGGCGCGTACCCCTGCGAGGTGGCGACCGGGATCAGTTTGGTCTTCAACGCCGTCCAGCCGCCCACGTTCTTCAATCCCAGGTACACCAGCGGCGCGAACCCCAGCACGATCATGAAGAACTGGAGCACCTCGTTGTAGATGGCCGAGGTCAATCCGCCCAGGAAGATGTACACCAGCACGATGGACGCGGACACGAAGACGCAGGGCCAGTAGTGCCAACTTGGGATCAACGTTTCCAGCAGCCTGGCCAGTGCGTGCAGACTGATGCCGGACGAGAAAATCGTCATCACGGCGAACGTCATGGCGTTCAGTCCGCGCGTCTTTTCGTCGAACCGCAATTTGAGATACTCCGGCACCGACCGCGCCTTCGATCCGTAGTAAAACGGCATCATGAAGATCGCCAGGAACACCATCGCCGGGATCGCCCCCACCCAATAGAAGTGGCTGGTCATGATGCCGTACTTGGCACCCGACGCCGCCATGCCGATCACTTCCTGCGCCCCCAGATTGGCCGACAGGAACGCCAGTCCCGTCACCCAGGCCGGGATGCTGTGGCCCGCCTGGAAAAAACCTTTGCTGCCCTTGATCGACCGTTTGATCCACACGCCGATGCCGATGACAAAGGCGAAGTAAACGGCGAGGATCGCGTAATCGGCGAGGTGGAGATGAATTTGCGTGGGCATGGACCGAGGGGAAGAAACAGTTCTGGCCGGGGGAGGGAGAGCGCAACGGACGGCGAAGGCGTTGATGGGAACGCCGGACGTGCTTCCCGTTAGAGGAATACCGCCGGGCATCGGGCATCAAGAAAATTCCTAGATTATTTGCGCTTGCGTCGCACGATCCGGGTCACCGGTGTTCTTTTTGCCCTCTGCGTCACCTGCGACGGCTGCGACAGCTGCGACGTAAATCCCGGTTTATTTCCATTTTCGCGCGGAGAATTCCGTCCGCCCCGCTTGACCGCTCTTGGCCGGATTTTGGAACACGATCTTGACACCGCCGCCGGGCCGGGTTAAACGATTCTCCCAAAGTTTCTATCGTCTCGACCTTTCAACCTGTCCGTTTCATGCCTACTTCCGAAGTCATTCTCACTGAAAACATCCGTGGCCTGGGTGCCGAAGCGGACATCGTCAAGGTCAAGCGCGGTTTCGCCCGGAACTTCCTCCTGCCCCAGGGCAAGGCCTACGAGGTGACGCCCGTCACGCTCCGCCGCATCAATCAGCTCAAGGCCAAGCGCGCCGAGCGCGAGGGCCAGGAGCGCAATGCCGCCGAGGAGTTGATGCGCCGCATCAACAAGCTCAACCTCCAGCTGACGCTGGAGACCGGCACCACCGGCAAGGCGTTCGGCTCGATCTCGACCCGCGACCTCGAAGAGGCCCTCAAGAAGGAACTGCCCAACGCCGAGATCGACCGGCACGCGATCCAACTCGAAAAGCCGATCAAGGAAACCGGCCTGCACGAGGTTCCCGTCAAACTTTATACCGATGTCACCGCCACTCTGAAGGTGAACGTGAAATCCGCGACGGAGCCGGCTCCCGCCCCCGAGGCCGAAGCCGCCCCCGCCCCTGAAGAAGGCAAGAAGACGGTTTCCAAGTACGCGAAGAAGAAGTCATAATTCACATGCCGCCCAGCCTGACTCCAGTTGCCAACGGCACGGAGAGGCCCCGAGGGAAAACGGGGTCGGCTGACAGAAAAAGCCCGGCGGCAAACGGGAGTTATTCACCGGGTTCTTCACCGGATATTCACAGGACGCTGCCGCACAGCCTGGAGGCTGAGCAGGGCGTCCTGGGTTCCATGCTCATCTCGCCGACGGAAGTCATCGGCGACTGCGTGGAACGGATCAACGCGGGCTACTTTTATCAGCCTGCCCACGCCACGATTTACGACGTGCTCGTGGAAGCGTGGAACGCCCAGCGCCCGGCGGATGTCATCACGCTGACGCAGACCCTGCGCGACCGTAATCTGCTCGACGCGGTTGGCGGGCCGTCGTTTATCACGCACCTGTTCACGTTCACGCCCACGGCGGCGAACGCGACCTATTACCTGGAGATTGTCCGGGAGAAATACATTCTGCGCCAGATCATCGGCAGTTGTACGGAGTGCGCCGCCCGCGCCTACGACGAACAGGGCGAGGTGAATACGCTCCTGGACGAAGTGGAGCAGAAGGTACTCTCCATCAACGAGAACCGTTTCAAGAACGCGGTTCCCCTCATGAAGGATCAAGTTATGGAAGCCATCGAAACCATCGAAAAGCTCTACGAACGGCGGGGGGCCATTACCGGCCTGGCCTCCGGCTTTGCCAACCTCGACCGCATGACCAACGGCCTGCATCCGGCGGAAATGGTCGTCATCGCGGCGCGTCCTTCGATGGGCAAAACGGCGTTTGCGATGAACATCGCGGAGCACGTCGCGGTGAACTTGAAGCACGCCGTGGCGATTTTCAGCCTGGAAATGAGCAGCCAGCAGTTGGTCCAGCGGCTCCTCTGCTCCCGTGCGCGGGTGAACCTTGGCAAGGTGCGCGACGGTTTCCTGAGCGAACGCGACTTCCCGAACCTGACCACCGCCGCCAGCAAACTGGCCGAAAGCCAGATTTTCATCGACGATACTGCCGGTCTGAGCATCCTCGAACTCCGCGCCAAGGCCCGGCGTTTCAAGCAGATGTACGACATCCAGTTGATCGTCATCGACTACTTGCAGTTGCTCCGTTCGACCAGCCGCCGCGCGCAGGATAACCGGCAGTTGGAAATCGCGGAAATCTCCAGCGGCGTGAAAGCGCTGGCCAAGGAACTGAAAATCCCGATCATCGTCCTGGCCCAGCTCAACCGGAACCCGGAAGCCCGCGCGGGCGGCAAACCGCGCCTGAGCGATCTGCGCGAATCCGGTTCCATCGAACAGGATGCTGACCTCGTCGGCCTGTTGGTGCGCTCCGAATATTACGCCGAAGACGAGGAACAGCGCGAGGAAACCAAGGGCGAAGCGGTGCTGGAAATCGCCAAACAGCGCAACGGCCCGGTCGGTCCCGTCAATCTGACGTTCCTGAAGGAATACACGCGTTTCGAGGACCGCGCCGAAACGCCCGGTCAGAATTAAGGGCGGAAATCACTCCGCATTCGCGGGGTGAGAGTGCCGCACATCCTGGGCGGCCTTCACGTAAACGGCGTCCTCCGCGATGTTCGTCGCGTGGTCGCCGATCCGCTCGATATTGCGGGCGATGAAGATCAGATCCAGGTAAATGTTCAGGTGCTCCGGCTGCTTCTGGGCAAGGTCGGTCATCTGCTGGTTGATCTCCTTGTTCAGCGCGTCGAGTTGCCGATCCCGGGGCTTGAGGGTCATGGCCAGTTCCATGTCACCATCGGTGAAGGCCCGCAGGCTGTCCTTGAGCATCGTGGTGACATCGGCCGCCATACGTTCCAAAAGATGTGTTTGGGCCATTTCGATCCCGCCGTTGAGCCGCCGGGCGCGGCGCGCGATGCCCGTCGCCTGATCCGCCACCCGTTCCAAATTGGCGCTCAACTTCATCGTGGCGATGATGCCGCGCAGATCGCTGGCCACGGGATGAAAGCGCATCAGCAATTCGATGCCATCCTTGTCCACCTGCTTTTCCAGAGTATCCACGTCCTCGTCGTCGGCGATGACCATCGCGCAGAGTTCGCTGTCCCGCTCGAACAGGCCGCGAAAGGCCCGTTCCAGGTTACGCTCCGTCAGGCTGGCCATCATCAGCACGTTGTCGCGCAACGCGCCCAGCGCCGCGTCAAATGAGCCCAGGATATGGACATTGGAAGGAGTCACCATGATCGTAGAGAAGTCGCTGGGCTTGTGTGCGGTGGATCACGGCGCTAGTCAACCGGAGATCGCTTCCACGGGTGTAACAAAATCGTTGCAAAACAGGAACGGACACGCCGTCTCCGCTGGATAATTTGGCGGGGAAAGCATCGTCAAAGTAGGCGATACAAACCTCAATCCGTTCATGAAAATCACCCCTTTATTCCTTCCCACCCTCGCCCTCGCAGGCCTGAGCCTGTTCGTTGGCACGACCGCCCAAGCCGTCGATCTGACCGGCGCCGGCGCGACCTTCCCCAACCCGATCTACACCAAATGGTTCTCGGAGTACAAGAAGGTCGATGCAGCCGCCAATTTCAATTATCAGGCCATCGGCTCCGGCGGCGGGCAGAAACAAATCCTCGAAGGCACGGTGGATTTCGGCGCATCCGATGGTCCGATGAGCGACGAGAGCCTGGCGAAGGCTCCCGGCAAGATTCTGCATATCCCGACGGTGGCCGGCGCGGTTGCCATCACGTATAACTTGCCGGGCGTCACCAGCCTGAAGCTCGACGGCCCGACGCTCGCCGACATTTACCTGGGCAAGATCACCAAATGGGATGATGCCGCCATCGCCAAACTCAACCAGGGTGCGAAACTGCCCGCCACACCCATCGCCGTGGCGCACCGGGCGGACGGTTCCGGCACCAGCTACATCTTCACGGATTACCTGAGCACGGTCAGTTCCGAGTGGAAGGACAAGGTCGGCAAGAACACCACCGTCAAATGGCCCGCCGGCATCGGCGGCAAGGGCAACGACGGCGTGGCGGGCCTGGTCAAACAGACCGCCGGAGCCATTGGTTACGTGGAACTCATCTATGCGGTGCAGATCAAGCTGCCCGTCGCGGACCTGAAGAACGCGGATGGCGCTTTCGTCAAGCCGTCGCTGGAAGGCATCACCGCCGCCACGGCGACCGCCACCATCCCGGATGATTTCCGTTTTTCGATGGTTAACGCCCCCGGCAAGGATTCCTATCCGATCAGCGGCGTGACGTGGTTGCTCGTTTATGAGCAGCAGAAAGACGCTGCCAAAGGCAAGGCGATGGTCGCGTTCCTCAAGTGGGCTCTCACCGAGGGCGAGAAGCAGGCCAAGGCGCTGGATTACGCGCCGCTGCCCGACGCGGTGCAAAAGAAGGTGCTCGCCCGCATCGAAACCATCAAGTTTTGATGGATTGACGACCGCTCCGTAACCGTTTCATCATTTCCGGCGCGGTGGGTGGCTTTCTCCAACGCCTGCCGCGCCGGTCAGTTTCACGGTTCACCCGTATTCGCCATGCCCACGGCTACCACCACGATGGAAGCGCCCACCACGGCGACCGCCGCCCAGCGGATGCGCCCGGTGTCCCGCGCGAGTGAATTCGCGTTCCGCGGCCTGTGTCTGGCGATGGCTTCGGTCGTGCTCGTGTTGGTCCTGATCGTGGGCTACCAGCTCTGGAGAGGCGCGGGCCACACGTTCCACCGGTTTGGCCTCAGCTTCCTGACCAAGAGCGACTGGGACCCGAACGCCAACAGCTTCGGTGCGCTGCCCTTCATCTACGGCACCCTCGTCACCAGCCTGCTCGGTTTGCTCATCGCCACGCCGCTGGCCGTCGCTACGGCGGTCTTCCTGACGGAACTCGCGCCGAACTGGCTGCGGCAACCGCTGATTTTCCTGATCGAGATGCTCGCCGCGATCCCGAGCGTCATTCTTGGCCTGTGGGCGATTTTCGTGCTGCTGCCCGTCCTCAACGAACACGTTTTCCCTTTCCTGCAAAAGACGGTGGGCTTCCTGCCGATCTTCTCCGGCACGTCCTTCGGCGGGTATTCCGTGCTGGCGGCCTCACTCATCATCGCCGTGATGGTGCTGCCCATCATCACCAGCGTTTCGCGCGAAATCCTGCGCAGCGTGCCGGACCTCCAGCGCGAGGCGGCCTACGGGCTGGGGGCCACGCGCTGGGAGGTGACGCGCATCGCCGTGCTCTCGTATGCGAAGAAGGGCATCTTCGGCGCGATGATCCTCGGCCTGGGCCGCGCCCTGGGCGAGACGATGGCGGTTACGATGGTCATCGGCAACGCGAACGAGATCAAATCTTCCCTGTTCGCGCCCGGCAACACGCTGGCCAGCGTGATCGCGAGCCAGTTCAACGAAGCGGCAGACGACTCTTACCGGGACGCTCTCATTGCCGTGGGCCTCGTGCTTTTCGGCATCACGCTGATCGTCAATCTTTGCGCCCGCCTGCTGCTGAAATTTGGCACCGCCGATGCGGGCGCGGTCCACTAGCCGGTGAGATCGGAAGTTCCAGGATTCAAGAACCAAGATTCAAAGAAAGATTCAAGTTTCAAGGTTTAAACCGATCTGTTTCGCGCTCCTCTCTCCCGACTTCCATGTCTTCCGGCATCGCTCTCTCCACCCCCCCGCCTGCAACGCCACCGGGTGCCGTCCGCGTCGGGCAGGTTTCGGAAGGTCTGCGGCGCTGGCGCAAGTTCAAAAGCGCGCTGGTCGCGGGTCTTTGCCTGACGTGCGCGCTCATTGTCGTCACTCCCCTGGCCCTGGTGTTCGGCTACCTCGTGATCAAGGGCGTGGGATCGATCAACCTGGATTTCTTTACCAAGCTACCGGTGCCGCACGGCGAGACCGGCGGCGGCGTGGTCCACGCCATCGTGGGGAGTTTCATCCTCATCGGTCTGGCGGCCCTCGTCGGCCTGCCGACCGGGATTCTGGGCGCGGTGTACATCACGGAATACGCCGGACGGCGTTTCGCCTCGGTGGTGCGTTTCGCGGCGGACCTGCTCAACGGAGTGCCGTCCATCGTGTGGGGAATCGTGGCCTACGCGATCCTGGTGCTGCCCAAAGGTTCGCCGTTTTCGCTCGGGCACTATTCCGCCATCGCGGGGGCGCTTGCCCTGGCGTTCATCATGATTCCGCTGGTCCTGCGCACTTCCGAGGAGGTGTTGCTGCTCGTGCCCAACGGCTACCGGGAGGCCGCGCTCGCGCTGGGCGTCGCCCGCTGGAAAATCGCCACGCGGATCGTGCTGAAGACCGCCTCGAAGGGCGTGCTGACCGGTGCGCTGCTGGCCGTGGCACGGGTTTCGGGGGAGACGGCCCCGCTGCTCTTCACGGCCCTGGGCAACAGCGGCTGGAGCCACGGGATCAGGGACCCGATGTCGGCCCTGCCGCTGCAAATTTATGCCTACGCGATCTCCCCTTACCCGGATGAAAATCGGCAGGCCTGGGCGGCGGCGCTGGTGCTGTTGCTGATGGTTCTGGTCCTCAACGTCGGCCTGCGCTACGCCACCCGCGACCGCCTGCCCACCCGTCCGGGCACCCGCGGGAAAAAACTTTCCTCCGCTGCCAACACCGCCGCCACGACCGCCGTCACCGGCGGCGCGGTGACCGTTCCGCAAACGTAAACCCTTCGCTTGTCATCCGCCATGTCTTCGGATAACCCTGCCACCGTCGCCGTGCCCACCAACCGTGCACCTGCTGTTTCCTCCCGCGTCGTGAATTTTCCTGCCTCTTCCGCGCTGCCCGCTGTCAGCCCGACCGACGCCGTGGCCATCGATGCCCGGGAGGTCAATATCTTCTACGGCGAGAAACACGCGGTAATCGATGCCACGCTGGGCATCCCCGCGCGCTCGGTCACAGCCATCATTGGCCCGAGCGGCTGTGGCAAGTCCACTTTCCTGCGGTGTCTCAACCGGATGCACGAATTGACTCCCGGCGCGCGCATGACGGGCAGCATCCGGCTCAACGGCGAAAATTTGTACGACCCCAAGGTCGATCCCACGGTGGTGCGCCGCCGCGTGGGCATGGTGTTCCAAAAGTCCAACCCGTTCCCGACCATGACCATCGGGGAAAACGTCACGGTGGGTCTGCGGCTCAACGGCGTGCGCGACAAGGCGTTTTTGCGCGAACGGTTGGAAGATGCGCTCCGCAAAGCCGCGCTCTGGGACGAGGTGAAAAGCGACCTCGCCAAACCGGGCATCAGTCTGTCAGGCGGTCAGCAGCAGCGGCTCTGTATCGCCCGGGCCATCGCGGTGCAGCCCGAGGTGTTGCTCATGGACGAGCCCACGAGCGCGCTGGACCCCATCGCCACCGCCAAGGTCGAGGAATTGATGAACGAGTTGAAACGCAATTTCACCATTGTCATCGTGACCCATTCCATGCAACAGGCCACGCGCGTGGCCGACCAAACGGCGTTTTTTTACCTGGGCAAGCTGGTGGAGTTCGCGCCGACGCGGGAATTGTTCAACAATCCGCGCGAAAAGCAGACCGAAGCGTACATTACGGGTCGGTTCGGCTGAGGCGCGCCGGGGCGCAGCCGGGTGGATCGGACCTCCGACAAAAGTCCGCCGATGACGCAGATTTTCGCAGATTGAGGAAAAATCGGGAGGGAAGCCGGTGCGTGGTCTGGTTTTAACCTGCGGAAATCTGCGTCATCGGCGGACTTTTGTCGGAAATCTAGAGCACATCCCGATTGGATAAGCCTTGCACTGAATCCTCCGCCAAAGTCTGTCATCCTGAGCGAGTGGAACGAGCCGAAGGACCTTCCAACGTCGAGGGCACCTCAGGCTGACCCAGGGGCGGCTATCCCGAGGCTGACTCAAACGGGATGCGCTCTATTGTGTCAGGGACGGCTGGGACAGCCGTCAGGACCTTCACCCGGCCATTCTCGCGGGCCACCGCTTCTGGCGGATCAACGGCCTCGAACTGACAGGCGTTATTCCTTCTTTTCGCCTTCCTTGGGCGCGGCCGCCGGCACCGCGGGGGGCGGCGTTTTCTCCCAGCGGCGGGTGTCGCTGTAAAAGATGTAACTCGTCGGGTCCCCCATCAGCAGAATCCCCTCGTGAAAAGGGAAGAACGGCGCGTCCGACCGTCCGAAGATCAACTGCTGATAATCCGAGTATTCGCCTTTCAGCACCCCACTGAATAGGGGCATGTTGCGGCTGATGGGTGTCAGAAAAAGACCGGACAGCGTCCCCGGCAGCTTGGCGTTGTCGCTCAGTCCCATGAAATCCTTGAATTTATTCGGGATCAGGAGGCTTTTGTGGTCGGCGTACCACGCCACCGCCCACGGCATGTCCGAACCGATGATCTCCGAGTCTTTGGTCCACCCGCCGAGGCGGTTGATCGCGGGCTGGAAATACGGGGGATACTGATACGCCGGCGTATTACGCGGCAGCAAGGTGAAGATCATCGAAAAAGACGACACCAGGAACAGGATCGAAAAGAGGAACAGGCGGCCCACCGAGGATGCGCTCGCTTCCCGCCGGCTGAAGATGACCAGCACGAACGCCAACCCGAACGCCAGCATGATCGGCAGGAACAGCACGCCGAACTGGTTGACGTTCATCCCCGCGCTAGGGTCGGAGGTGACGCCCAGCAGAGACATCCCCACCACGGCGCTCCCCCACATCACCAGGACCGCGAGCCTGAGGGCATTGACCTCCGGCCGCCGGAAGGGGTGCAGCAGACACGCGAAAAATACCAGCGCGATCAGGTTGCCGCCCAGGCTGTCGGAAAGGCGCGAAAACTGGGCGACGATGCCGTCCTGAATTTTGGTGCGGAAAAAGCGGATTTCGAGGTTTTCCAGCCCCGGCCCTTCGGTCGAGCGCATCCGCGTGGCGGTCGTACCGTTCAACCCGTCGAACAACGCGTAATTGGCGATGCCGGTCGCGCTGCCGCTAACCCGGTACATGTGGACGATCCACGGCGCGCACACCAACGCAAAGGCAACCAGGAGAACCAGCACCGCCGCGCCCCGCCGCCGGAAATAGACCGCCGAAAACGCGAGCGTCCCCGCGAAAATCCACGCCGCCACGCCGTGCGACAACGTCAGCAGGCCGAGAAACACCCCCGTTGCGCCCAGCCAGCCGAGGAAAGCCCCCCCGCTCGCGGGTACGGCCGGGTCATCCGGCGAGGCCGGAGCCAGCCGCCCCTCCAGGCGCTCGATGGCAAGGTGCGACTCGATGGCCCGGACCAACGTGTACAGCGCCGCGCTGAAAAGCAGCAACATCAGCATCTGCGGCAGCCCGGAAAGCGTGTACTGCCAGCACAGGTCGCTCACCAGCGTCAGCAACGATCCCCAGAAGGCCAGCCGGGCGTCGAACAGCCGGCGCAACAGAAAATACTGGATGCCCACCGCGCCCAGGAAGCACAGCATGGAAACCGCGACGATAAACCGCTCGGCAGGGGCCACGTATTCCCCTTGTTTGAACTCCATCGCCCCGGCCAGCTTCACCGGCAGCGCGTTGACCAGCGGCGGCAGCGGCGCGTTGAAGGTATCCGGAAAGTGGTCCGGCGGCAGCGGGATCTTGTTGCGCTCCAGCTGCCAGACGGCCAGCGGGCGGATGTAATTGGTGCTCCACCCGTGGCCATCGGCGATTTCGCGCGCGACCTGCGCTTGATCCATCGCCTCGGGGATGACAAAGCCGCGAAATTTCCAGCCCAGGTAGATCAGCGCGACGGCGAGGATCACCACCGCGATGACGAAGCCGCGCACCAGGGGCGCAAACCGCCCCTGTTCGAGCGAGTGAACCAAACCTTGAATTGAACCGGTTGAAGAAGCCATAAAGGGAAAATCGTGAAAAAATGAACGGGAGTGAGCCGACGCCGGGCACCAACCTATCGGTCAGGCCGTCGTGGGGGAAGGGGGTTGCGAAGAAAGTTTCAGCTTGCGATGCAGGGTGCGGCGGCTGATGCCCAGCTTGCGCGCGGCCTCGGTGATGTTGCCGCCGCACTCGTCGAGAGCCCGGCGGATCAAGGCGTCCTCGCTCTGGTGAATGTTGAGTTGATCGACCGGCATGGCCGACGGGCCGCCCTTTGATGCCCCCGCCGCGGGCACGGCGACGCCGGGGTCCGCGCCGCCGTTCCACTGGCGCAACGCGAACGGCAGGTCGCGCAACGTGATCTTCGGCCCGGTCGCCAGCACGACGCCGTTGTCCACCGCCGAACGCAGTTGGCGCACGTTGCCGGGCCAGGGGTATTCGATGAGGCGGTTCATGGCGTCGGCGGTGAGTTCTCTTAACGGTTTGTCGTTTTCCTGGCAAGACTGTTTCAAGAACGCCTGCACCATCAGCGGAATGTCCTCGCGGCGCTCCCGCAAGGGCGGCATGTGGATGCGCACCACGTTGAGCCGGTAGAACAGGTCCTCGCGGAATTTCCCATCCGCCACGAGTTGTTCCATGTGCTTGTTGGTGGCGGCGACCAGGCGCACATCGGCGGTGACCTGCGTGCTGCCCCCCACTCGCTCGAATGTGCGCTCGCCGAGCACGCGCAGGAGCTTGACCTGCGTGCTGGCGTCGATCTCGCCGATCTCGTCCATGAAGATGGTGCCGCCGTCCGCCTGCTCGAAGCGCCCGATGCGCTTCTCCGTCGCGCCGGTGAAAGCCCCCCGCTCGTGGCCGAACAGTTCGCTTTCCAGCAGTTGCGGGCTGAGGGCGGCGCAGTGCACGGCAATGAAGCGAGCCTTGGCCCGATTGCTCAGGTTGTGCAGGGCGCGGGCGACCAGTTCCTTGCCCGTGCCGCTCTCCCCTTCGATCAGCACGGTGGCGCGGGTCGGCGCAACCTGCCGGACGGTGTCGAACACCTCTTCCATCACCGCCGATGTGCCGATGAGCGTTTCCAGGCCCTTGCCCGACCGTTTTTCCACCTGCTGCCGGAGTTCCTTATTCTCGGTTTCCACCTCCCGGCTGCGCAGGGCGCGGCGGATGAGCACCTCCAGGCGGTCCAGATTGACGGGTTTGGTGACGAAGTCGTAAGCACCGCGCTTCATGGCCTCGACGGCGGTGTCCACGGAGCCGTAGGCGGTCATCATGATGCACACGGGCGGGGTCGGCATCTTCAAGGCGCGGTCGATGAGCGCCATGCCGTCATCGCCGCCGAGCCGCAGGTCAGTCAGAAGCAGATCGACGCTTTCCGTTTCCAGGATGGACAAGGCCCCGGCCACGTCCCCGGCGGCGTACACCTCAAAATCCTCCTCGTCCTCCAGCGAGCGGCGCAGGCCGTCGCGGGTGTGCTTCTCGTCGTCGACGATGAGGATATTCTTGTTTTTCACGACGCTTCGCGCCCAACATAACCGGGATGCCGCCGGGGGGAAGGCGGGAAATTCGCGGCAGTGCCGCTCGCACGCCGAATGGCAGGACCGCGCCGGGCCCCGTTCTACCCGGGAGTGGAAAATCCAGTGTATGTGTCAGTGCCGGTCTGGGGTTCCACCGGGTGTTCCGCAACATGATGACCGTTTTTGCCGTTCATTCCGGCCCCGTTGACGTGGTGGCCATTGGCCGCCGGATGGCCATTCATCCCTTTGTGCCCATGCCCGCCCTTGTGCCCATTGAGGCCGACAACCGGCTGGATCTGCCGCTTGGGGGCCATCATTCCGCGCTTGCGCAACTGCAACCGGGCGGTGTTCTTGGCCAGTTCGATGATCGGACCCGGGAATCGGCGGCATTCGGACAACGTCTGATCGAGGGCGTCCACGAACAGATCCACTTCCTTCTCGCCGATCGTCAGCGGCGGGAGAATTTTGATCACGTCCATATTGTGCCCGGCCACCTGGGTCAGGATGCGGTGCTTCGATAGCATCGGCACGATGACCAACTGCGGGAACAGCGATTGATCAATCTTGTGCATCAAGCGCCAGGCCAGCTTGCTCTTGAACTGCGGCGGCTCGTGGAACTCGATGGCGATCATCAAGCCCTTGCCGCGCACCTCCTTGATGAACGGATGCTTCTGCTTGAGCTTGGTCAGGCGGTGCGTGAGCAAAGCGCCCATGTTGGCCGAATTTTCGATGAGCTTTTCGTCTTCCAGAACGGTCAACGTGGCCAGCGCGCACGTCATGGCGAGATTGTTGCGCCCGAACGTG
This sequence comes from PVC group bacterium, assembly GCA_903642295.1. Lineage (GTDB taxonomy): Bacteria > Verrucomicrobiota > Verrucomicrobiia > Chthoniobacterales > SZAS-18 > CAHJWO01. Next base: position 3,879 of record CAHJWO010000056.1, on the reverse strand, counting down.
CTCGAATGAACCACGCAGCGGTCGAGGCGGCTGAACACCTTCTGGTAAATGCGCCGCCGGGTCACGATGGCGCCACAGGGCACGTAACCGCCGCTGAGCGTCTTGGCCATCGTCACGATGTCCGGCTCCAACCCCCAATGCTCGAAGGCGAACCACTTGCCCGTGCGACCGAGGCCGGTTTGAACCTCGTCGCAGATCAGCAGCGTGCCGTAGCGGCGGCAAAGCGCCTGCGCCCGCTGGAAATAATCGTCGGTCGGATAATTGACCCCCTTGCCCTGGACCGGCTCGACGATGAACGCGGCCACGTCCCGCTGGGAAAGCGTGGCTTCAAGCGCGGCGAGATCGCCGAGTTTCACCATTTCCGTGTCCGCGAGGAACGGTCCGAATCCCTCCTGAAAAGTCTCGCTCCCGGTGATGGACAACGCCCCGTAGCTGAGCCCGTGGTACGAGCCCTTGAGGCTGACGATGCGTGGGCGGCCCGTGGCGGCGCGCGCGAATTTCATCGCCCCTTCCACGGCTTCGGTGCCGGAGTTGCAGAAGAACACGGCGTCGAGATGCGGCGGGACCTTCTTCAAGAGCGCCTCGCCCAGCAAGCCACTGAGCAGCGAGCAATCCATCTGGACCATGTTCGGCAGGTCGAGGTCCAGGGCGTCGCGGATGGCCTTTGCCACGACCGGATGATTGCGCCCGATGTTGAAGACACTGTAACCGCTCAGGAAATCGAGGAACGCCGTCCCCTCGGCATCGTAGAGATACGCTCCCTCCGCCCGGACGTACACCCGGTCGAAACCGATGGTGCGTTGCACCTCCACCAGCGTGGGGTTGAGGTGCTGGCTGTGTAATTCGTAGTTCTCACCCATCCGGGCGGCCACGAGAGATTTGAGGTCGAAGGGCATCGAAGTGCGGGACCAGCGAGTCAATGCCAGTCCGTGGAGCGGATGTGGTTAAAATTAAGCACATCCAAACGATTAGTTTCCATGAAGTTTGCGAGTGGAAAATCGGCGGTAAACGCCAAGTATCTACCCTCGCAGGCAAGGATGATAGCAGAATCCGTCAAGCCAAGCTTTTGAAAAGTGACCGTGTGCGCGGCGTGGCGAGATGGAATGTACTCTTCCTGTAGCGATTGCACCTTCTCGGCGAGCAGTGTGAAAAATGGGGGGCGCCATTTTCCCTCCAAGTGACCAGCCAAGTTGCTTACTTCAGTCAAAACGCCAGGCGTGGTCACGACCCGCGAGAATGACTCCACGATGGCTTTTACCAGCAAGAATTCGTCGACCGTAAACCCTCGGGTCCGCTTGAAGCGCGGCACCAGAGTCATCTCAAGCTCCCCGATCAGATAAAGCAACAGCAGGTTCGCATCGACGAGTAAACCTTTCTCTCTGTACCGAGGAATGCGTCCATCGATCTCGGCCAAAGTCATACCAGTTCCCGAATTTGCACCCCACGAGCTTGACCGGTCTGAGCATCAATTTTCACCACCTTGTAATCCTTTTTCCAGATGGTGCCCCCGAGTTGCGACCGATCAAAGCCGAAGGTGATCTGCCAAAACCTGTCGTCATCGCTGAGGACAGCTTCCTCCAACCGGATATTGCGGTAACCCTCCGGGCCAAACACCGACTCCAGATACAATCTCGCCGTAGAAATCGCAGAGCTTACATCGATCATAAAATCGTTGGCAATTTACCGCACCGTTCAATCCGAGTCGTCGGGAGTCTGATCTTTGCCCGGCGAGTTATCGTCGCCGTTGTCATCGTCATCGTCGGAATGCCGCTTCTTTTTGTGCTCGGGCTTGTTCTTCTTGTACACTTCGCGCAACACCTTGCCAATCAGCGGAACCGCCGTCGTGCCGCTGTGCCGGTTGTCGCCCGCGTCGCCCTCCACCAACGCCGCAAACGCGTACTGCGGTTTGTCCATCGGGGCAAAGCCCACGAACCACCACGCCGTCCGCGACTTGCTCTTGTCGTTGTTGCCCGCGCCCCACTGCGCCGTGCCGGTCTTGCCGCCCACGTCCACGCCGGGCACGTGCGCCTGGTGGGCCGTGCCCATGCTGCTGTCCACCACCATGCTCATGCCCTTCTTGAGCGTATCGACCACGTCCGGCGTCAACCCCACGTCCCGCCGGGTCCGCACCTGATAAGCGGAGGCGATGCCGTTGTCGATGGTCTGCACCTGCTCGACGAGGCGGGTCTGGTGGAACTGGCCGCCGTTGGCCAGGGTCGCCATCGCCTGCGCCATCTGCACGGGGGTGACCTCCAAATCGCCCTGTCCGATGGAGAGATTCGCCGTGTCGCCGTCGTAGAACTTCCGCTTGTGGACCCGCTTCATGTAGTCGTTGTCCGGCACGCGGCCCGCCGCCTCGTCGCGCAGCGGCAGACCGGTCTTCGCGCCCAGGCCGAAGCGCTTCGCCCAGTCGATGATCTTCTCCGGCCCGGTCTTGATGCCGACCTGATAGAACCAGGTGTCGCAACTCTGCGCGAGCGCCTGGGCGAAATTGAGATCGCCCGCATCCGTCTTCTTCCAATTGTGCATGAGGACGTTGCCAATCGTCATGGACGGCGGGCCGGTGAACTCGTCGTCCTTGTCGATGGTGCGGCTCTGGAGCGCCGCCGCGCCGACGATGATCTTGAACGTCGAGCCCGCCGGGTACGTCGCCCGGAAGGCGCGCGGGATCAGCGGTATGTCCGGGTCGTCGTTGATCTTTTTGAAATCCGCCTGCGAGATGGACGGCACCCACTGGTTGAGGTCGAACGTCGGATACGACGCCATCGCCAGCACGTCGCCGTCGTTGGGGTCCATGATGACGATGGCTCCGCGCTTGTCCTCATTGGCCAACATCTGTTCGCAGAGCTGCTGGAGCTTGATGTCCAGCGTGGTGACGACGTTGTTGCCCGGGATGGGCGGCGTGACGATCCGCTCGCTCGTTTTGTTGCCCTTGCCGTCGAAGGTCATGTTGAGCGTGCCGGGGTGACCCGTCAGCTGTTCGTTGAAGGTCTTTTCCAGACCCTCGCGGCCTTCCAGATCGGCCCAGAGGAGTTCGTTGCCCTGGAGCGGACCGTGGGGCTGTTCCGCGCCGGTCTTGCCGACGTAACCCACGATGTGCGCGGCCAGCGACCCGTTGGGGTAGAAGCGCAGGTACACGGGGCGCAGGGTCAGGTTGCCGTCCCCGGCGAGCTTCGCGCGGACGGTCTCCACCTCCTCGGGCGTGAGGTAGGTGGCGATGTCCATCGGGAGCATCCGCCGGTTGCGATAATGGTCGAGCACCGCGTTGGTGTCGGCCTTCAATTCGCGCTTGAGCACGCCCTGCGCGGCCACGAACTCCGTCCTGACGTACGCGAACACCTGCGCGTCGGTCATCTCCTGCCCCGGCGGGAAACGGAGTTCGAGGTGATAGCCGAGCCGGGATTGCGCGAGCGGGTAACCGTTTCGGTCGGTGATCTGCCCCCGGGGCGCGGGAATCTGGAAATACATCGTCCGCGCGTCGGGACGGGTGTCCCAGCTGGGTTCGATGGTATCGGGCAGCGCGGTGCCCCGCTCGAAGGCAACGTGGTGGATGTCAGACGCGGGGGCAGCCTGTTGGGCGCGAGCCGCCACGGGCAGCACGGCCCCGCTCAAAGCCACGGCGAAACCAACAAAATAGGACGATCTCATCGGCGACGAACCTAGCCAAAAACTCGCCGGTGTGCGACCGGGAATTTTGGAGGGGCCCGGCGGGCGGGAGACCCGCCGGGAAATTGGACTTCCGACAAAAGTCGGAAAGTGTCCGCAGATTCCGCAGATTTTCGCAGATGGGAGAGAAAAAGGGGCAAGGTCATTCCATTTGGCCCAAGCAGGTCAGTTTGGGGAGCGCACGCGCCTCGCGTGCTGCCGACGGCGCCCCGC
>CAHJWO010000055.1 GCA_903642295.1 PVC group bacterium | reverse complement strand
ACCGGGTGCGCCACCTTTTCGGAGTCGAGCACGTCCATGATGTTGTAAACGATATCGCGCGCATACTCCTGCAACGTGTAGTTCGTGCTCGAATCAAACGCGGTGCGCGAGCCGTCGTAATCGACCCCCAGTCCGCCGCCCACATCCATGTACCCGAGTTCGTGGCCCATCTTGGCCAGCTTGGCGTAGTAGCGCGCCGCCTCGCGCACGGCGCGCTTGATCGTGCCGATGTCCGGGACCTGGCTGCCGACGTGGTAATGCACCAGCTTCAAACAGTGCGCCAACCCCTGTTCCTTGAGGTACGTGCTGCCCGCGACGAATTCCGCTGTGGACAAACCGAACTTGGAGTTCTCCCCGCCGCTGGTCGCCCACTTGCCCGCCCCCCGGGTGTTCAGCCGCACGCGAAAGCCGACCAGCGGCTCCACGTTCATCTCTTTGGAAATCTCGACGATCTGGCGCAGTTCCTCGATCTTCTCGACGACCATGATGATCTGCTTGCCCAGCTTGCGTCCGAGCAGCGCGTTCTGGATGAAAATGGCGTCCTTGTAGCCGTTGCAGATGACGACGCTTTCCGGGTCGCGGTGGACGGCCAGCGCGGCGAAGAGTTCCGGCTTGCTGCCGCACTCCAGCCCGAAGTGAAACTCCTGCCCCGCGTCGAGGATTTCCTCCACGACCTCGCGTAACTGGTTGACCTTGATCGGAAACACGCCCCGGTATGGCTTCTGGTAGCCGGACTCCGTGATGGCGCTGGCGAACGCCTTGCAGATCGTCTGCACCCGGTGACGCAGCAAATCCTGAAACCGGATGACCAATGGGAACCCCAAACCCTGCTCGCGGGCCTCCTGCACCACGGCCATCACGTCGATGGCTTCGCCGGGATTCATGGACGGCGTGACCTGGGCGTTGCCCTGCGCGTTGATCGAAAAATAACCCGCGCCCCAGCGGTCGATGTTGTAGGCGCTGGTCGCGGAGGGAATATCCCAATCGTCACCCGGTTTTATCATGGAATCGCGCACGGTAGTATCCCCCTCCCGCTTTGCAATTAGCGGAATGTAAAAATTCCGCGCCAGCACCGAAATATTTGGGCGGATCGGCTCACGGGGTTTCCGGGCAAACCCCGGATGAAAGGCGGGGGTTGCTTCCCAGCCCCGGCATCCTGTACAAGTGGGGCGCCGTGCCTGACCATCCATCCGACCCGAAACCTTCCACCGGCTCCGCCGCGCCGCGCCGCCGGTGGTCGTGGTGGAAGCGCATCCTCGTCGGGTTCGGAGCGTTACTACTGCTGCTGGTGCTGCTCTACCAGCCGATCATCGTGTTGGCAGTCAAGCTGCTCGCACCGGGCCTCGCGGCCAAACAGGGGTTGAAGATCAACGATTTCAAGCTGGGCGGTTCGATCCTCGGCGGGCTGCGGGTGGAGAACTTGAAAGTTTCTCCCACCCGTCCCGGCACGCTGGAGAAGGCGAACGTCGGGTTGCTGGAACTGCACTACAGCCTGCCGACGCTCATCCGCCACGGGTTGAACTCGGAGTTTATCGAGAGCGTGACCCTGCACGACGCGGACATTATTTTGGACCCCAGCAAATCGCCGCCCTCGCCGCCGAAGAAGAAGGAGCCTTTCTCCCTGCCGCCGCTGCCGCTGCCGGGCAGTCTGAGCCTGCGCAACGTCAACTTCCTGCTGCGGCCCGACACGGCGGAAGGCGCTCGCGCCACCGGGCAAGCGGCGGCGGCTTCGGCGTACGTGCCCGCCCCGGCGGCTCCGGCGGTGGCCGGTGCGGCAACCGCCGTCAGCGGACAGGGACTGCTCGTCAAAGACGCCAACGTGGAACTTGATCCCACGCAGAACGGGGCACTCAAAATCGCCGAACTCCGCATCCCCGGCGGACCGGATCTGCGCGATGTCTCCGCGCGGACGAGCTATCGGCAGCGCAACCTGCAACTGGCCGATTTACGGCTCGCGCCGGAAGTATTCTTCCGCAACCTGAGCATCGACGGCTCCAAGCTGCCGCAAGAACTGTTGACGCTTTCTCTCGACGCCGACTTGTTCAAAGGCCGCGCCAACGCGACGATCAATACCCAGGGGATCCGCAAGCCGCCGCGTGCGCAAGTGCAACTGGACGTGACCGGTTTGTCGTTCCCGTCGCTGCGGGATTTCCTCGGGGTGCAGGCTCCCGTGGAGGGCACGTTGGATCACCTGACCGTCCGTTTTGACGGCAACACGAACCAACCAAAAACCTGGACGGGCCGCGTCGAGGCGCGCATCGACAAACCCAACGCCGGTGGCACGGCGCTCGACGCCGCCACCTTGAAGGCCACCTTGCGCGACGGCACGGTCACGCTGGAGGACACCGGCGCGTCCCAGGGCGACAACAAGATCGCGCTGGCCGCGAAAATTTTCCTCTCCGACCGGATGGCCGACCTGCCCAAATCCAATGGACGCGGCACGCTGGAAATCGCCGCGCCAGATTTCACGAAGCTGCCCGTCAAGCTGCCTCAGGAAATCACGGGTGGGCTGAAAGCGGGCGGGGACTTCGCGCTGAAAGACGGCAAGCTGAGCACAACCCTCAAGGGACACGTCCAATCACTGGCGATCCCGGCGCAGCGCGTCGCCGTGGACACCATCGACTTCGCGCTCGACAACGCCAAGGTCCTGCCCGCCGACGCCACCGCCGCGCCGACCGGTCCCAATGCGCCGCCCCCGCCGCACTTGCCTTTCTACGACAAGTTGCAAACCCGCTCCGCCATCGACGTGTCAGGCGTCCACTACGCCGACTACGCCGTGGACAGCGTCAAGCTGGTCCTCAGCAGCGAGGACGCGGCGGTGAAACTGGACCAGGTGGAAATCCTGCGCGGAAAGAACTCCGTGGACGTGGACGGCACTTACACGATTCCCGAAGACTTCGCCAAGGCCGCCCAACAACCCATCGATGTGCGCCTGGATATCAACGTCCCTGACCTGAACGGCTTCGCGCTCGACCCGAAAAATCCGCCTTTGCCATTAAAGGGTCAACTCACCGCTAAAGGCAACGTCACCAGCCGTAACGGTACCCTCGGCGGCGGCTTCGATCTCCAGGCGCGCGACGTGCAGGCCAGGGGCGCGGCCGTGCGCACGGCGGACGTGCAAATCGGTATCGAAAACAATCAGGCCGTCGTCAAGACGGGCCGGATCGTCCTGGACGACAAGAACCACCTCGATCTGAGCGGCCACGCCGGGTTGCAAGCCCCGTTCCCATTTGACGCCGGACTCACCATCGACCTCGCCGACCTCGCGCAACTCAATCCCGTGTTGGCGGCCAACGGCGTCAACCAGCCGCTCGGCGGATCGGTAAAAATTACGGGCGGCGCGAAAGGTCATCTGGCCACCGCGCCGGGTGCGAACGACCAGAAGATCGACGCTTCCTTGAACATCACCGCGCGCGACGTGGCCGCCAAAGGCATCAAGCTCCAGGGCGCGGACGTGCAGGTGGACGTGGCCGACAATCGGGCCGTTATCAAAACCGGGCAGGTGCGTTTTGACGCCAAAACCGGCCTGACGTTCGGTGGTCAAGCAGACCTTGCTGCGCCCAACGCTTTCGACCTCAACCTGGATGGTGAAGTGCCGGACCTCGGCGTCCTGGCCCCGCTGATTAATACCAACGGTGCACACGACAAAGTCGGCGGCTCGGTGCGTCTGACCGGCCAGGTCAAGGGACACCTCGCCACCAGGCCGGACGCCAACGATCAGGAAATCAACGGCAACCTCCAACTCACCGGGAGCAACCTCGAAGCAAAGGGCGCGAAGATCGCGGCACTCACCGGCGACATCGTGGCGGACGGCGGCAAGGCGGTCATCAAGACCTTACAGGTCAAGGTCAACGACAAGAACACTCTGGACATCACCGGGCAAGCCGGGCTGCGCGCGCCGTTCGATTATCAAGCGGGTCTGAATATCAACCTGCAGGATTTATCTGTCTTTCAGCCTCTACTGCGCGCCACGCCGCAGGCCCAGACCGAGGCGCAACGCAACCTCAAGGGCGCTCGGATAGAAGCAGCCGCCAAGGCGAGCACGCCGTCGGTCAACGAGGTCAATGGCCCCAAGGCTCCCGACCCGGGCAAACGCCGCACGCTCGTTTCTAAAACCAGCACGAGCGCAGGTCCGGTCACCGTGGCCGTCGAAGGTGCGCCCGATCAACCGGGCACCGCGTCCTACCTGGACACGGCGGGCACCAACGCCGCCGGTGAGCCAAAGCTGCGCGGATCGTTCCAGATGCAATGGCAGGCGCAGGGCAACTTCGCCAAGCCCGAGCAGGGCGGCGCGAAGTTCTCCGGCGGCGGCGCCATCGCCGCGCATAAGGTGGAGTTCAACGCCGTGGGGCCGCTGGACGCCGACATCCAGGGCAGGTATTCCCAGCAGACCGTGGACTTCCCGGTCCTCTTCGTGAGTTCCAACGGCCTGGAATTCCGCAGCGTGATCCAGCTAAAGGACGCACTCGCCCGCATTGACAAAATCTCGCTCAAGGACGGTCCGACCGACCTGCTGGCGGGCTACATCCAGATTCCGCTCGACCTGAATAATCTCTCCGCACCCGGCGGCCCGATCCCCGACGTGGACAAGATCGACGTGAACGTGGCCTCCAAGCCGCTGGCCATCGAGACGCTCATGCGCGGCGTGGACAAGAACGCGAAGACTACCTCGCCCGTGCGCGGCAGCGTGCAACTGGAGATCAACGCGCACGGCAGCCTTTCCAGGATCGTGGCGGGCATCAAGCTGGGTGCGCGTGGCGTCCGCAGCACGGACCTTCCGACCATCCAGCCCGTTGATGCTGACGTGAACATCGGTCTCAAGGATAACCGCCTCACCCTCGACACCAGCGTGCGCCAGCCACAAATCCAACCGCTGACCATCAAGGGCAACCTTCCGCTCAACTTGCAGGAAGTGGCCACGAAGAAAGCCCTCGATCCAAACTCGCCGGTGACGTTGAACCTCAACCTGCCGCGCGCAAACCTCGGCTTTCTGGCGGGCGCCACGAAGGCGCTTCGATTCATTGAAGGGACGGTGGCGGCGGATGTCCGCGTCAACGGGACTATCGGCAAACCCGCGTTCGCCGGCTCGGTCGAACTCAACATCCCGGCGGCGCGGGCAGAGAACATCACGGTTCCGGCCGTCCGCGACTTCGCCGCCCGTCTGGCGTTCACCACGACGGAACTGCGCATCGAGCGCTTCTCCGGCGAGATCGGCGGCGGCAAGCTCAACGCAGGCGGCCGCGTGGGCTTCGTGAAACTAACCGAACCGACGCTGGACATTTTTGCCACGGCCAACGACGTGCTGGCGGTGCGTGACGACAACATCACCGCCCGCGTCAACGCGGACCTGAAACTGACCGGCCCGCTGGCGACGGCGAACGTCACCGGCTACGTGGGCATCACCAAAAGCCGTTACCTGAAGGACATCGACATCCTCCCCATCAATACGCCGGGCAAACCCGCTCCCGCACCCCCGGCGGAGGCAAATTCCTCGTCCCCGGCGTCCATCGGCGTCTCGTCGGCACCGGTCAAGGATTGGAAGTTCAACGTGGATATTCGTACGGATGACCCCTTCCAGTTACGCGGCAACGTCGCCAACGGCACCGCCCTGGCGGACCTGCACCTGCGCGGTCCCGGGGCCAAGCTCCAACTCGATGGCAACGTGAACGTGCAAAACCTCGTCGCCTCGCTGCCCTTCAGCAAACTGACGATCAGCGACGGCAACATCAATTTCACGCCCGATCAACCGCTCGACCCCGTGCTCAACCTGACTGGCACCTCCACGATCCGTAACTATCTGGTGACGGTGTTCATCACCGGGCGCTCCCACGATCCGAAGATCACGTTCTCTAGCGATCCGCCGCTGGCCCAGGAGCAGATCGTCTCTCTCCTCGCCACCGGCGCGACCACGGACGAACTCGCCGGCAACGCGCAGGCCCTCGCGGGTAAGGCGACGCTGCTCGTCGTGCAGGACCTCTACCGCCGCACCTTCAAGAAGAAAACCAGTTCGCGCGCCGAGCCGCAGAGCAGCTTGGCGGATCGCGTTGATCTCAACGTCGGCGATACGGATCCTGCCACGGGCAAGCAGCAGGTGGGCGCGGGCTTCAAGATCACGGACAGCGTGCAGTTCATCGCCGACCTGGGCATTCAGGGCGACCTGCGTGGACGGCTCAAATACCTGGTACGCTTCCGATGAACCGCTGGCGCCAATTCTTCACTTGCTGCCTGGTCCGCCGCTCGGTGCTGGCTGCGCTCGGACTGGCGCTGCTGTTTGCTTCCGCCTCCTGCCAACTCTTTCGCCCGAAGCACCAGGAAGGCGCTGCCACCACCACGCAAGCAGGCGATGTGACCGTTCAATTCGTCGGCGTGACGGCTTTCACCGAAGCGGACCTGCGCGATACGCTTTTTGACGCCCTCGACTCCATCAAGGCCAGCGGCCTCACCCCGGCGACGGCGGACGATGCGGCGTTTTTTCTGGAACTGTTCTACCGCAAAAACGGGTACACGTTCGTCAGTACGAATTACAACATCGTCAACGCCCGCAACCTGCAATTGACGGTCAACGAAGGGCCGCTGGTCGTTCTGGGCGACATTGATTTCACCGGCAACGAACAATTCAAGGACCCGCAAAATTTCCGCGAATACATCATCGGCCAGACCCGCGAGCGTTTCCCCGCCAAGCGCAAGGACCTCCCCTACGTGGACGCCGACGTGCAAAAGGGCGCGGACCTCGTTCAGCGCTTCTATCTTTCGCAGGGTTACCTGGAGGCACGGGTGGGCCAACCCAGCGTGGTGTACGCTGACAACCGCACCCGGGCGAACCTCACGGTCCCGATCATCGAAGGCCGTCCCTACCACTTCGGCGCGGTCACCATCGACGGGCAACTCGTCTTCCCGCAGAAGGACCTCTATACCCTCCTCGGCGACGAGCCGAAGATGCCCTACACCCGACCCCGGGTCGATGCGATGCAGCGCAAGCTGGAGGATTATTACAAAAAGAAGGGCTACTTCACGGCGACCGTTACGGCCTACAGCGACCCGACCAAGGCGGACAGCGGCAACCGGGTGGCGACCAGCTACGTCGTCGCGCCGGGTCCGCTCTATCATTTGGACGGTGTGCGTGTCGTGGGCACGGATCGCCTCAAGCCCGAGTTCCTGCGCAATCGTTTCAAGAAAATCAGCGGCAAGGTGTACGACCCGAAGGTGCTGGACGACGCGTACCAGCAACTGATTCTCACCGGCCTGTTCAGCCAACTCAGGGTCGAGCCGAAAACGCAGCCGGACAATACCCTGCGCCTCGACATCGACGTGAAGGAATCCAAGGCCCGGGAACTCGGCGCCTCGCTTGGCTACGGCACCTTTGAAGGACCCATCCTCGGCTTCGAAATCCGCGACCGCGACTTCAACGGCACCGGGCGGCCCATCAGTTTCAACGTGGATTACTCCACCCGCACGGTCAGCGGCGAACTGCTCTACGTCGATCCATACCTGTTTGAATCCGACTACCAGCTTCGCTTGCGTCTCAACGCGCTGACCCGCGACCTGACCAACTATGCCAAGCAGGAAGTCGCCGCGCTGGCCGACATCAGCCGTCCCATCACCAAGGCTCTGAAGGTCAGCGCCTTTGTTCAAGGAGCCAGCGTCAAGATCACGGACAACGCCGTGCAAAACTTCCAGCTCGGGCTTTCCGAATACACGGTCACCTCCATCGGCGGCACCTTCAGCTTGGATCTGCGGGACAACCCCGTCTCGCCGACCAGAGGACTGGTCATCGCGGCGACGGGCGATGTGGCGTCAAAATCCTTCGGCGGCGATCTGAATTTCCTGCGCGCCACGGGCCGGGCGACCTATTTCCAACCCATCGGCAAGAAAACCCTTTTCATCGTCGGCTTTCGCCTGGGGATCATCCAGCCGTTCGGCGCAACGGACGGTTCCGTGCGGCTGGACACCGACGGCGACCCCAAAACGCCGCGCGTCGCCGTGGGGCCGATCCTGCCTATCGACGAGCGGTTCTTCCTGGGTGGCAGCACCAGCGTGCGTTCATTTCCCGAGCGGACGCTCGGACCTTACGACCTGCGTTCCAAGCAACCCATCGGCGGTCAGGCATTCACCTTGTTTAACGCCGAGTACCAGTTCCCCCTCATCCCATCGGTGGCGGACCTGAAGGGCGCGGTCTTCTTTGACGCGGGCAACCTGCGGCAATACGCGGGCGACATCGGGTTCAGCGACGAGCGTTACGGCATCGGCGTGGGCATCCGCTATAATCTGCCCATCGGGCCTCTGCGGCTGGACTATGGCGTCAACCCGAACCCGCACCGCAACGAGAATAACGGGGCGTTCAACTTCTCGTTCGGCTTCGCATTTTGACCTTTTCTGCACGAGCGCCAAACCTCCTCGGCAGGATAAAGCGAACTAGCTGGAACGGAGGAGAACATGCCCCAAGGAGACAAAACGAAATACACGGATAAACAGAAGCGCAAAGCCGAGCACATCGAGGAAGGCTACGAAAAGAAAGGCGTTCCCAAGACCGAAGCCGAGAGTCGCGCTTGGGCCACCGTCAACAAACAGGACGGAGGCGGGAAGAAGGCGGGCGGGTCTGGACGCAAGAAAAGCGCTTGAACCGTGCTTGGCTCCATACCACAGGTAGCGCGGTAAGCCGATTAAAACTTGCTTTGTGTCAATAGGTAGGTAAGTAAAGAAGCGTCAGCATCTCACCTTTCCTGCTTTGCCTGGAGCCTTTCGCAAGAAATTGATCCGTAAATTGAGCGCCGCCGGACGTGCGCGCAAAAAGGGGGGTCGCCGTCGTCCCAAGGCGGTTCCTGAATTGGACCCTGAGGCGCCGCCGCCAGCCGACCCGGTGCAGACGATCCTGCGTGCCGCGAGTTTTGCCGCTCGCAAGCACCGCGGCCAGACCCGTGCAGATAACCTGACGCCCTACTTCTCGCACGTTGCGCGGGTAACGCTCATCCTGTCGCATGTCTTTGGCGTGGAGGATGAGGATACCCTCACCGCCGCCCTCCTGCACGACACGCTGGAAGACACCGCCACGGATTACGACGAAATCGCGGCGCTGTTCGGGGAGCGGGTCGCCGCTTACGTGGTCCTGCTGACCAAGAATGTGATGCTCCCCAAAAGGGAGCGCGAGGAAGATTACGCCGAGCGGCTCAGCACCGCGCCGGAGGCGGTGATCATTGCCAAGATGGCCGATCTTTACGACAATCTGAGCGACCGGGTGCATTCGCCCAAATTGCCCAAAACGTCGGCGACTGCCGGAAAGCTCCTCAAGATGTTCTCTACCCGTCTGCGCTCGAAGATCGGGCTGGCTGCCCATGCCAAGCTGAGTTTGCTGCTCGCGGAGGTAAAAGCCTTGCGGTTACCGGAAGGCGCGGCCCCGACAACGGACGCCGAGGAATAACGAGGTCGGGCTGGCTGTCTCCAGCCGTCCGTCTTGTCCGGTCGATTTCCCTTGGTCGGTCAATAATCGCGGCCTTGGGATAGCCTTCTGTTCAAAGCACCATCAGCAAAATCAACAACTGCCCTTCCCCGACAAAGGGACCCCGAATATAGAGCGGCCGCTCTCGGCTGAGCTTCACGTCCGCCGAGACGATCACCTGTTCGTCTCGCAATAATTTCAGTCCCAGCGCATACCCATTTTGCACCGGGTTCTTCGTGTCCACGCGCAGGAAGAATTGCCGACTTGGCACCAGCCAATCCTCCGTGCCCCTGGGCACCTCCTTCCGTTTGTGTCCCAGCACCCGAAATTGATTGTACCCGAAAACCGTGTGGAGGTTCGTGGCCTGGGTACTCAGTTCCTCGGGCGGGGGCGCGGGCTGATCCGCGTTGGTCGCCATGATGAGCGCGCCGTAGAGCACGTCGCCCTCGGCGTGCAGGGAGGGCGCGGTGGCCCCCGCCATCAACCCCAGCCACACCCACGCCGCCATGCACAGCCTGGCAATCCGCGTGATTCGGGGCTTTGAGCGGAGCATGGGCAGGGGGCTTTTCAAGAGAACGGCGGTTATGGCTGCGCGGTGGCGGCGGGCGTACCGGCGGCCGGAGAGTCGCTCGGTACGTCCTTCAGGTAGTCCAAACCGTTGATCCAGATGACGTTGACATCCGGCTTCTGGTAATGGAGCGGCGTCGCCGTCGTGGGTTTGGCTTGGTCGGTCACCTGCACCTTCTCAATATCTGCGGGCGCGGCGGCATCAATCGGCGGCGGGGTCGGCGAAGCCTTGGCTAACTGCATATCTCCCGCTGGGCCCCGTTGCGCCGGGACGACAGGGGACGGCTCCCGGGCAGTCGGGTCGTTGGTCGCCGGTGCCACGTTCGCCGCGGGCTGTTGCACCAACCTGGGACCGCCGTCGGTCGAAACCGGCTGCGTCGGCATCAGTCCGTAGTAGAGCGCCGCCGCGACGAACACGAACGCGCCACCCAACCCCGCGAGCTGCCCGAACGACCACGCGAAGAGCGGCCGACGCCCGGCGCGCGGGCTCTCCCGGCGGCGTTCATCCGTGCGGCGATCCGCCTCGATCCGCTCCCGCAACTGATGGCTGAAGAACTCGGTGTTCGTCATGGCCGGAGCCCGCAGGTGGCTCGTCAAAAGCTGGTGCAGCCGGTCCGCGTCCGTTTTATCGGCGCGGGCCTCCCCGGCGGCGGCGCGGCGCGAAAGCTCCAATTCGAACGAGGTGAGGGCCGGACCGGCCAACTGGCCGTCGATCCAGGCGGTGTAGCGTTCTTCAAAGGTTTTCATACACGTCTTTCAAGAGGGTTTGGAGCTTCTTGCGGGCGTAAAAGAGCCGGCTCATCACCGTGCCGATGGAGCAGCCCACCGTCTCGGCAATTTCGTGGTACTGGAGGTCTTCCATCTCCTTGAGCAGGATGACCGTGCGATGCTCGGGCGAAAGCTTGGCGATGGCGGCGTCGATCCGGGCGCGCACCTCGCCGCGCTCCAGCTTCTGGATAGGTAGCGGCTCGCTTTTGGGCGCGAGGTCGCTGCCGGGCTCCATGTCATGCAGGCTGATGGTATCGTCGAATTCCTGGCCGCCGGTGATCTGCTTCTTGCGCAGCGAATCAATGGCCACGTTGGTCATTATCCGGTAGAGCCAGGTGTAGAAGCTCGATTGGAAGCGAAACCGGTCGATGGACTTCCAGGCCTTGAAGAAGCCGTCCTGCGCCAGGTCCCACGCATCTTGTTCGTTGTGGACCAGGTGGTAGATCATGGCGAAAACGCGGGTGCGGTACTTGGTAACCAACTCGTCGAAGGCTTTGTCGTCGCCCCCCTGACAACGACGGACCAGATCGTAGTCCTCCGGCTCGCCACCGGCGGGGGATGAAGATACACCTTCTTTAGAAAGGTCAGACGAGGCCGTTCCGAGTTGCATTCAATGAAAATTCAAGCAGCGGAAGGCAGCCCTGGGAAGCCGGAACGCGGCAGCAGGAAAATAAACCGACGTTGGCACCGCACAATAGCTGTTTCCAACTTCCCGCCCCCGCGTTTCCCTAGTGCCCGTACCGGCGTCGCCACTCGCCGCGGTAGTGGCCCATGAGCGAGATGATGCCGTCGCGCACGTGGAAAATACGCCCCCGCAGATCCTGCGCGCCCTCGTGATCGAAAAATTGTTCCGCCTGGCACTGGCCGACGGCATCCAGGGCGTTGGTAATCGCTTTCAGCGCCCGTTTCAAGTAGGCGATGGTCATGCCCGGTTCGTCGGCGTCGTTGTCGGCCAGCGCGGCGGCGAGCTTGACGTTGGTCAACGTGGAACTGGTCGTCAGGCGCACGACGGCCGGGTGCTGCGAGATCGGGTCTTGCTCCCCGAACATTCCATCGATGTGGACGGCCAAAGCGTTGGCGGCCTGATACAACGGATGATTGTCGTAGCGATTCGCCGTTTCTTCGTCCTCGTCCTCGTCGAGATCGTCCTCCTCTAAATCTTCGTCTTCGTCGAGGTCATCTTCTTCGTCCAGATCGTCGTCCTCGTCGTCTTCTTCCGTCTCCTCGCCGCCGTTGCGGGAGGCGAAGCTCGGTGAGGTGAAAAGATTGTCGAAGTCGGGCGTCCAATCCTTGCCGTGTTCGTCCATCAGGTGGTGCCAGCCCATCTCCTTGGCGATGATCTGGTCACGGTTGGGATCGTCGAGGTATTTTTCGAGTAATTCCATGTACTTCTCGGTTTTGTGATCCTGCTGTTGCAGGAAGCGCTCCCAGTCGTACTCATCCCACACGCGCTCCCCGCTGCCACCGGACTCGAAGGGTTGATCGGCCATATTGCTGGGAAAAGCGTATCTCAATCCCGGAAGCGATGCAAGGGGCTGCCGACCGCCGGAAACCGGGCACGGGGAGCAGCGTTTGACCTTCCGTTTTACTGGAAATCGCGCATGTTCCCTTTCCTGTTGCTATGAAATTGCTCCTGATCGACGGCAGCTACTACGCTTACCGCTCCTTTCACGCTATCCGCGGGTTGACGAACTCCCGCGGTGAGCCGACCAACGCGATCTTTGGTTTCGCCAAGACCGTGCGACGGATGCTCAAGGACCTGCGGCCCGACCTGGCGGCGGTCTGCTGGGACGAGGGCCTGCCCGCCCGCCGCACCGAACTCCAGCCGCATTACAAGCAGCACCGCAGCGAGATGCCCTCGGAGATGGTGCCGCAAATCCCGTTCATCGAGGAACTCGTGCCGAAGCTGGGCCTGCACGGCGTCTCCCTGCCGAACACCGAGGCGGACGACCTCATGGCATCCTATTCCTGCGCGGCGCACTCGCGGGGCATGGAGGTCATCCTGGCCACCAACGACAAGGACCTGCTCTCACTGGTGGAGGACGATATCCTGGTGTATTCGACGGCCAAGGCGGACCTCCCCTCGCCGGAGCAGATGTTCACGCTGCTGGACCCGGCGGCGATCTCGAAGAAATGGGGCGTCAAACCCGCGTGCATCTTGGACGTGCTGGCTCTCAGCGGCGACGCCAGCGACAACATCGCCGGGGTGGCGGGGGTCGGACCGAAGACTGCCACCACGCTCATTCAAACCGCCGGGGGGCTGGAGGAACTGATGGCCGACCTGAGCGCGGTCAAAAATGAGAAACTGCGCGCTAAATTGACCGATGCCCGCAAGCAAATCCTGCAAAACCGCGAAATGGTCCGCCTCGACACCGACCTGGAACTCCCGGTGCCACTGGATGATCTGGTGATCGCGCCAAAGTACGACGAATTGATCGCGGCACTGGAATGGTGCGAGTTTCGTTCCTTGCTGGCCGAGGTGCGCGCGGAGAAAAAGGCGGTCGGGTCGGGCGGCGGCAAGCCCGAGGCCGTGCAGGACGATTTATTCCCGTTTTGAGGTAGGGAGGCCTCTCCGAGGCCTCCTGCCCTGACTTTTTCCAGCGCGGATCGCTATTTCTTCATCCGCCGTTATTCCTCGGTCTTCTCCTCTTGCGGCGCGATGGTGGTTGCCTGGCTGGCCACCACCTGCCACTTGCCGTCGCGGCGGATGAACACGTCCGTCCAGCGGAAGTCGCCGCCAAGCGGCTGGTCGTGGACCGTGGCGCGGAAGGTCGTCTTGCCCGTGACGACGGCGGCGTCCCCGTAGACGCTCACCTTGATGTCGTTGAGCTGAAAGTTGGATATCTTGAGGTCACCGGACTTGGCGACCGCGATGTCCTCCGCTTTATGGGATACCACGCCGTCGGGATCGGTGGAGGTGAAATCGTCTGATTCGATGCGGGTGATGGCGTCCACGTCGTGCTTCGCCACGGCGTCGGCCCACTCCTGTTCGAGCTTGCGCAGGGCCGTGCCCTCGGCGCCCTGGCAGTCCGAACAGTCGGTGCATTTGTCGGCCTTGGCGTCGGCCACGGGGGAGGGCGACGGCGCGGCGGCAGGACTGGCGGCGGCGGGTTCCGTCTGCGCGACCACGGACGAGAGACCGAACACGGTGGCGAACAGGACGGGCAAGAGAAAGGGTTTCATGGCGTCCCCATGTTTACGAGGGACGGGTGCCCGCGTCAAATTGGAGGGCAGCAGGCCGCGCGGCTTTTATCTGCTTCCCAGCCGGAGAAATCAGGGAAGGTCCCGGACCCTCCTGCCTACCTGGGCGGGGTCTCGGAACCGATCCGGTAACCCAGTTGCCGGGAGAGCAGCCAGCGCACGCCGAACATGTCCACCGTGGCCCGCAGGGCGCGGTTGCCCAGGCCGTACTTGCTGACGCCGTACTGCCGGGCGCGGTGGTTGACGGGCACTTCCATTAGCCGGTAACCCGCCCCCTTGACCAGGGCCGGGATGAACCGGTGCATCCCCACAAACGGGACCAGCGCATGGACGCACTCGCGCTTCATCGCCTTGAGGGTGCAGCCGGTGTCGCGCACGCCGTCGCGGGTGAAGCGGCTGCGCACGAAGTTGGCCACCCGGCTGGTGATCCGCTTGACCACGGTGTCCTTGCGCCTGGCGCGATAACCGCAGACGAGGTCGGCCTCGCCGGAGTCGATTTTGGCGAGCAGGCGGGGGATGTCGGCGGGGTCGTTCTGGAGGTCGCCGTCGAGCAGGGCGACGGCGCGGCCCCGGGCGGCGTGCAGCCCGGCATACATGGCGGCACTCTGCCCGGCATTCTGCTCGAAGGCGAGCACCCGGACCCGGCCCTCAGGATCGAGGGCGATTTTGGAGCGGGTAGCATCCTTGGAACCGTCGTCCACGAAGACGATCTCGTAGTCCAGCCCGGCGAGGGCGGCGGTAAGTTCCCGTTGCAGGATGGGTACGTTCTCCTCCTCGTTGTAGAGAGGCACAATGACGGAGAGGGCGGGGGTGGACATGGTGGAAGAAGAATCCAAGGAACCAAGAAGCCAAGAATCCAAGGAAGGTTCAAGGTCCAAGATTCAAGCTGCAAAACGGCGTCGGGGATTACGGCGCGAGAAAATGGCGTAAATTCGGGATTTATGTCGCAGGCGTGGCGGGCGTCGCAGGCGTGGCGACGGGTCGTTTGATCGGCGGTGATGGGTTTCCGTGACCGGTTGTCCCGGGAAACTTGACACCTCGTTCGCAGCCGCTACCGGTCTTGGCGTGCGCTGTTGCCCGTTCGTTCTCATCGTCCTGGCCGGGTTGCCGGGGCTATCCATCCACGGTCAGACGCTGGACCCTGGTTCGGGTACCATGCCTTATTCCGAGCAAACGCTGGCCGAACTGGGCAAGCTGGAGCAGGCGGCGCTGGGGAGTGACTACCCTTATCGACAAGTTGCCCACCTCGCCAACAACATCGGGCCGCGCCTGAGCGGGTCGCCCCAGGCGCAGAAGGCCGTCGAGTACGTGGCCGGGGAACTGAAGGCACAGGGGTTCGAGGTAACGCTGGAGCCGGTGATGGTGCCGCATTGGGTGCGCGGGGAGGAGACGGCGGCGTTGACCGCGTTCCCCGAACAGGCCGAGGGAACCACGCAGAAGGTCGTGCTGACGGCGCTGGGATTGAGCGTCGCCACGCCGCCCGAAGGAGTGACGGCGGAGGTGGTGGTCGTACGGGATTTCAAGGAACTGGCGGCTTTAGGAAAGGAGAAAGTGGAGGGCAGGATCGTCCTGTTCAACCATCCGTTCGACCAGCAGATGGCGGCGGTGGGTCAGGGGTTGGACGCTTATGGGCTGGCCGTGCTCTACCGGGGCAACGGACCCAGCGCCGCCGCGCGCCTGGGGGCCGTGGCGGCATTGGTGCGGTCGGTGGGTGGGGCGGCGTACCGGCTGCCGCACGCGGGTTTGACCAGGAACGCAGCGGACGTGAAGCCGATTCCGGCGGCGGCGGTCGCCGTGGAAGACGCGGATCTGATCGCATCGCTCGCGGCGCAGGGGGCGGTGCGGATGCACCTGGTGTTGACGCCGCAGACCTTGCCGGACGTGCCGAGTTTCAACGTGATCGGGGATTTGAAGGGCAGCGAGCACCCGGAGCAGATCGTGATCGTTTCCGGGCACCTGGACTCGTGGGACCTGGGGACGGGGGCGATTGACGACGGGGCGGGCGTCGCGGTGGCGATGGCGGCGGCGCAGTTGGTGAAGAGTGCCGGACTGCATCCGAAACGGACGATCCGGGTCGTGGCGTGGATGAGCGAGGAGAACGGGTCCGCGGGGGCGCGGCAGTACGCGAAGGATCATGCCGCCGAGGCCGGGAATCATTTCGCGGCGCTGGAGAGCGATCTGGGGGCGGACCATCCGCTGGGATTGAACATCGCCGGAAAGCACGAGGCGCGGGCGTTGCTGGGGCCGGTGTCGGAGGTATTGCAGACGAGCGGGGCGGGGTTGTTGCAGTTCGTCGACCTGGCGGGCGCGGACGTGGGGCGGCTGGCCGAGTTGGGCGTGCCGACGTTTGCGCCGATCCCGGATAGCCGGACGTATTTCAATTATCACCACACGGCGGCGGATACGTTGGACAAAGTCGATCCGAAAGGGTTGCGGGAGAACGCGGCGGTGATGGCGGTGACGGCGTATGGGTTGGCGAATCTGGAAGTGCCGCTGCCGAGGTGAGGGCGGGGCGGGAGGTGGGAGGTGGGAGGTGGGATGGAGAACGCGGTTTGGGTAGGGGCGGGGTACTCAACGCAAAGACGCAAAGACGCAGAGACTCGCAAAGGAAAAGAAGAGTGGGAAGAAGGCTGACGCCCGGTGGATGATCGCGGCGGCCGGACCGGTTGCCCTACAACGCGGATAGATGGGTGGCTTCGCCGCTGTAAGTTACCCATCGGGCCAAGAAGGTACGATCCATCCCGGAGGGGCCTGCGGCCCGATGGGGACGGCTGGGACAGCCGTCCCTACCTCATTCCCGCGCGCCGCGATCTTGCAGGATCTTGGCGACCTCGGGATGGCCTTGCTGACGGGCCAGGGCCAACGCGGTATGGCCGTCCTTGTCCCGGGCATTGAGGTCCGTGGTGAGTTGCAGGAGCAGGTCCAGGTTCGGGCCGGTGCCGCCTTCGCGGGCGGTAACCATCAAGGGCGTGCAGCCGTTGGTCATCGTCAGGTTCGGATTGGCTCCCCGGTCCACCAAGCGTTTGATCTTCCCGGCGGCGTCGGCCGTGCGGGCTCCGCGCGTGGCGGCCATCGTGTGGATGATGTGCTCGCCGTTGTAGTAATGCTGATGATTGATATTTGCCCCGTGCTTGAGGAGCAGGTCCACGATGTCAAATTTGTCGTAGCAGACGGCCCATTCGAGCGCGGTCTGGTCGTATTGATTTGTGACATCGACCGGGGTCCCTCCCTGGAGTTCCGCTTCCACGGCGGCGGGGCTGCCCGCACGGACCGCGTTGAAGAGAATGAAACTTTTCTCCCGGGCGATGAGCGGTTCCTCTTCCTTGAGCCCGGCGGTCTTGAGCAGGGCGATCATGGACGGCCAATCGGGGTGCGTCGCGGCGGATTGCATAAGCGTGCCGTCGGGGCCGTGCACGTCGAGGCTGGCTCCGCGCCAGAGCATCCACTGCGCGGCGGTATTGTTCTGCGAGTGGACGGCCTGCCCGAGGGCGGTGGTGCCGTCCCGGGCAGTAGCGTTGATGTCGGCCCCGGCGACGATGAGTTCCACGAGCATCCGCTCGGAGGGCATGTCGAAAGCGGTGGCGCACTGCATGAGCGGAGTTTTGCCGTCGTTGGTGGCCAGATTGGGATTGGCACCGTTGAGCAGGAGCAGGGCGGCGACATCGGCGCGGCGGTCGGCCACGGCGCGGAAAAGGGCGGTGGCTCCATCCTTATCGCGGGCGTTGATGTCGGCACCAGCGGCGAGGGCGCTGCTGACTGAACTGAGGCGGGAGGCGCGGGTGGCGGCGGCGAGTTTTTCGTCGGGCGCGGCGGCGGGGGCTGGGGTGG
>CAHJWO010000054.1 GCA_903642295.1 PVC group bacterium | reverse complement strand
TCGTCCTTGCCTCTGACCGGCGCGTCGCGTGGTGGTTTGTGCCGGGCCTCGGGTGCCCTCCGTTCGACGGCATTCCTCTGGGAACAATTCCCTTTGTGGAGGTGAACACCGCGACTCGCACGGTGTCGAGACTGCGGACGTGCGGTTGTTATTGCAGCACACCCTCGTTCCCGATCCCGCCGACGGCGTAGCCGGGCCGCAGCCAGCGCTCGGCAGGCAAGTCGCCGTAGCCGTGGGATGGGCCGAAATAATCGTAGGAGTTCATCGGCTCCGTCAGGCTGAGCCGCTGACGGTAGATCCAGGTTTCCGTTTCACCGCCGTCCTTCCCCTTGGCAGCGACGGTTTTGGCGTCCGGTTCGCCCCAGGCGGTCACAACGCCCTCCCGGCTCAGCCCGGGACGAATGCACCCATGCAGGACGAGTTTCTGGTCCGCCGGGGACAGTTGCCGAAAGGTGTCGGCCTGTTGCCGGGCACGGATGCCGGGGGTGGAACATCCTGTTGCCACGCCCGCCAGCAAGATCGAGCCAGCGGCAAGACGGAGGAGAATATGCATCTGGACGCGAAAAAACGCACCCTAGAGAACGTTTCCCGTCGATGTCAATCCTGTTCCCGCGTGTCGGCTCATCCGGCGTGGCCGCCTTGCATGTCGGGGCCCGGAAGCGTACTTTCTCCCCGTGCAAGACCTCTACGGACACCTCATCAGCTACCTGCGGGTGTCCATCACGGATCGCTGCAACGAGCGCTGTGTTTACTGTATGCCGCAGGAACTCCAGGAATGGATGCCGCGTTCCGAGATTCTCACCTACGAAGAATTGGTGCGGATCATCCGGGTGGGGGCTTCCCTGGGGGTCACGAAACTGCGGGTGACCGGTGGTGAACCGCTGACCCGCCAGGGTGTGCTGGAGTTCTTCGCGCTGGTGCGGGAGATTCCCGGCATCCGGGACATCGGCATCTCGACCAATGGTTCCCTGCTTTCCCGCCCGGTGCCGGAGAAGGGTGGGCTGACCATGGCCGAATGCCTGCGCAGTTACGGCGTCCGCACGGTCAACGTGTCGCTGGATACCTTGGATCGTGCGACCTATGCCCGGACCACCGGACGTGACTACCTGCCGCAAACGCTCGCGGGGATCGACGCGGCACGGGTGGCGGGGTTTGGCCCGAACGAGATCAAGGTGAACTGCGTGCTGATGCGCGGACGGAACGAGGAACAGCTCGTTCCGTTGATCGAATACGCCCGCGAGAACGCGTTGATTCTGCGCTTCATCGAGTTGATGCCCGTCAGCACCACGGACGTGCTCTCGGACGGCAACTTCCTGCCTATCGCCGAGGCGAAGCGTCGCATCGAAGCCCATTACGGCGGCCTGATCCCCGCGCCGCATTTCAAGACCAATGGTCCCGCCAGCTATTACCAACTGCCGGGTTCCGAACAGAAAATCGGTTTCATCGGCGCGATGACCAACCTGCATTTCTGCGAAAATTGCAACAAACTGCGACTGACCTGCGAGGGCAAGTTGCGGCCGTGTCTGGGCAGCTTTCTGGAATTCGACATCCGCGAACCTCTGCGTGCCGGGGCCACCGACGAGGAGTTGCGTCGGGTCTTCCTCGACGTGGTCGCCCGCAAGCCCAAACAGCACGATTTTCGGGACAACTACCAGCCGAATCGCCGGATGGTGGCGATTGGCGGCTGATGAACTCCGACGCCTCCAGCACTGGTCACGCCACGGGGCTGTCGCACCTCGCCGCCGACGGCACGGCGCGGATGGTGGACGTTTCGGGTAAACCGGAACAGCGCCGCACCGCCGCCGCGAGCGGAAAGATTTTTTTGCGCGCGGAAACGCTCGAATTGATCCAGAGCGACGGGATCGCCAAAGGCAACGTGCTGGCAGTCGCCCGCATCGCGGGCATCCAGGCGGCGAAACGTACCGGCGAACTGATTCCCCTGTGCCACACGCTGTTACTCCAGCAGGTCGAAGTGAACTTCGATCTAAAAGCGGACGGCGTCTGGATCGGTTGCGAGGTGCGGACCGTCGGGCGCACCGGCGCCGAGATGGAGGCGTTGACGGGCGTCAGCGTCGCGGCCTTGACGATCTACGACATGTGCAAGGCGGTTGATAAAACGATGCGCATCGGCGAAGTGGTGCTCGACCGGAAGACCAAGGAAACGCTCGGTTGAGCGGGAAACCGGCGGCGGGTCAAAAAAGCACCTATGGCGGCGAAAATTGCAGTGGGGATCATCACGGTGTCGGACCGGGCGGCCGCGGGTGAATATGAAGATCTCGGCGGTCCCGCCCTGCACGCGGCAGCGACAAAATACGGTTGGGAAGTCCAGGCCGAGGCGGTGGTTCCCGACGACATTGCCCGCATCCAGGAGGCCATCCGGGCATTCGGCGCGCAGGGCTGCGGCCTCATCCTTACCACCGGTGGCACGGGCATCGCCCCCCGGGATGTCACGCCGGAAGCAATTCGGGGGCTGATGCGCGTGGAACTGCCGGGATTCGGCGAGGCGATGCGCGCCGGGTCGATGAAATTGACGGCCAACGCGATCCTGTCCCGGGCGTTGGCCGCCGTGGTGGAAAGGTCGCTCGTCATCGCGCTGCCGGGCAAGCCGGCGGGGGCGGTCGAATGCCTGGGCTATGTTTCCGGCGCGGTGGAGCATGGTGTGAAACTGGCTCAGCGCGTGCCGACTTCGTGCTGATTGGTAGTGGACGCCGGGACGATAAGACATTAAAGAAGGCTCCAATTATGTGGGACAACGAGTACGTGCAAAAGGCCATCACCCACCCCTTCACCTGGGGTTTGGTCGTGGGTTTAATCCTGGTTTTTCTCACCTGGCTTTCCGGTCTGGCCAAGAACCGTGAACTGCGGAAAGAGGTGCGCCGGTTGCGCGAGCATCTGCACACCCAGATGGACATCACCCAGCGGGGCAACTCCGCCATGAAGGCCGAACTGGATGCGATCAAGTCGCAGAACGAAAACCTGCGCGTAGCGGTCAAGGAATGGCAGACCAAGCCGGGCCGCGCGGAACTGCGCCAGCTATCCATCTACGACCGGGCCATCCGCATTTTGAACCAGAACGCCCCCGGCTTTTCGCCCGTGTGGGAAAAGGCCGTCAAGGAAAGCGAGGAAGAAATCGTGTCCGCCGACAACGGGATGAGCAGCATGTTGCGCCGCGCGTTCCGGCCGCTGGCGGCCCTGGGCAACGGAACGAAGACCGACAAACCGGTCGGCCAGCCGTACGACGACCCGGCAGGCGGGACCGCTGCCCACGACTAGCGCCCGCTGGCGGCATTATCCGGCTTCGGCTCGTTGCCGGGGCCGGTGAAGGTGCTTTCCTTGGGCATCTGCTTGTTTTCTTTATCGGTCTCGGTTTCGCCCATGAGGCTGAAGGATTCACCCAGCTTGTGGATTTCCTCCAGGGTGAGGCCGTAAGGAATGTAGATGATGCCGTCGGTGATCTTTTTATCGACCGCGAGCAGGGCAACGGGACGGGCGTTCACGGCAGCCACGATGTAGCGACCACGGTTCTGCGCGCTCACGGTTTCCAGGACCGCCGCCCCGTGCCGGTCGAGTTGGAAGGCGGCGGAAAAGGTGCCGTCGGCGGCCTTGTAGGGATAGAAGGCGGCGATGTCCCGTTCGCTCAGCGAAGGGATTTTTTCGACGAGCAACACTCGCGGCGGATTGCCGACCGTCACTTTCGCCGCAAAGGACGGGTCGAAGGTGCTCACCTGTGAATGAAAGCGGATGGCGATGTTCGGGTCCCGCCGCTTGCTTCCCGCGGCCCAACCGACGCTGGCCGCAGTGATCAACAGGGAGAGAACGCATCCCGAAAGGATCAGCGCGGTGGAGCGAGTCGGCAGAGGGGAACGCATGTCTTTGTTTTAGAGGTGCGGATAGAATTTGCAACTTGAACCCGAGTCTTTTAGAGAATCTGCGCATGAATCGCCGACGTTTCCTCCCCCTGCTTAGCGGACTGCTCGCCCCCTGTCTCGTGGTCAGCCTCACCGGCTGTTTCGTTTTCCGACACCGCAAAGCCGCCGACGCGGAGACCTCGCAACGACCGGCCGGCCAATCGCGGATCGTCACAAAACACTCGAACGGCAAGGGCCTCACCGTGGAGGTCAAGATTGATCCCGATCCGGTCCGGCTCGGCGAAACCCGCGAGATCAAGGTCAATTTCGTGGTGCACAACGTCGGCAAGAACACCACGACCCTCAAGTTCCCCACCTCGCAGACCATCGAAATCGTCCTGCGTGACATCGCGACGGATAAGGTGGTCAGCCAGTGGAGCACCGAGCGCACGTTCACGCAGGAAACCCGCTACCTCGTCGTCAACGCCGGGGAGCGACTGGAGTACAACGAACCGATCCCCACGCGCGATCTCCGGGCGGGGAAAACCTACAACCTGGAAGCGTATTTTGTCGGCTACACGCCGGAGCTGCGCGCGACTCGTCCGATCATCCCCCAGCCGTAATTCCTGCTGCATGGTTCTCTTCAGCGATTACCACATGCACCCGCAGGGGCACCGGGTGCAGCCGTACGATCAGGCGTTGCTGCAACCCTGGGCGGACGCCGCCCGCGAGCGCGGGTTGCGCGACATTGCCTTGACGGACCATGACCGTTACCACGAAGGCGTCGATTTCAGCGCCATCGAAACTCTGCGTGCCAACAACCCGGATTTGAAAATCCGCGCCGGGATCGAACTGGACAACGATCCGGTGACGGGCAGCGCCGGGCGGGCGTGGGTAAAGGCAAACTGGGACCGGCTCGATTTCGTGCTGGGTTCCGTCCACTATCTGGAGGCGGCGCAAATGTTCGACAGCATGGGCCAGGAGCACCAATTTGCGGGGCGGGACATCGACGCGATTTACGCGGGGTATTTCGAACGGGTGCGGGAGGCGGCGGCCAGTGGCCTGGTCGATTGCCTCGCCCATCTCGACCTGATCAAGATCCACAAGTTCCGCTCGCGGGCACCGGTGGTGGATCTGGTCGCCGACACCCTCCGCTTGATCAAGGCGAAGGATCTGGCCATCGAGATTTCAACCGCCGGTTGGCGCAAGCCCGTGGGGGAGCAGTATCCAGCGGTGGAGGTGATCCGACTGGCCAGGGAGATCGGCGTCCCCTTCACGGTGGCGTCAGACGCCCATTCGCACGTTCAACAGGCGGAAAACTACGAGCGGCTGGCCGGAGTGTTGGAGGAATGCGGCATCACCGAGGTTTGCGTTTACGACAGACACCGGCGGCAGGTGGTGGCGCTTTAACCCTCGGGCGCATAGGTGCGGACCCGATTCTTCCAGCCGGGCAGCCAGCGCGTTTCACCACGCGCCGGGGGAGAAAGAGCGACGCGGTTCGTCAGCACCCGAGCGGCGGAAGCGGCAAACTCCCGCGTGGCCATTGGACCCGCGCCGTCCGCCGGGTCCAGCTTCATCCCGGCGAGGACCTGGAGCAGGCCCCATCCCTGCCCCTGGTAACGCTCGGACGCCAGCACGCCCTCCCCTTTGAAATTTACGTAATCGACCAACGCATAAACCCCGTCGGGCGACGCGGCCACCCGTGCAAATTGGCGGGCGACTTGCTGGCGCTGGTCCCCCGGCAGGCTGTCGAGCATCTTGGGCAGGGCGGCTTCCAAACGGTCGGCACTGAAACGTGCTTGCAGGCCCACCGTTCTTGCCAGCAGGCGGCGCAACGCCGTCAGTTTCGCGCCGCTCTGATCGCGCTGAAACCCCGCGCGCGAGTTCCACGGACACGGCTCCGACGCGTGGAGCCAGCCGGGCAACGACTCGCCGTGGGCGACGAGGTAGCGCAGGAGTTCGGGAAAACTTTCCTCAAATGGGCCGCGCCGACCGGTTGGATACCAGATGTAATGCCCGATCCCGAGCGACGCGAAATCCTCGCCGGAGTTCCAGGAGGTCAAACCCTCGACTTTGCCGTCGCACTCATTTTTCCAGAGGCGCTTGCCGACGGAAAGCGCCTGTGCGTCGGAAATGGAGACCGTCTGGGCGGATAGCGAACCGCCGCCCAAAAGGAACAGGGCGGCTGCCGAGACCAGAGACAGGGCGAACCAGCGCACTACCGGGAAAGCAGACCGCAGGAATCAAGGAGTGGGCGAAGCCTTTGCCTTTTCGGTTTCGGCGGGCATTCCTTTGTCCGCGCGCATGGCGGCACGCTCCTTCTTGTCGAGCTTGCCGTCCTTATTGGTGTCGTATTTCTCCAGCCGCGCCTTTTTGCGCGCCGCTTTTTCCTCTTCGGTCCGCTCGGCTTTCTTCGGAGCGGCCTCCGTTTTTTCGGCGACGGCCGGGGACGAGTTCACCGCCGCGCCGGGGGAGGGCGTGGCCGTTTCGGCGGCTGGTTTGGACGGCGCGATGGTGGCGCTCGGGCTAGCCGTTTGCGCGGATGCCGCGCCGACAGAGGTCACGGAGAGTAGCGCAAACAAGGCAAATGAACGGACGAAAGGGTGCGGTTTCATACCCGCAGCTTCCCCGTCACACCCGGCCTTGTCAAACCGTCGTGATCAAAGCGGGAGCCAGGGGATAAATGATCGGTTTCCTTTTCGGCGCACAGAATTTAAGGTCCCGGCTCACGATGCAAGGAACGTACAAAGTCGCCGTCGTCGGTGCGAGCGGTTACGCGGGGGAGGAACTCATCGAAAGGTTGCTCGGCCATCCGGGGGTGGAACTCGTCTGCCTGACCTCCCGGCAGTACGCGGGGCGACGCCTGGAGGAAATCTATCCGCGACTGGCCAAGTCCCGACGCCTGGCGCAGGTCGCCGGCCCGGGTTTCGTCGAGCCGAGGGCGGAAAGCGTCGTGCAATCCGGTGCCCGGATCGCGTTCCTGGCGTTGCCGCACGGTCTGGCAGCGGATTATGCGCTGCCGTTGTTGCAGGCCGGGTTGCGGGTCATCGACCTGAGCGCGGACTTCCGGTTGCGCGACCCGGCGGTTTACCGCGACTTCTACGCTCACGACCACCCCGCGCCGGAGCTGCTGGCCGAGGCGGTGTACGGATTGCCGGAGCTGCCGGGACGCCGCGCAGAGATCAGCGGAGCCCGGTTGCTGGCGGTCCCCGGTTGTTATCCCACGAGTATTCTCGTGCCGCTGGCACCGTTACTGAAAGCCGGATTGATCGAAACCGGTGGGATCATCGTCAACAGCCTGAGCGGCGTCAGCGGCGCGGGGCGGAAAGCCGACGTGGACCTGCTTTTCGCGGAGTGCAACGAGAACGCGCGCGCTTACAGCGCCCCGAAGCACCGTCATCTCTCGGAAATCGAACAGGAGCTTTCTTTATGCGCCGGGGGTGAACCGGTGACGATTTCTTTTTGCCCGCACCTGATTCCCCTGACGCGCGGCATTGTGACGACGATCCACGCGACGCCAAGCCCGAACGTGGACCCCCAGGCATTGGACCGCTGCCTGCACGACGCCTACGGATCGGAGCCGTTCGTGCGTCTGCTGCCGCCGGGAAAGTTCCCCCAGGTCCGGGACGTGGTGCGCACCAACTTTATCGACCTGGCGTGGACTCACGACGCCCGCACCGGCAGTTGGCTGCTTTTCAGTGCGGAGGACAATGTGGTCAAAGGAGCCGCCGGCCAGGCCGTCCAGTGTTTCAATCTGATGACGGGCTGGGCGGAAACGACGGCTTTGTAAATGTGGCCGGGCGGGATATTCACATTTTCACCGCTTTTCACAAAATTGGCCTCGCCTGCCGTGGCGCGAGCTTCTACGCTCGGATTTTCCCTGCCTGAGCCCGCCCCGTAATTTTCTGCGCCCAAGAGCTGATGGCTACCGACGGAACCTTCCATCCCGTGTCCGGCGGTGTAACCGCCGCCCCGGGGTTTTTAGCGGCTTCCGTCCACTGCGGCATCAAGCCCGAAAACCTCAAAAGAGCCGACCTCGCTCTGCTTTGCTCGGACGGGGCCGCGGTCGCGGCGGCGACGTTCACGACCAACAAGATCAAAGCCGCGCCGGTGAAGGTGAGCGCGGCCCATCTGCGCACCGCCGATCTCCGGGCGGTGGTGCTCAACAGTGGGAATGCCAACGCCTGCACCGGCCTCGACGGCATCGAGCACGCCAAGCGCATGGCCCGGGCAGTGGGGTGGGCGCTCAACCTGCGGGAACGGCAGGTGCTGGTTTGCTCGACGGGGCGCATCGGCGTGCCGCTGCCCATCGAACAGATCGAGACGGGGATCGCCAAAGCGGCCACCGTGCTGTCGTCGGCGGGGGGGAAGGGGGCGGCGCGGGCAATCATGACCTCCGACACGTTCCCGAAGGAAATCGCGTTCCGGGAAACGCTGTCCGACGGCCGCGTTTTCACGCTGGGCGGCATGGCGAAAGGGGCGGGGATGATCAATCCCAACATGGCGACCATGCTGAGCATCCTGACGACGGATGTGCCCATCGACAAAAAGGAGTTGCAGCGGGCGCTGGTCGTCGCGGTGGAGCAAAGTTTCAACCGGATCACCGTGGACGGGGACATGAGCACCAACGATACGGTCATCCTGCTGGCGAATGGCCGCGCGGGCGGGCCGAACCTGACGCCGGGAGACGCCGACTTCGCGTGGTTCCAGGCCACGCTCAACCACGCCACTCGCAACCTGGCGCGGATGATCGTCGAGGACGGGGAGGGGGTCAGCCGTTTTGTGGAGGTGTACGTCAGCGGGGCGGCAACTTTTCAGGACGCGCGCAAGGCCGCCGAAGCCGTGGCAAATTCTGCCTTGGTCAAATGCGCCTGGTACGGAGGTGATCCGAACTGGGGGCGGATCGTGGACGCTCTGGGCTACAGCACGGCGGCGCTGCGCGAGGAGATGATCGACATTTATTACAATGGCCTGATCGCCGTGAAAGGCGGCATGGCCAGCAAAACGCCCTTGAACAAGCTGCAGGAAGTGGTGCAACGGCGGAAATTTACCGTGCACATCCACCTGGGGTTGGGCTCGGCGGAGTACGTCGTCTATACGACCGACTTCACGCCGGAATACGTCCGGCTCAACAAAGGAGAATAGCGGAGTAAAGAGCAGGTAAGCAGTTGGACGACCGGCCCCTGCCCGGTTTCTTTTGGCGTGCGCAATACGAAGAAACTTGCGTCGCGGGACGGTTGCACTATCAGTCTCGTCCGCCTGCGCACCACACACAAAGCGAGGCATTTCCTTCCTGGCATGAGTTACGATTCGGATGTTGAACGAGTGGAATCCCTGATCGAGGCGATGCCGTTCATCCAACAATTTCGCGGCCAAACGTTTGTCATCAAGTACGGCGGCAGCGCGATGGAGGACGAGCACCTGGTCGAGCGCACCTTGCGCGATGTGGTCTTCCTCGAAGCGGTGGGCATCAACCCCGTCCTCGTGCATGGCGGCGGCAAAGCCATCACCAACCGGATGCGCGAGGCGGGGATCAAGGCGAAGTTTGTCAACGGCCTGCGGGTCACGGACGCAGCCGCGATGACTCTCGTCGAAACGACTTTGGACGACGTGATCAATCCGATGATCGTCAACCAGATCCGCGAGTGCAACGGCAAGGCATTGGGCCTGTCGGGCCGTTCGGTGGTGAAGGCACGGCGGCTCGCGCCGCAAGCGAGCGGGAAGGGGGCGACGACCGACCTGGGCCTCGTCGGCGACGTGATCGGAGTGGAATTAGCGGCGGTCAGGGATGCGGTGACACACGAAACGGTCCCGGTTGTCTCGCCAATCGGGGTCGACGAGAATGGAACGGTCCTCAACGTGAACGCCGACGTGGTGGCCGGCGCAATTGCCGCCGCCTTGCGCGCCGCCAAGCTCATCTACATCAGCGACGTGCGGGGTATCATGCGCGATCCGACGCAGGTCGATTCGTTGATCCCTTCGGTCAACCGCGACCTGATCGCCAAGCTCATCAAGGATGGCATCATCGAGGGTGGGATGATCCCGAAGGTGGAAAGCGCCGTGTCGGCGCTGGGCAGCGGGGTCGGCAAGGCGCATCTGATCGACGGGCGGCTGGCGCATTCGCTTCTGCTGGAAATTTTCACCAACTCCGGCGTGGGCACGGAAATCTTGCCCTGAAGTCGTCGAGGCGGTGCCTGCACCGCCCTTGACGGCGCAGGAATTGCCTTGCGGCGGCGATTCAAGCTTGGCAGCTTGCAAGGCACGCCGCTCCGCCCGTCGGTTGGCCGATGGAGACCCCCGTACATGAAAGCGCTTTTTCTCACCAACGAATATCCACCTTACACCTACGGTGGAGCGGGTGTGCACGTGGAATACCTGACCCGGGAATTGGCGCGGCTGATGGACGTGGAAGTGCGTGCCTTCGGCGACCAGAGCGACGCGGCGGAACACCTCCGGGTGCAAGGATTTCCCAAGGGTACCGACGCCTACACCTGCCCCAAACCGTTGCGTTCCGCTTTCGCAGCCGCGAGCCGCTGCGTGGACTTCAACACTGCGGACATCGATGCGGACGTGGTTCACTGCCACACCTGGTACACCCATCTCGGCGGCATCCTGGCGAAGCTCAACTACGGCATTCCGTTCGTGCTGACGGTGCATTCCCTGGAGCCTTTGCGCCCCTGGAAAAGAGAGCAACTGGGCGGGGGGTACGATTTTTCCTGCTGGGTCGAGAAAACCGCGATGGAAATGGCCGATGCGGTCGTGGCGGTGTCAGAGGAAACGAAAGCCGATGTGATGCGCTTGTTCGACGTGGACGAGAAGCGGGTCCACATCATCTACAACGGCATCGATCCCGACGAATACCAGACCACCGGGTCCCGCGAGGTCCTCGTCGCGCAGGGCATCGACCCGGACCAACCCTTCGTGTTGTTCGTCGGACGGATCGCCCGGCAAAAGGGCATCATCCACCTGGTCAACGCGATCAAATATTTTGAGCCCGGTTTTCAGGTGGTGCTGTGCGCCGGGGCGCCGGATACACCGGAAATCGCCGCCGAGATGAAGGCCGCCGTCGCCCGGGCCCAGGCCGAACGTCCTGGTATCCTCTGGATCGAAAAGATGCTCGATAAAAAGAGTGTGATCGAACTTTACAGCCATGCGGCGGTGTTCTGCTGCCCGTCCATTTACGAACCATTTGGGATCATCAACCTGGAGGCGATGGCCTGCGAGACGGCGGTGGTCGCCAGCGCGGTGGGCGGGATCAAGGAGGTGGTCGTCCACGGCGAAACCGGCTTCCTGGTGCCCCTGGCGCAAATGACGGAGAGCCCGTTCGAGCCGGTGAACCCCGATCAATTCGCGCGAGATCTGGCGGCGCGGGTCAACGAATTGATGGCGGACCCCGCCCTGCGGACGCGCTTTGCGCAGGCGGGACGCCGCCGGGCGCAGGATCGATTCAGTTGGGCGGCGATTGCAAAACAGACCCAGCGGCTTTATGAGTCGCTGACTGCCGGGGAGTGAGCGCGAACGCCTGCTCCGGGCGTTTTTATCCTTATCCCGTGTTTGTTGATCACGTTCGTATTTTTGCCAAGGCCGGTGACGGCGGTGGCGGCGCTTCCAGTTTCCGGCGCGAATCCTTTGTGCCTCTCGGTGGACCTGACGGCGGTGATGGCGGCGACGGCGGGCACGTCGTTTTGCGGGCCGATTCCCACACGGACAGCCTGGTTTCGCTCTTCTACGACCCGCACGTCCGGGCGCGCGATGGTGGCCGCGGCCAGAATAAAAAGAAGTTCGGCAAATCCATGCCGGCCAAGGTGGTGGCGGTACCCATCGGGACGATTGTGCATCGCCTGCCGCCCGGCCAGACGATCACGCGCCGGAGCGCGCTCGATCCTGAAGCCGCGGAAGGCGAACGTGCCCGGACGCCGCTGCCGCCCGAAGAATTCGGGGCGGGGGAACTGGAGACGCTGGTTGACCTGACGGAAAACGGCCAGGAATACGTCCTGTGCAAGGCGGGGCGGGGCGGGCGCGGAAACGTCCATTTCAAGAGTTCGCGCAACCAGGCACCGACCCGCGCCGACCCCGGCACGCCCGGCGAGGAGGGATATTTCTACCTCGAACTGCGCAAGATCGCGGATGCCGGTCTGGTCGGGTATCCCAACGCGGGCAAATCGACGTTGCTGGGCAAACTCTCCGCCGCGCACCCGAAGGTGGCCGCCTACCCCTTTACCACGCTCCATCCGTTGGTGGGCGTCATGGAGTTTCCCGGGACGTATGAGCGCTTTACCATCGCGGACATCCCGGGCTTGATCGAAGGCGCGCACCGCAACGTGGGTCTCGGACACGAGTTTCTGCGGCACATCATGCGCTGCAAGCTGCTGATCTTCGTGGTGGACATGGCGGGCAGCGAAGGGAGAAACCCGTTGGAAGACCTGGCGTCGTTACGCAAGGAACTTTCGCTCTACCACTCGAATTTGGGCGAACGGCCCTGGCTGGTGGTGGCTAACAAGATGGACTTGTCCGACGCCGACGAACATCTGACGGCCTTTCGAGCGCGGTACCCGAAGATCGAGGTCATTCCCGTCAGTGCCTCGGAAAATCAGGGCGTCGATATCCTGATGAAAGTGCTGCACCGCCTGCTTTCGGTACAAGATGCGGTACCATCCGGTACGACTTAGACGGCGATACGCATCCCCAACGGCAATCTCGGCGGATTCCCTCGGGATCAGGATTCCCAGCCTTTCGACACGAAAGTTGTACGTCAGATCCAGCGGATTTAATGATCGACAACGTCCCGTTCCTCCCCGACAAATCCGACACGTCTGCCCTATGTCCGAGACTCCCGTAGTTGCCAGCTACTGCACCACCTTCCTCAAGCGCGAAATGGCGCACATCTACCGGCAGGTGACCGGGCTGCGGACGTTCCAGACGTTTGTCATGGCGAAAAGCCGGTTGAATGCCGAGCGGTATCCGTTCGACGACGTGGAACTCGTCGGGAAGCCGACCAAGAACTTCCTGCGGCGTTTCTACCTCAAATACATCCTCCGGCGCGAGGCGGTCGTTTACCGGGGCGAATTTCAGGTGCTCAACGGCATCCTGCGGCGGCGGCGGGCGCAGTTGATGCACATTTACTTTGGTCACACCGGGGTCCACCTGCTGCCATTCATCAAGGCGTGGGACAAGCCCTGCATCGTGTCGTTCCACGGGGCGGACATCACGATCCGCGAACACCAGCCGGGCTACGCGGCGATGCTGCGCGAGATGCTGCAAACGGTGCCGCTGGTGCTGGCGCGCTCCCAATCGCTGAAAGACCAGCTCGTCCAGCTCGGGTGTCCACCGGAGCGGCTGGCGCTGAACCGCACGGGCGTGCCGCTGGAGCAATTTCCCTTCGTGCGGCGGATACCCCCGTCCGAAGGACGCTGGCAGTTGGTGCAGGCGTGCCGTTTGATTCCCAAGAAGGGGCTGATCACCGCGTTGCGAGCGTTTGCGATGTTCCGGGAGGATCATCCGAACGCGACTTTCGTCATCGCGGGCGACGGGCCGATGCTGGCGGAACTCAAGGACTGCGCGGCGAAACTCGGTCTGGGCAAAAGCGTACGTTTTCCCGGCTTTCTGAGCCAGGCGAAGTTGTATCAGCTCTACGTGGCGTCGCACATCTTCTTTCATCCCAGCGAGTTGATGGCCGACGCGAATCAAGAAGGCATCCCCAATTCGATGCTGGAAGGCATGTCGAGCGGGCTGCCGGTCGTCGCCACCC
Source organism: PVC group bacterium (assembly GCA_903642295.1). Taxonomy (GTDB): domain Bacteria; phylum Verrucomicrobiota; class Verrucomicrobiia; order Chthoniobacterales; family SZAS-18; genus CAHJWO01. The sequence goes on along the minus strand of CAHJWO010000054.1, from coordinate 4,683 downwards.
TGCACGGCGGCATTCCCGAAGCGGTCGAAAATGGGTTGACCGGACTGCTGGTGCCCGAAAAAGACCCTCCGGCCTTGTGTGCTGCCCTCCGGCGCATGACGGAGTCGGGCGAGGAATGGGCCAAAATGGGCCAGATGGCGTCCGAGCACATCACCGCAAACTTCGAGCAGCGGGCTCAGATCCAACGCTTGGAAACCCAGTACCAGTGGGTGTTGGATGCCGGGCGCGTGCGGGCGGCCTGACGCGGCCTTTGCCGGACATGGGAGTCAAGCTCTTTGCCAAGCCGCTGGTGGCGAGCCTTTGTGGCACGTTCCTCAAGCCGGAGATGCAGAGCGTCTATCGGCAGATTACCGGGTTGACGCGGCACCGTACGGTCGTATTCACCGAGCGGCGGCTGCACCCGGAGCTTTTTCCATTCGAGCCGCTGGTCGTGATGGAAAAGCCGCCGCCCGCGCTGCGGACCAAGCGCCGCAAGCAACGGCAGCGCGGCAACTTCATCCGGCGCTTCTATTATAAGCATCTGCTCAAGCAATGGCCGCCGCCGGAGAAGCCGAAGCCACCCGCGCCGCCCCCGCCGCCGGTGTATGACGATGCTTATAACCTCGTCGATTTGCTGCGGCGACACCGACCGCAGTTGGCGCACGTCTATTACGGCCATAAAGCGGTAAAATACCTGCCGATGCTCCGGCGTTGGGGCGGACCGGTGGTGGTAAGTTTCCACGGGATGGACGTGATGTCTGATGCCTACAGGTCCAGCGACCCGGCGACCTTGCAGGAGGTGTTCGACCACGCGCGGCTGGTGCTGGCGCGCAGCCAATCGCTGCTAGATCGTCTGGCGGAACTCGGCTGTCCGCGGGGAAAGCTGCGGCTGAACCGCACGGCCATCCCGCTCGGGCACCTGACCCCCGCCGTCCGGCAACCCCCCGCCGAGGGGCGCTGGATTTTTCTCCAAGCCTGCCGATTGATCGGTAAGAAAGGGCTGCCCACCACCCTCCACGCCATGCGCGAGGTGGCCGACGTCTGGCCGGAATCGCGTCTGGTCATTGCTGGCAACGGGCCGATGGCGGACGAGATCCGCGCGCTGACGGCAGAGCTACGGTTGGAGAACAACGTGGAACTTCTCGGGTGGTGTACGCAGGCGCGACTGCTCGAGCTTTACCGGCAAGCGCACCTTTTCTTGCATCCTAGCGAGACCACGGGGGCGGGGGACCGGGAGGGCGTGCCCAATGCGCTGCTTGAGGCGATGGCCACCGGGTTGCCGCCGGTGGCGACATTCCACGGCGGGATTCCCGAAGCGGTGACCCACGCGGCGGACGGCCTGCTGGTGCCCGAACGGTCGCCACGCGAACTCGGACAGGCCGTTCTCCAACTGACCCGGGATGCCGGTCTCCTGGAAAAGCTATCCGCCGCCGCGGCGGCCAGCGTGCGGACGAACTTCGCGGCGGAACGGCAGATTCAGGCGCTGGAAGATTGTTACGAAGAGGCGGTAGATCCTGGTTGACCAACGCGAGGTTTCACCTCGGCGAGCCCACCGGCCGGCGTCCATCGTTCGTGAGTCCGTCCAGCAGACAGTCGATCATCGCTTCGGTCGAGGTGCCGATGGGTTTCCAGGCGATGGCGGGATATTTCGCCCGGACGAAGTGGAGGGATAACACGCCGTGGAGTCCGCCCCAAATCAACTGCGCAATGCCCGCCACATCCTGATGCTCCGGCTTGAAACAACCAGCCGCCATCGCCTTGAACACCGCCGTATAAAGAAAATCGTACGGACCCGCCTTCACGGCATCCTGGTCGGTCGTCGGCGCTAGGTTCGCACTGATGGCTGCACCCCGCGCCGCGCCCGGTTGGGCCGACGATTTTGCGCTCGGCGCGGAGGGCAGGAACATCAAACGATAATGCGCGGGATTCTGCAGACCGAAGTCCACGTAGGCCGCCGACAGTTTGCGCAGACGTTCGATGGGATCGTTGACCCGTTCGGCCAGCTTGAACATCCGGCTGAACGCCAGGAAGTCCGTCGCGCATAATTCGCCGAGCAACGCGTCCTTGTCGGCGAAGTGCAGGTAAATGGTCGTGGCCGAATACTCGATCTTTTCGGCAACCGCCCGTAACGTGACCGCTTCCTCCCCGCCGGCCGCGAACAACTCGCGCGCTGCTTCCAGAATTTTGAATCGCAGTTCCTGTTTTTCGCGGGCCCTTCTGGTCATAAAATTCTTACCGGAATCATCCTTGTTCACGAACCACCGCCCTCCCCACCACGAACCGGGACAAATTAAGGCCGTTTGCTGTGCAGGCGGCTATGCATTCCATTGAACAGAGGTTGTGGGGATGCAATCTCTTTTCCACGGTCGTCATGCACTCGAGAACTAACGCGAAGCTGCGGCTGGACTGCTTGCTGGTCGAGCGTGGGCTGTTCGAGAGCCGCGAAAAAGCGCAACGGGCAATTCTGGCGGGGGAAATCACGGTCGCCGAACGCACCGCCGACAAGCCGGGCACGCGTTTCGCCAGCGACGCCGTCATCCAAGTTCAACAAAGGGACCGTTACGTGAGCCGGGGGGGGACCAAACTGGAAGGGGCGTTGCGGCACTTCGGCGTAGACCCCACGGGCCGCACCTGCCTGGACATCGGCGCTTCCACCGGTGGTTTCACGGATTGCCTGCTCCAGCACGGGGCGGCACGGGTTTACGCTTACGACGTGGGCCATAGCCAACTCGACTGGAAAATCCGCAGCGATCCGCGCGTCGTGGTGCGTGAAAAAGTGAACGCCCGGTATCTGACGCCCGAGGATTTTCCGGAAGCCATCAGCTTGTGCGTGATCGACGTTTCCTTCATCGGCCTAACGCTCATCCTGCCCCCGGCCTGCGGCATCCTTTCGTCGCGGGACGACCCGGCCGCACCGGGAAAAACGGTGCTGGCGCTGATCAAGCCGCAGTTTGAACTGGAGCGTTCCGCCGTGGGCAAGGGCGGGATCGTCCGCGACGCGGCGCAGCACGAACGCGCCGTGGAAAAAGTCCGCGCCCACGCCGCCGCATCCCTGCCGAATTGGCGCTGGACGGGGGTAATCGACTCCCCCATCCTCGGCACCAGCGGCAACAAGGAATTTCTCGCATGTCTCCAAAAGTGATCGGCCTGGTAAGCCACCCGAGAAAGGCTGGCGTCGCCGAGTTGACCCATGCCCTGCAAGAGGAGTTTTCACGCCACGGTGTTTCCCTGCGCCTCGACCACGCCACCGCGACGTTGATCGGGAACGCCGCCGTCGGGCAGTCGGTGCCAACGCTCGGCGGAGATTGCGAGTTGATCATCGTGCTGGGAGGGGACGGCACCATCCTCAGCACCGTTCACGCGCTGGGCGAAAATCTGCGGCCCATCTTCGGGATCAATCTCGGTACGCTGGGGTTCCTCACGTGCCTGGGACCGGCGGACTACCGGCAGGCGGTACGCAGCATCGTCTCGGGCAGTTTCCTGCTCAGCAACCGCGCCCTGCTGGATGTGACGGTCGTGCGGGAGGGAGCGTGCATCGAGTCGCACCTGGGGTTGAACGACGCCGTCATCAGCCGGGGCGCGCTTTCCCGGCTGATCCGGTTGGAGACGCGGGTGAACGGCGCGCTCCTGACCGAGTACAACGCCGATGGCCTGATTGTCGCCACCCCCACGGGCTCCACCGCGTACTCGCTCTCGGCAGGTGGTCCGTTGCTGACGCCGGAGTCCAGCGTCTTCGCCATTACGCCGATCTGTCCGCACACGCTGACGAACCGGTCGGTCATCATCGGTGATCAGGCGTTGGTGGAAGTGCGCTTGTCCAACCAGCAGGACGAGATTTACCTGACGGTGGACGGCCAGCGCGCCGTTGCCATGAAGGCGCAGGACGTGGTACGCATCCGGCGTTCGGAGCGGAACCTGCAACTCGCCATGATGCCCGATCTGCCTTTCTTCGAGCTGGCCCGGCGGAAATTGAAGTGGAGCGGGAATACAGGTTCCTGATGCCGCGCGTTCGGGAACGTCCGTGGGCGGCAGCGGACAGGCAGACGTTGCGTCTGACATCTTCGATCAATCATTCGCTCCCTGCGGCTACCGCCGAGGCTTGATCAATCGGGAAGCGCTCTGGCGGCGTCCCCGCTTGGATCAGCCTCGCGCGGTGTTCCCGTCGCGTCTGTCATCCTGAGCGACTGTGACGAGCCGAAGGGCCGTCAAAGCCGCCCTCAATCCGGTTTCATGATTGCCGTGGACGGTAATGATGCACCCGGAGCAAAAATGGACGGAGGATTTCGGTCGGTCAGCGTGTACCCCGTCAACAAAAACTCGGGATACACGTGGTTGCTGACGGGTTCATAAACGGTGTCCCCCGTGAATTGGCCATACACGCGGTATTGGCAGTTATTATCTGCGCCAACCTGGTTCTCCTCGCGGTCAGGGGCGAGCTTTTGCTTTTCATTGAGCATGACCAACTGCGCCGCGCTCCAGGGCTGACCTGGTCGCCGGATGTAACCCCAGAACTTGTAATTAGGATTATAGTAGCGGCGACCGATAAAATAGTCTCCCGCAGGTTCGGAATAAACAGCGTTGCGCTGGGCCAGGAGGGCCGCGCGCATTCCGCTTTGCCCCGGCGAATCACACCCGGTGAGTGCGGTCAGGCAAACCAGGAGGCAAAAGAGGGATTTACGGATCTTTTCTGTCATCCTGAGTAAG